>JALHND010000011.1:0-36789 GCA_022843705.1 Burkholderiales bacterium
TCGGTCTTGGCCGAGCTTTTGGCTTCCTCGATCATCTGGCTGGCCCGTTTTTCAGCCTGGGCGACGATCTCCGCTGCCCGGCCGCGGGCCAGGGCTATCGCCTCTTCAGCCTGCTTCGACGAGCGCTCCAGCGACTGCTTGCCCGCTTCGGCGGCAGCCAGGCCATCGGCGATGCGCTTGGTGCGTTCGTCCATCGCATCGGTGATCATCGGCCACACGAAGCGGACCGTGAACCAGATCAGCGCCGCGAACGACAGTGCCTGGACGAACAGGGTGGCGTTGATATTCATGCTGTGCCCCTGTCGGGATAAAAATTACTTGGCTAGGACGCCGAGCAGCGGATTGGCGAAGCCGAAGAACATGGCGATACCCACGCCGATCAGGAACGCGGCATCGATCAGGCCGGCCAGCAGGAACATGAATTTCTGCAGCTGCGGAATCAGCTCCGGCTGACGCGCGGCGGCCTCGAGGAACTTCGAGCCCATGATGCCGATGCCGATACAGGCACCGATGGCGCCGAGGCCGATGATGATGCCGATGCCCAGCGCGGTGTAGCCTTGAATGACGGCGGCGTATTGTTCCATTTTGAATTCCCTTTCTTTCGGACAGGTAGTAATTACGGAGTGTTAAAAACCGGCTCGGATCAGTGATGCTCGTGCGCCATGGCGATGTAGACGCATGACAGCACCATGAAAATGAAGGCCTGCAACAGGATGATCAGGATGTGAAACACGGCCCAGGCCCAGTACAGCAGGCCCGCGGCGGCACCTGCGAGCATCCCGCCAAAGGACAGGGCGGCCAGGGTACCCATGACGCCCAGCAGCATGAAAATCAGTTCGCCGGCATACATGTTGCCGAACAGCCGCATGGCGAGGGAGACGGGTTTGGCCACGTACTCGATGATGTTCAGCGCGAGATTCGGAATCCACAGCAGCGGGTTGTTGCCGAACGGCGCGGTGAACAACTCGTGGGCGAAACCGCCGGCGCCCTTGGCCTTGAAGCTGAAGAAAATGGTCAGCAGGAAAATCGTCAGCGACATCGCGAAGGTGGTGTTGAGGTCGGTGGTCGGCACCGGCTTCCAGTAGGACAGGCCTGTCGCACCGGTGGCTGTCGCCACCCAGTCGATGGGCAGCAGGTCCATCAGGTTCATCATGAACACCCAGACGAAGATCGTCAGCGCCAGCGGGGCCAGGAACTTGCGGTCCCCCGGAAACACGCCCTTGACGGTGTCGTCGACGAACTCGACGATCAGTTCGATGAAACCCTGCACGCGGCCGGGAACACCCGAAGTCGCGCCGCGTGCGATCAGGTAAAAGGCGCCGAGCCCGAGCAGGCCGGTGAACCAGCCCATCAGGATGGTATCGATATGGAAGGTCCAGAAACCTTCGCCCACCCGGAGATTCGTCAGGTGGTGGGAAATGTATTCGCCCGCGTTCTGGGGTGCTTGACCGGCAGCCATGTCTGTTGCGTTCGTCTTTTACTTGTTCAACCAAAAAATCGCCAGAGGATACGCCAGCAAGGCCGCGCCGAATCCGGCTAGGCCTGCCGCAGCGTGACCAGGATCAGCCACCAGCACGACAGCCAACAGTCCCAAAGCCACCAGCACCTTGGCCGCCTCGCCGAGGATGTGACCCCACATCAGCCGCGAGGCATTGCTGCCCGGAACCATGCGCTGGCATCCGGCATAGGCCAGAGTCCCCGCCAGTGCACTACCACCACCCATCATTGCTGCTTTTGCCGCCGGCGCGCCGTACAGAACCCCGGCGCCAGCGACAACCATGATCGACAGCACCAGTTGCAAAACCATGACTCTGGCTACCATCGTCACAAGGCCACCCCTTTTTCCGCAGCGCCGCAACCGGAATCCGAACCGCTCTCGGTTAAAACGTGCTGCCGCACCGCAATATCTAGGGATAGAAATCTTTCAATTTTACTGCCCGCCGCTTGTTGCCGTCAATTTTGTTCTCGGTCAAATCCTATTTCAGCTTGGCCAGCAGGACATCCAGTTGATCCAGGGAGCGATAGGTGATGACCAATTGGCCGCTGCCTTTGCGTCCGCCGCTTTTGATTTTTACCGGAGTGCCCAAGCGTGCGGAAACCTCGTCCTCCAGTCGGGCCACATCACGATCCTGGCGCAGGGACCTGCGCACGGCCGACTTGCTTGTAACTGCCGTGGCTACCCTGCGTTCAACCTCACGCACCGACCAGCCCTGTTCCGCGGCCTCCCTCGCCAGGGCGATCTGGCGCTCCACCGGCAACGCCAGCAGTGCGCGGGCATGGCCCATTTCAATGCGGCCTTCGCCAAGCAGGCTTTTCACCGGCGGCGCCAATTCAAGCAGGCGCAGCAGGTTGGTCACCGCGGCCCGTGACTTGCCGATGGCTTCAGCCACGGCCTGGTGTGTCAGCGCAAATTCCCGGATCAGGCGCTCGATGCCGACGGCTTCCTCCAGCGCATTGAGGTCTTCACGCTGGATGTTTTCGATCAACGCCACCGCCAGTGCCTGTTGATCGGGCACGGCGCGCACCAGCACCGGCACGCTGGAAAGTCCGGCAATCCGTGCTGCGCGCCAACGCCGCTCGCCGGCGATGATTTCATGTTTTCCGTCACCGACCGGACGCACCAGGATCGGCTGCATCACGCCCTGCGCCTTGATCGAGGCCGCCAGCGCATCAAGCGCCTCCTGGTCCATGTGCGTGCGCGGCTGGTATTTGCCTGGCTGCAGCGCCGCGACCGGCAACGTGGTCACCGCGTCACCCGTGGCAGCAGCGCGCGGCGCGGCATTGTCACCGCCACCCAGCAAGGCATCGAGGCCGCGCCCCAGTCCTTTTGGCTTGACCATAAAAATCCTTTATAAACAAATACTTATGTAGATGACCGGTTGAGCATTTCACCGGCCAGCGCCAGATAGGCCTGTGCCCCCTTGGAGCTGCGATCGAATTCCAGCGCCGGCAGCCCGTGACTGGGCGCTTCGGCCAGGCGCACGTTGCGCGGAATCACCGTGCGATACACCTTGTCGCCGAAGTGCTGCAGCAGCTGCGCCGAAACCTGTTGCGCCAGGGTATTGCGCGGGTCATACATGGTGCGCAGCAGACCCTCGATTTCGAGCGAGGGATTGAGATGGGCGCGCACGCGCTTGATGGTGCCGACGAGATCCGACAATCCTTCCAGCGCGTAGTACTCGCACTGCATCGGGATCATCACCGCCTGTGCTGCAGTGAGGCCGTTGACGGTCAGCAGGTTCAGTGCCGGCGGACAGTCGATCAGGATGAAATCATATTCGGCAGCAACGGCGGTCAGCGCGTCTTTCAGGCGCGTTTCGCGCTGCTCGATCTCGATCAGTTCGATTTCGGCGCCGGCGAGTTCGCGGTTGGCCGGCAGCACGTCGTAGCCGGCCTGCGCACGCTGGCGCACATCGGCAACCGTTTTTTCTCCGAGCAGCACCTGGTACACCGTGGCTTCCAGCGCGCGCTTGTCGATGCCGCTGCCCATGGTCGCATTGCCCTGCGGATCGAGATCCACCAGCAGCACACGGCGCTGGGTCGCCGCGAGGCTGGCCGCCAGGTTGACGCCGGTCGTGGTCTTGCCGACGCCGCCCTTCTGGTTGGTGATGGCGATGATGCGGGTCATGCCGCCTCCGCCGGTTGCAGCAGCGCGGCATGGCGCTCGGCGCCGAGGCCCGGCACCTGCAGCGGCACGACGCCGCAGAGGCGGAAGGCCTGCGGCAGCTGCGCCAGTTCCTCGTGCGGATAAACCCCTTTCATTGCAATCACGACGCCATCCTTTGCACACAGCCGCCCGGCGAGGGCGATGAATTCCGCGACATCCGAAAACGCGCGCGACACCACGGTATCGAAGGACTGCGGCGCAGCCCAGGATTCGACGCGCGCACAGGTCACCTCGACGTTGTCGAGCTGCAGTTCGATGACCGCCTGACGCAGAAACGTCGTTTTCTTGTGGTTCGAGTCGAGCAGCGTGAATTGCCAGTCCGGACGCGCCAGCGCCAGCGGAATGCCGGGCAGTCCGGCGCCGGTGCCGACATCGAGCACCCGCGGCCCACGCAGGTGCGGCAGCACGGCCAGCGAATCGAGCAGATGATGCGTCAGCATTTTCTGCGGCTCACGCACCGCGGTCAGGTTGTAGGCCTTGTTCCATTTCTGGATCAGCGCGAGGTAATCGAGCATGCGCTGCTGCGCGCCCGCGGCAATGTCCAGGCCGAGCGCCCGGATGCCCGCGGCCAGTGCGTCCGCGAGGTTCATGCGCTTTTCTGCAGGACGGCGGAAATGCGTTTGAGATGCACCAGCAACACCGAGATCGCCGCCGGCGTGACGCCCGAAATGCGCGAAGCCTGGCCGACGGTTTCCGGCCGGGCGCGGTTCAGCTTCTGCTGGACCTCGATCGACAGGCCGCGTACCTGGGTGTAGTCGATATCGCCCGGCAGGCGCAACTCGTCCTGATGCGCACGGTGCTCGATCTCGGCGCGCTGGCGTTCGATATAGCCCTGGTATTTGGCCTGGATTTCCACCTGTTCCGCAACCTGCGGATCGTCGACGCCGGGACCGGCACCGGGCACAGCCATCAGACTGGCATAACTCACTTCCGGGCGGCGCAGCAGATCCGACAGTGAATACTCACGTTCTATATTTTTACCAATAAAATCAATGGCTTGTTGTTCTGTAAGCTGCCGGGGATGGACCCAGGTCGATTTCAGCCGTTCCTGTTCGCGGGCAATCGCTTCACGCTTGCGTTCGAAGGTTTCCCAGCGCCGGTCATCGACGATGCCGAGACGGCGGCCGATTTCGGTCAGCCGCAGATCGGCATTGTCCTCGCGCAGGGACAGCCGGTATTCGGCGCGGCTGGTGAACATGCGGTAGGGCTCGGACACGCCGCGGGTGATCAGGTCATCGACCAGCACACCGAGGTAGGCCTGGTCGCGGGTCGGCGACCAGGCTTCGCGCCCGCTGACTTGCAAGCCGGCATTGATGCCCGCCAGCAGACCCTGGGCCGCCGCTTCCTCGTACCCCGTGGTGCCGTTGATCTGGCCGGCAAAAAACAGGCCGCCGATCGCCCGGGTTTCCAGCGAGGCCTTGAGTCCGCGCGGATCAAAATAATCGTATTCGATCGCATAACCGGGCCGCGTGATATGCGCCCGCTCCAGCCCCTGGATCGAGCGCACCACCGCCAGCTGCACATCGAAAGGCAGGCTGGTGGAAATGCCGTTGGGGTAATACTCGTGCACCGTCAGGCCCTCGGGCTCGAGGAATATCTGGTGCGAGGCCTTGTCGGCGAAACGGTGGATTTTGTCTTCAATCGACGGACAGTAGCGCGGTCCTACGCCTTCGATGACGCCGGTGAACATCGGCGAACGGTCGAGCCCGCCGCGGATCGCCTCGTGGGTGCGTTCGTTGGTGTGGGTGATCCAGCACGGCAGCTGTCGCGGATGCTGCTCGCGCCGGCCGAGGAAGGAAAATACCGGCGCCGGATCATCGCCGGACTGCTCGATCATCACACTGAAGTCGATGCTGCGACCATCGATGCGCGGCGGCGTCCCGGTTTTCAGGCGCCCCACCGGCAACTTCAGTTCGCGCAGGCGCGCCGCCAGGCTGACCGATGGCGGGTCGCCGGCGCGGCCGCCCTGGTAGTTCTGCAGGCCGACGTGGATCAGGCCGGAGAGGAAGGTCCCTGCGGTCAGCACCACGGCCCGCGCCTCGAAGCGCAGGCCGATCTGGGTCACCACGCCGGTCACCCGATCGCCCTGCACGATCAGGTCGTCGACCGCCTGCTGGAACACGCTCAGATTCGGCTGGTTTTCGATACGGCTGCGGATGGCCTGGCGATAAAGGACGCGATCGGCCTGGGCCCGGGTCGCCCGCACCGCCGGACCCTTGCGTGAATTGAGGATGCGAAACTGGATGCCGGCCTCGTCGGTCGCCGCCGCCATCGCCCCGCCCAGCGCGTCGACTTCCTTGACCAGGTGGCCCTTGCCGATGCCGCCGATCGAGGGATTACAGGACATCTGGCCCAGCGTCTCGATGCTGTGGGTCAACAGCAGTGTGCGGCAGCCCATGCGCGCACTGGCGAGCGCGGCCTCGGTGCCGGCGTGGCCGCCACCGATGACGATTACGTCAAATTTTTCAGGGAATTGCGTCATATTTACGCCGCCGGGACCACGGTTGCCGAAAGGACTCGAAGCCGGGCGCGCATGATAGCCCAGTTACTGGACCGGCGAAAGCCGCGGCAGCCTGTGTTTCACGTGAAACAGCCGTCGACCGACCTGACACCAGATGCCGAAGGTTCCACGTGAAACCTCCGGGTCGGGCTATTTGCCGATGCAGAACCTGGAAAAGATTTCGCCCAGCAGATCGTCAGGCGTGAACTCGCCGGTAATCGCCCCCAGCGCTTCATGCGCCAGCCGCAATTCTTCGGCATAGAGCTCGAGCTGCCGGGTCAGCTCCGCGGCGGTGGTCAGGTGGCGCTGCGCGTTCAGCAGAGCCTCGACATGGCGCGCCCGGGCGGTGAACAGGCCCTCCCCCGACGGCTGCCAGCCGGCCTGGTCCCAGATCGCTTTTTTCAGCAGATCCAGCCCCGCGCCGGTTTTGGCCGACAACCAGATCCGTTCTTCCCCGGCGCCGCGTTCGCGTCGCGGCGGCTGCCCGGCCAAGTCGATCTTGTTGAAAATGCGGATCCGCGGCAAGTCCGGCGGCAAACGCCCGACTATCGCTTGCACCGCAACGTCGTCGGCCTCTCGGGCATCGCAGACCAGCAGCGCCAGGTCTGCCTTCGCCACAACCGCCCAGCTGCGGTCGATGCCAATCCGTTCCACCGCATCCGTGGTTTCACGCAGGCCCGCGGTATCGATGATATGCACCGGCATGCCGTCGATATCGATCTGCTCGCGCAGCGCATCGCGGGTGGTTCCCGGCGTGTCGGTGACAATCGCCACCTCCTCCCCGGCAAAGCGGTTCAACAGACTCGACTTGCCGACATTGGGTGCACCAATCAGGACGGCCTGAACACCGTCGCGCAGCAGGCTCCCCTGCCGGGTTGCTGCCAGCGTGGCCGCCAGTTCTTCACGAATATCCGCCAGCTTTTCGGCTGCCCGGCCTGCGGTCAGGAACTCGACTTCCTCCTCCGGAAAATCCAAGGTCGCTTCAAGCAACATGCGCAGGGTGATGATTTTATCCGTAAGTGCTTGTATTAATTTGGAAAAATCACCATGCAAGGAGCGCAGGGCGGCGCGGGCGGCGGTTGTCGTCGAGGCTTCGATCAGGTCGGCGACGCCTTCGGCCTGGGCCAGATCCATACGGCCGTTGAGATAAGCACGTTCCGTGAATTCGCCGGGCCGCGCCAGGCGAGCGCCCAGTTCAAGACAACGCTGCAGCAGCTGGCGCATCACCACCGGTCCGCCATGGCCCTGCAGCTCCAGCACATCCTCGCCGGTATAAGAATGCGGCGCGGCGAAATACAGCAGCAGCCCGTCGTCGATGGCGGCGCCGGCGGCATCCAGAAACGGCGTGAATACTGCTCGCCGGGCAACCGGCCTGCGCGATGTCAGCCCCGCGGCAAATTGCAGCAGGCCGGCGCCGGAGACGCGCACGATGCCGACACCGCCCCGCCCCGGCGCAGTGGCAATCGCAGCAATGGTGTCACGGCGCATCATGCGCGGCGAGTATAGCGCCGCGGCAAAATGCGGCGCTCAGGACTTCGGCTTGGACTGCTTTGCCGCGCGCTCGAGCACCTGGTTGATATGCCATTGCTGGGCAATCGACAGGATGTTGTTGACCAGCCAGTACAGCACCAGTCCCGCGGGAAAGAAGAAGAAGAAAATGCTGAACGCGATCGGCATGATCTTCATGACCTTGGCCTGCACCGGATCCGGCGGTTCCGGGTTGAGACGGGTCTGGATGATCATCGTCGCGCCCATCAGGATCGGCAGGATGAACCAGGGATCCGGTACCGAGAGATCCTTGATCCACAGCGCGAACGGCGCCTGGCGCATCTCAACGCTCGCAAGCAACACCCAGTACAGCGCGATGAATACCGGTATCTGCACCAGGATCGGCAGGCAGCCGCCCAGCGGATTGATTTTCTCGGTCTTGTACAGCTCCATCATCGCCTGCTGCATGCGCTGGCGGTCATTGCCGTACTGTTCCTTCAGGCGCTGCATCTTCGGCGCGACAACGCGCATCTTCGCCATCGAGCGGTAGCTCGCTTCCGACAACGGATAGAAAATCAGCTTGATCAGGATGGTCAGGATGATGATCGCCACCCCCCAGTTGCCGGCCCAGCCGTGGATCCACTGCAGGACCCAGAACAGCGGCGCCGCAATGACTGTCAGCCAGCCGTAATCAACCGCGAGATCAAGGCCCTTCGACAGCGCTGCCAGCTTCTCCTGCTCCTGGGGCCCCGCATACAGCGGCATTGCCAGTGTCGCGGTGGCGCCCGGAGCCAGCGTTCCGCCGGGAATGATCACGCCGGCGGCGTACAGCCCTTGCGGCACCTGCCGCGTGTAGTACTCGCGCGGGGCCCCATCCTTCGGCAGCCAGGCCCCGAGGAAATAGTGCTGGAGCATGCCGATCCAGCCGTCGTTGGCGGTCTTGGGATAGGGCACCTTGCCGCTTTCGATGTCGCCAAACGCAACCTTCTGGAATTTTTCCTTGTCGGTGTAAACCGCAACACCGGTGTAGGTCGGCACCATGGCCGAATCGCCCTCCGGCGGCTTTGAATCCCGAACCAGCTGGAAATAGGCATGGGCCGTTACCGGCTCAGCCGCCGTATTGGTAACCTCATGAACAATGTCTATGACGTAGCTGTTGCGGCTGAAACGGTAGGTCTTGGATGCCTTTACACCCCCTGTAGCCTCCAGCCGGATCTCCAGTACGGATGCCGAATCGCCAAGGCGGTATTCGCCGGCATTTGCCGTATACGTACTTTGATGATTTGGCAGGTTGCTGCCGATCAAGCCTGACTGCGCAATGTAGACACGATCAGCGCTGCGCTCGAACAACACGAACTCCCTGGAGCGATCCAGGGTTCCGCCATGTTTCAGCAACTCCAGCCGGACCAGGTCGCCGCCGGCCGTGCTGATCTCGGCCCGGTAAAGGTCGGTTTCCACCTTGATCACCTGGCCGCGGCTGGCGGCATTAACCGGAGCAGGTGCGGCAGGTGCCGGAGTCAACGTTGCTGCCGGCGCGGGAACAGACGGGTCAACGGAAGGTGGGGCCGCAGAAGGCGTCGGAGTCGGCGCAATGGCAGCCGGCGCAATCGCACGCGTCGCGGATTGCTGGTCGCGCTGCCAGGATTCGTAGAGCAGGAACACCGACATGGTGAACACAAAGAAGAGAACCAGCCGTTGTGAGTCCATAAGCGTCTTTTCTTTGTCGAGAACCGCGGTTATCCGGCTTGAACCAGCAGTCCGCGCAACAAATCCTGAAGTTCCTTCAACAGTGCCGCGTTGTCGCGGCCACGGGGGCTGCTCCGCAACTGCACCACCACATCCTGCGCGTCGAGTTGTTGCAGAAACTGGCGGTGAACGATCCTGACCAGCCGTTTGACGCGGTTGCGATCCACCGCCCGCGGTGCGGCCTTTTTGCCGACAATCAATCCCAATCGGGCGCCACAACCGGCATTCGGAATGGCTCTGGCAAGGAAGCAGCGGCTGCCCGAACGACGACCAGCTGCAAGCACCGCTTCAAACTGCGCCGGACCCGTCAAACGGCCCGGCTTGTTGCGGCTGCAAACCCGGGGTTGGTCAAACGCTGAGACGGGCCCGCCCTTTGGCACGGCGCGCACGGATGACAGCGCGGCCGCCGCGCGTTTTCATGCGCACACGGAATCCATGCGTACGCTGGCGTCGCGTTTTCGACGGTTGATAGGTGCGCTTCATGATCTGTCCTGAAAATGGTTTCGGGGAAACCCATTATTAGACATCGTACGAGGTAATCATGTCAACGTACCCGCCACCCCACTCAGGGATCCGAAACCTCACGGAAAAGCCCCGGCGGCTTTGGCGGGGATGGCAATAACGGGTAAAATCGGGGGTCAAATTTCCCCTCCATCCCGTTACGGCATCCACGTGGCCGCTTCACCCGATAGGGACGAATGAACGATTTCTGGCAACACTGTCTGGCATTTTTTGCAAAAGAGCTCGGGCAGCAGCAATTCGTCACCTGGATTCAGCCGCTCCAATGCAATATTTCGGGCCTGACGGTCACCGTCACGGCTCCCAACCGGTTTGTCCAGCGCTGGGTGCGCGATCGTTTCCACGCGAGAATCCTCGACATTGCCCGCGAACGCCTCGGCGAAAACGCCTCCGTGGACCTCGTGATATCCGAGAAAACCGCAGCGGCGTCGCCGGTGGCCGGCAAGGCACAAACCGAAAGCCCGGCCCGGCCCGCGGCGGCAACACCGGTAGTACGTGATGTCTCCCGCCTTAACCCGGCCTTCACTTTTGACACCTTTGTTACCGGCAAGGCGAATGATCTTGCCAGGGCCGCAGCGCGCCAGGTCGCGGAAAAACCCGGTTCCGCCTATAACCCGCTTTTCGTGTACGGCGGTGTCGGGCTCGGTAAAACCCATCTGATCCACGCCATAGGCAATCATCTGCGCACCCATGCGCCGGAAAGCAAAATCCGGTATATCCATGCCGAGCAGTACGTATCCGATGTCGTGAGGGCCTATCAGCACAAGGCCTTTGACGATTTCAAGCGTTACTACCATTCACTCGACCTGCTGCTGATTGACGATATCCAGTTTTTCAGCGGCAAGAACCGGACGCAGGAAGAGTTTTTCTACGCATTCAACGCCCTGGTCGAGGCCCACAAGCAGGTCATCATCACCTGTGACACCTTCCCCCGTGAAATTTCAGGCATGGAAAGCCGGCTGATTTCGCGCTTCGGATGGGGACTGACTGTCGCCGTGGAGCCGCCAGAACTGGAAATGCGTGTTGCCATCCTGCTCAAGAAAGCCGCAGCTGACGGCCTCGATCTCGATGAAAACGTCGCATTTTTCATCGCCAAGCACATCCAGTCCAACATCCGGGAACTCGAGGGTGCGCTGAAACGGGTGCTTGCCTACTCCCGCTTTACGGGACAGCCGATTGATGTCGATCTCGCCCGCGAAGCCCTGCGGGACATCCTGGCGTCACAAAGCCGGCAGGTCAGCATTGAAAACATCCAGCGTACTGTGGCCGATTATTACAAGATCAAGGTATCGGAAATGTATTCCAAGAAGCGGACCCGCAATGTTGCACGGCCGCGGCAGGTTGCCATGGCGCTGGCCAAGGAACTCACCCAGATGAGCCTGCCTGACATTGGTGAAGCCTTTGGCGGACGTGACCATACAACGGTGCTGCATGCCTGCCGCAAGATTGCACAATTACGGAACAGCAGCAACGAAATGACGACGGATATCGCGTCGTTGATGAAGGTATTGCGCAGTTGATGGGCTGTGCAGACATTGTGCATAACAACCCGAAACGGGAAACAACGGCATTTTCATCCCCGTCGTTCACCGGCATATCCACAAGGAATTCACAAAACGGAAATAGAGGTTCCGTGCATAAAATCAAAGGGAACATCGATGTTTCAACAGAATTGCACTCCCTCTATTAGCTACTATTATTCCAATCAAGAAATAAAACCAATATGAAACTCGTTCAATTACCGCGTGATTCCCTGTTGAAACCGCTGCAGGCGGTTACCGGCATCGTGGAGCGACGCCACACCTTGCCGATACTTTCAAACGTGCTGATTGAACGCAGCGGCGACGATTTGCGTTTTGTTGCAACCGATCTCGAACTCCAGATCGCTACATCCTGCGTCATTGAAAAAAAGACAGGTGAAACCCAGGCAATCACGGTTTCTGCGCGAAAACTCGTGGATATCCTCCGAGCACTGCCCGACGGCAGCGATGTCTCGCTGGAAAACACCAACAACCGCCTGCAGGTCAAGGCCGGAAAAAGCCGTTTCAACCTGCAAACGCTCCCCTCAGCCGACTTTCCGGTATTGGCCGACCCGGGAACACCGCAAAGCAGGTTTACGATATCCCAGGGCGCCGCACGAAAATTGCTCGCGCTTGTCCAGTACGCCATGGCGCAGCAGGACATTCGTTACTATCTCAATGGCCTGCTGCTGGTGACCGACGGCAAACAACTCCGTGTCGTTGCCACAGACGGTCACCGTCTGGCCTACGCAGTCACCGAACTCGCAGAAACCCAGGACAAGGTCGAAGTCATACTCCCCCGCAAGGCCATACTCGAGCTGGCACGGCAACTGACAGATGGCGATGAGGCACTGGAAGTTGCGATTTACGCCAACCAGGTCCGTTTCAAGTTCGGCGACGTGGATCTCACCACCAAGGTCATTGACGGAAAGTTTCCTGATTACCAGCGGGTCATCCCTTCGAACTACGAGAAGGAGATAACGCTGGACCGCGATGAGTTGCAGCGTGCGCTTCAGCGCGCGGCCATTCTTTCCAACGAAAAATTCCGTGGTGTGCGATGGATGCTCACCAAGGACAGTCTTCGCATTTCCTGCAGCAACAACGAACAGGAAGAAGCGCAGGAAGAGATGGAAATCGTGTTTACCGGAGAGCCGCTTGATGTCGGGTTCAACGTGACCTACCTTCTTGACGTGCTCAACAACGTGCCGCCCGGCAATGTCATCTGCTCCTTCGGCGACGCCAACAGCAGCATGCTGGTAACACTGCCCGGACGGGATGATTTCCGTTATGTCGTCATGCCGATGCGAATATAGAACCTGAAAGAACAGAGAAAAATGAGCGACAAGGAACAGAAGGCGTCCAGCGATTACGGTGCCGACAGCATCAAGGTATTGAAGGGTCTCGAGGCGGTACGCAAGCGTCCCGGCATGTACATCGGTGATACCAGTGACGGTACTGGTCTGCATCACATGGTGTTCGAAGTGGTCGACAATGCAATTGATGAAGCCCTAGCCGGACATTGCGACGAAATAACCATTGTCATTCATCCGGACAATTCGATCAGCGTGGCCGACAACGGCCGCGGCATTCCTACCGACATCCATCCGGATGACGAAGAAAAGCGCTCGACTGCCGAAGTGGTGATGACGGAACTCCACGCCGGCGGAAAATTCGACAGCAATTCCTACAAGATTTCCGGCGGCCTGCATGGCGTGGGTGTCTCCGTGGTGAATGCACTGTCGGAGTGGCTGCGCCTGACTATCCGCCGTGACGGCAGGATGCACTCGATGGAATTCCGCATGGGTGAAGCCGTTGCCCCGCTGAAGGTGACCGGAAAAAGCGAACGGCGCGGCACGGAAGTGCATTTTCTGGCCAGCAAGGAGATTTTCGGAAACGTCGACTTCCACTATGAAATCCTGGCCAAGCGCCTGCGCGAACTGTCGTTTCTGAATCATGGCGTGAAAATCACGCTGACCGACCAGCGTAGCGGCAAGGAAGAAAAATTTGCATTCAGCGGCGGGGTCAAGGGTTTCGTTGAATACATGAACCGCGCGAAATCGGTCCTGCATCCCAATGTTTTCCACATCGAAGGCAGCAAGGACGGAATCACCGTCGAGGTCGCAATGCAATGGAACGATTCCTACCAGGAGTCGATGCAGTGTTTCACCAACAACATTCCGCAGCGTGATGGCGGCACCCACCTGACCGGGCTTCGTGCGGCAATGACCCGGACGCTGAACCAGTACATCGAATCGAACGAGCTGGCGAAAAAAGCCAAGGTCGAAACCAGCGGTGACGACATGAAGGAAGGGCTTACCGCGGTACTGTCGGTGAAGGTGCCCGAACCCAAGTTTTCGTCACAGACCAAGGACAAGCTGGTTTCCTCCGAAGTGCGGCCTGTGGTGGAGGAGGTTGTCGCGCAGAAACTGATGGAGTTCCTGCTCGAGAAACCGAACGACGCCAAAATCATCTGCGGCAAGATTGTCGACGCCGCCAGGGCCAGGGAGGCGGCGCGCAAGGCGCGCGAGCTCACCCGGCGCAAGGGCGTGCTCGATTCATTCGGGCTTTCCGGGAAACTTGCGGATTGCCAGGAGCGTGATCCGGCGCAGTGCGAGCTTTACCTGGTCGAGGGTGATTCGGCCGGCGGCTCGGCCAAGCAGGGCCGCGATCGCAAGAACCAGGCGATCCTGCCGTTGCGAGGCAAGATCCTGAATGTCGAAAAGGCGCGTTTTGACAAGCTGATCTCCTCGACCGAGATCACCACCCTGATCAGCGTGCTCGGCACGGGAATCGGCAAGGACGAATACAACCCGGACAAGCTGCGTTACCACCGCATCATCATCATGACCGACGCGGATGTCGATGGCTCCCACATCCGCACCCTGCTGTTGACATTTTTCTACCGCCAGATGCCCGAGCTGGTCGAGCGCGGACACATCTATATTGCGCAGCCGCCGCTGTACAAGGTCAAGCACGGCAAGCAGGAGCGTTACCTGAAGGACGAGCACGAGCTGAAACAGTACCTGCTCAAGCAGGCGCTGGCCGAAGCCGAACTGCATACCAGTGCCGGTGCGCAACCGCTGTCAAAGGATGCCCTGGAGGAGGTGGCCAAGCATTACCTGCTGGCGGAAGCGGTGATCGAACGCGAGAGCCGGCTGATTGACTCCGAGGCGCTGCATGCCCTGCTCAACAATCCGGTGACTCTCGACGTCAGCGACGAAGCTGCGGCCCAGAAAAGCGCGAAGGCCCTGGCCGGACTTTACGGAGATGCAAGGAATGTCAGGGTCGAGGCGGTATTCGATGAAAAAAGCGAATCCCATATCCTGCGCATATCCCGCACCCAACATGGTGTCGCACGCAATACCATGATCGACGCGGATTTCCTGCACAGCGGTGACTATGCGCAAATCAGGAAAACGGCACAGATGCTGCACGGCCTGCTCGGCGATGGTGCCTATATCAAGCGCGGGGAGCATATGCACCCGGTGCGTGAGTTCCGCGAGGCGATCGACTGGGTGCTCGCCGAGGTCCAGCGTGGCATCGGCATCCAGCGTTACAAGGGTCTGGGTGAAATGAATCCGGAGCAGTTGTGGGACACCACGATGAATCCGAAAACGCGGCGCCTGCTGCGGACGCAGATCGAGGATGCGATCGGTGCCGACGAGATATTCACGACCCTGATGGGAGACGCCGTGGAACCCCGCCGCAACTTCATCGAAACCAACGCGCTGGGTGTGCGCAACCTCGATATCTGACTTGCGCCAATGATAAAAAAGGCCGCTAATCGCGGCCTTTTTTATGTATAAGTGTTTGTTTTTAAATTAAATTCATGATTTTCGCCGCGATGCACGTTTTTTCTCTGCAGGTGCCGTTACACCGGCTTTATCCGCTTCCGGCTTGCTTGCGCGGGGGGCAAACTCAAAACCGATCTTGCCGTCAGGCTGCTTGACGAGGAAAGCCTTGAAACGGCGGCCGTTGCGGTTGGAGACGAAACCGTCGAGCAGGTCGGTGCGGCCCGATGACAGCAGCTTTTCCATCTGGGCACGCTGTATTTCCTGGCGCAGGATCACCTTGCCGGAACGGAAGTCGCATTTTTTCCTCGGCGTGTTCTCGCACACGTAGTTCATGCCGTGTTCAAAGACTTGTCCCTTGCATTTCGGGCATGCACCCAGCGCCTGCTGGCCGCTGAAATCGACTTCCTCGGGTTCATCATCCCCGGAGTTCTGGCCAAAATCGAACTCCAGCTTCAGGTTGTTGTTTTCCTTGTCCGCGACGATGCGCAGGATCGCCGCAAACGGCCGGCCCATCTTCGAGCGGAACCCCTGCAGCGGACCGATTGTGCGTTCACCCAGCAGCGTCTCAACTTCATCGAGTTCGAACTGGCGGCCACCGGGTGTTTTCGAGATTGAAAATTCACAGGCCTCGCAGGCGAATCGGCGGTAATTTTCCTTGACCGTGCCGCCGCAGTGCGGGCAAGGCGTCTTCAGCGTCGCATAGTCGCCGGGAATGGTTTCGCTGTCGTACTCCTTGGCGCGTTTGACGATGCGTTCGGTGATGCGGGAAATCTCCTTCATGAAGGTTTCCCGCTTCAGCTTGCCGCGCTCCATCTGCAGCAGCTTGTATTCCCACTCTCCCGTGAGCTCCGGCTGGGTCAATTCGTTGACGCCGAGCCCGTTGAGCAGAGTCATCAGCTGGAATGCCTTGGCCGTCGGGATCAGCTCCCGGCCCTCGCGTACCACGTACTTTTCGGCAATCAACCGCTCGATGATCGCGGCGCGGGTAGCCGGCGTGCCGAGGCCTTTCTGCGCCATCGCTTCGCGCAGCTCGTCGTCGTCTATCAGCTTGCCGGCGCCTTCCATCGCGCTCAGCAGCGTCGCTTCCGAATAACGGGCGGGAGGACGTGTCGCCAGCGCAATGACATCGACCGCGCTCGCCTGCGGTTTCTCGCCCTTGGCCACCACGGGCAGATTGGCACTTTCCTGCTGTTCGTCCTTGCCGTAGATCGCCAGCCAGCCCGGCTTCACCAGTATCTTGCCCTCGGTCTTGAACTTGTGTGTGGCGACCTCGGTGATGCGGGTGGTGACCAGATACTCTGCCGCGGGAAAGAACACCGCCATGAAGCGGCGGACCACGAGGTCATAAATTTTCTGTTGCACCTCGTTCAGGTTTTTCGGCGGCTGCGGTGTGGGGATGATCGCGAAGTGATCCGAGATCTTGCTGTTGTCGAAAATCCGCTTGTTGGGCTTGATCCACTTGCCCTTGATGATCTCTTTTGCAAAGGGGCCCAGTCCCGGCTCTCCGGCAAGCGCCTCCAGCGTGGTCTTGACGGTGGCCTGGTAATCCTCCGGCAGATGACGGGAATCCGTCCGCGGATAAGTCAGCGCCTTGTGTCTTTCGTAGAGCTCCTGGGCAATCGAAAGAGTGGTTTTGGCCGAGAAGCCGAAGCGTCCATTGGCTTCCCGCTGCAGCGATGTCAGGTCAAACAGCATCGGCGACAGCTGCGAGGACGGCTTGGATTCTTCGATGACTGTGCCGGGTTTGCCGCGGCACGCTTGCGCTATTTTTTCTGCGGCAACCTTGTTCCAGAGCCGGCTGTCCTTCTTCTCCGCGTCATTTTCATCACGCTTGAATGCCGGATCAAACCAGCGGCCCTCGTATTCGCCCGCCCTGGCGCCGAAGCTCGCGCGCACTTCCCAGTAATCACGGGGCACGAACTTGCGGATCTTCTGTTCACGGTCCACCACGATCATCAGCGTCGGCGTTTGCACGCGACCGACAGTGGTCAGGTAGAAACCTCCACCCTTGCTGTTGAAGGCGGTCATCGCACGCGTGCCGTTGATGCCGACCAGCCAGTCAGCTTCGCTGCGGCTGCGCGCGGCGTCTGCCAGGGGTTTCATCTCGTCGTCGGAACGCAGGTGCTCAAAACCTTCCCGGATTGCCGCCGGAGTCATGGATTGCAGCCACAGCCGCGATACCGGCTTGTTTGTCTTGGTCGCCTGCTCGATGTAGCGGAAAATCAGTTCGCCTTCACGTCCGGCGTCACAGGCGTTGATCAGCGCAGTGACATCCTTGCGCTTGATCAGTTTTGCCAGCACTTTAAGCCGTGCTTCGCTTTTGGCGATCGGGTTGAGGTCGAAGTGGGGCGGAATGACCGGCAGATTGGCGAACGACCATTTGCCGCGCTTGACCTCGAACTCTTCCGGCGCGGCAATTTCCAGCAAATGACCGACCGCGGACGACACCACGTACTGGTCGTTCTCGAAGTACTCGGCATGTTTGGTGAAGCCGCCAAGGACGCGGGCGATGTCGCCGGCAACCGAGGGTTTTTCCGCGATGATGAGCGTTTTCGCCATGTAACCCGTTGAAAGTGCGGCGCTAATGCCGCTGCAGGGACCCCTGGACGGCAGGGGCTTGAAAAAGAGCGCCCGATGATAAGAACAATCCCGGACCAGCGCAAGCCGGGTTCAGAACAGCCGTTGCCAGCGGCCTCCGGGCAGGCTTTCGACGGCGCCTGCCAATTCGAGTGCGGTCAGGGCCGTATTGATGTCGCCGATGGCCAGGCCGCTGCGTTGTTGCAACGTGTCCAGGTCCACCGGCTCAAAGCCGAGGTGCTTGAACAGGGGATGATCCTCCACTGGTGCAGCATTCGCCGCTGAATCTTTATGCGGCGCAGGCTGCATGCCCAGTTCCTCCAGCACGTCCTGTGCCGATTCGACCAGCTTTGCGCCCTGCTTGATCAATGCATGGCAACCCTTCGCCAGTGGCGAATGTATCGAACCCGGGATTGCAAAAACCTCCCGGCCCTGATCCGCCGCAAGCCGGGCCGTGATCAGCGAACCGCTGGAAATCGCAGCCTCGACCACCAGGCAGCCGCCGGACAACCCGCAGATCAGGCGATTGCGCCGGGGGAAATTGGCGGCGAGAGCCGGGGTGCCCAGCGGAAACTCCGAAACAAGAGTTCCGCTTTCAGCGATGCGGTGCGCAAGGTCACGATTGCGCGCGGGGTACACCACGTCCAGACCGGTGCCAATTACGGCAATCGTTGAACTGCTGCCCGCGAGTCCCCCGCGATGTGCTGCGGCATCAATGCCCAGTGCCAGACCGCTGGTGATGGTCAGTCCGGCATTGCTGAGTGCGGTGGCGAAGGCCTCCGCATTGGCAAGTCCCTGTGCCGTCGCATTGCGGCTGCCGACAATCGCGAATCCCCGGTGGTTCAGCAGATCAAGGCGGCCCTTCACATAAAGCAGTGATGGCGGATCCGGGATTTCCAGCAAGGCTTTCGGATACTCCGCATCGGCCAGTGTGACTATGCGGTTGAGGGGATTTTCCAGCCATGGTCCGACGCCGCTCCATGACGACGGATCAGCGCCGCCGTTGCTGATGGCTGCAGCCATTTTTTCATTGACGAGGGCACGCAAGGTGCCCTGGCTGGCAGCAAGAACGGCATCGGGGGTACCCAGCGCGACCAGCAGCCTGCGCAGTGACTGGTGGCCCAGGCCCGGCAGCAGGCTCAGGCGCAGCCAAGCCTCAAGATCCGCGGGAATGGCCATGGGGCACCGTGGTTGCGGAGCCGGCGTCAGATGGCGGGAGCCGGGTGCTCCCGGGAATCAGGGGTTGGTGACGAAATCGGACACGGCAACCGGGCGGCTGGCTTCCATGACCAGTGCGAATGAAGCTCGGTCAAAGGTGCGGAACACCATCACCAGTCCGTAACGTTCATCGGGCAGTTGCGCGATGTTTTCACGCGTGACCGCTTCGCCCCGCGCCAGCAGCGTGTCGCGTGGCGGCAGTGGCTGGCTGTAATAGACACGCGGCGAATCGCTGCCGCTGATTCCGGAGCGGCCGAACAGGGGTTCCGTTCGTTGACTGTAACGCGCGCTGGTCTGGCTGCGTTCGATCGCCAGCACGGTGCCGACGTCCAGCCCGTCCCTGCTGCCCTTGGACAGCGCAACGATCGACAGCGGGCCGGTTTCCTGCAGGCTGCCGTAGGCCGACACGATGCGCGCCTTGACGGGTACCTTGGGCGGATGCGGCACATAGGCGAACACCGGGGTCTGCTTGCCCAGCGGCACCAGCCGGTCGTCCTGGTAGATTTCCTGGACAGAACGGACAATGTTGATGGTTGCCACTTCGCCATGCTGGCTGACCTGGGCATCCCCGAGGTAAGTCGCCTCGTATCCCAGCACTTCCTTTGTTTCGGGATCAATCAGCGGATCACCGCGGCGGAAAATCTGCCACTGGTTGCCCTTGTCCCTGGTGATGCCGCGCACGAACGCCCGGTCTCCGGCACCCAGCGTAACGCGGCTCTCGGCGGTGGCCACGATGCGTGGTGCGCTGTCGAGCTCAGTGGCGCTGACTACCAGCGGTTTTGAAAGGAAGGGTTCGATGACCGAAGGCGGGATGCTGGGAACAGCACTGCGTGCGCTGGGTTCGCTGCGCACCCGGGGTTCCAGACGGGTGGTTTCAAGCTGGACCAGCTTCAGCTGCGCTTCGCCGCTGCTGCGGTCCAGCACAATGACGTCGCCGGGATAAATCAGGTGGGGGTTCTTGACCTGTTCCTGGTTCATTTTCCACAACTCGGGCCAGCGCCAGGGTTCCTTCAGATAACGCCCGGAAATGCCCCACAGCGTGTCTCCTTTTTGCACAACATACCGGTCAGGTGCCGCGTCTTTGATCGCAGCGGCCTCGGCGGCATACGCGCCGGACACCGGAGTTATCAACAAAATCAGGGATATAATTGCTTTTCGCATGTGGAACCCCACCTTGTGTGCGTGTCGCCGGCGCTGGCTGAGGCAGCCGCCGCCGATACGTAAGAGTTTGGTTTAAATTCTGCATCTAGCTGATTAAATAGGCAAGTTTTTCATGGCTTTACTGCCGATATTGCACTACCCCGATCCGCGACTGCATAAAGTGGCTGCCCCTGTGGCACGGGTCGATGACAAAATACGTAAATTAATCAAAGACATGGCTGATACCATGTACGCTGCGCCCGGAATCGGTCTTGCTGCAACACAGGTCGATGTCCACCAGCGTGTCATCGTCATCGACATTTCCGAAACCCGCGACCAGCTGCAGGTCCTCATCAACCCGGAGATCATAAGCGCCGAAGGCGAAGAAGAATGTGAAGAAGGTTGTCTTTCGGTACCCGGGATCTACGAAAAAGTGACCCGTGCCGCAAAAATCACGGTTTCGGCGCTGGACGGGGATGGCCGGTCACGCACCATTGAGGCCGACGGCCTGCTCGCGGTGTGCATCCAGCATGAGATGGATCATCTGGTCGGCCGTGTTTTTGTCGAAAAACTGTCGCAACTCAAACAGAAACGTATTGCCGCCAAACTGCACAAGCAGCAACGGCAGGCAATGTAGTCCGGCAACCACCGGACACGGGCAAGCTTGAACGTCATATTCGCAGGAACGCCCGCTTTTGCGGCGACGGCGCTGGCGGCGCTGCTCGATGCCGGACATCGGGTGCCGCTGGTGCTGACACAGCCGGACCGGCCGGCCGGCCGCGGCCTTAGATCGCAGCCTTCCGCCGTCAAGCAGCTTGCCCTTGCACGGCAACTCGTTCTGGCCCAGCCGCCGAGCCTCAAAGACGATTCCGTGATTGCGCAAATCGGGCAGCTGGATGCCGATGTCATGGTGGTTGCTGCCTACGGACTGATGATCCCCTCCCGCCTGCTGGCGATGCCACGGCTGGGATGCCTGAATATCCATGCCTCGCTGCTGCCGCGCTGGCGTGGTGCCGCGCCGATCCAGCGCGCAATCCTCGCCGGAGACCGCGAAACCGGTGTCACCATCATGCAGATGGACGAGGGTCTGGACACCGGCGCGATGCTGCTGAAGACCAAAATCGCGATCGACGACCGGGATACCACGAATTCACTGCATGACAAGCTTGCCGAAGCCGGTGCGCGGCTGATCGTACGTGCGTTGCGGGAGATGCCGCTGGCGCCTGAACCCCAGAATCCGGCGGAGTCATGCTATGCGGCGAAAATCACCAGGGCGGAGGCCGCAATAGACTGGACAAGGCCAGCAGTGGAAATCGACCGGATGATCCGCGCATTCAATCCGGTACCCGGGGCTCATACGCTGTATGACGGGCAGCCGCTGAAAATCTGGCAAGCCGAAGCAGTCGCTGACACTGTCGCCGGTGCCGGGCCGGGAACCGTGCTGCAAGCTGACGCCGGCGTATTGCGGGTGGCAACCGGCGCGGGCAGCCTGCGCTTGCTGGAACTGCAGCGTGCCGGCGGCCGACGACTGGCCGCGCAGGCGTTTCTTGCCGGATTGCCTTCAATTACGGGTGTCCGCCTCGGCGGATAAACCGTCACCGGCGTATTGACCATGGAACAAATCCAGTGTCTGGCCGCAGGCGCGGTAACGCGGGTTATCAGCGGGCGCAGTCTGGATGCCCAGCTGACCGCGGTGTGGCGCAGTGAACCGGCGCTGACATCCCAGCAGCGCGGCGCCGTGCAGGATCTCGTGTATGGCGTGTTGCGCCACCTGGGCAGGCTGGACGCGATATCCGCACAACTGCTGCAAAAGCCGCTGGCCGATGCGCCGGTGCGGGACCTGTTGCGCGTCGCGCTGTACCAGCTCGGCCATACCAGGGCCAGCGCACACGCGATTGTTGATCATGCGGTAACGGCCTGCAGCCAGCTCGGCCATCCGCAGGCCCGCGGGCTGGTCAATGCGGTGCTGCGCAATTACCTGCGCCGGCGTGACGACCTCGAGGCCCTTGCGGCATCGACAGAGGAAGGCCGCTACTCCTATCCGTCATGGTGGATCGGCAAACTCGCAGCGGATTATCCCGAACACTGGCGCGAAATGCTGGAGGCCGGCAATTTGCGCCCGCCATTGACCTTGCGGGTCAATCGACGGCAAACCAGCCGGGACGCCTACCTGGAACGACTTGCCCAGCAAGACATCGCGGCACAGCCGGTCGGTCATGACGGCGTGATCGTGGCCAAACCGCGGCCGGTGGCGCAATTGCCCGGGTTTGCCGACGGTCTGGTCTCGGTGCAGGATGCCGGTGCCCAACTGGCCGCCGGGCTTCTCGACGTGAGCGCCGGCATGCGCGTACTCGACGCCTGTGCCGCACCCGGGGGCAAAGCGGCGCACCTGCTGGAACTGGCCGACATCGACCTGCTGGCCGCAGACATCGACGGGGAACGGCTGCAGCGCGTTGCGGAAAACCTGCAGCGGCTGTCGCTGACGGCACAGCTGCTGCAGGCCGATGCCGAACAGCCTGAAGCCTGGCGCGATTCGGGTACCTTTGATCGCATACTTGCCGATGTCCCATGCACCGCATCCGGCGTGGTGCGCCGCCATCCGGACATCAAATGGCTGCGCAAACCCGGGGATATCGCGACACTGACGAAACGGCAGGCGCGCATCCTCGACACGCTTTGGCAGTTGCTGCGCGGAGGTGGTAAATTGCTGTATGCAAGCTGTTCCCTGTTCCGCGAAGAAAACGGCCTGCAGGTCGAACAGTTTCTTGCCCGCCATGCCGATGCGCGGCTGATGCCCTTGATGTTGCCCGCCGACGGCATCAAACAGATTGAGGGCCAACTTTTTCCTGATGCCGCGCATGACGGTTTCTATTACGCACTTCTGGAAAAGATCTGACCTCGGGGCATTGTTGCTGGTGCTGCTGCTGGCGGCATCGGCGGCGTTTGCCGCCCAGCCCCACGGCATCGACGTGCGCAGCGCCTCGTTCACCGCCGTGGATGACCACTATGTGCTCGACGCCGATATCGATGTCATTCTGTCGGCTCCTCTGGAGGATGCGCTGAACAAGGGCATTCCGCTGTACTTCACGCTCGAATTCGAACTGGTGAGGCCGCGCTGGTACTGGTTCAACGACCGCGCCATGGTGCGGGAACAGCAGTACCGCCTGTCCTACAGTGCGCTGACGCGCCAGTACCGCATCGGCATCGGCGCGTTTTACCAGAACTTTCCGACGCTCAGGGAAGCGCTGCAGGTCATGAGCAAGGTGCGTCGGCGCGAAGAACCCGAGCCCGGCTCCCTCAGCAAGGGCACCACCTATACCGCAGGCCTGCGACTGCGGCTCGACACCTCGCAGCTGCCCAAGCCGTTCAACCTGAACGCGCTGGGTTCACGTGAATGGAGCCTCGGCTCCGAGTGGTACCGCTGGACGGTGACGCCATGACAGGCGCCGCCGGAAATCTGCCACGCTCCGGCGCCGTGATGCGTTACCTGCTGCTGCTGTGCGTCGCGCTCGGCGTTGCAGCGACTTTCCTGCTGGCTTCGGTCAGCGCAAACACTGCGCTGTTCTCCGCCTATTACGCGCCGTTGCTGGTGGTCAACCTGGTGATCGCGCTGCTGCTCGCAGGCATGCTGGTCTACCAGCTGGTCAACCTGCGCCGGCGGCTCAAGGCCGGCGTGTTCGGCGCCAAGCTGACGCTGCGGCTGGTGATGATGTTTGCCCTGATGGCCGTGCTGCCCGGTGCGCTGATTTACGGCGTGTCCGTGCAGTTCGTGTCGCAGAGCATCGAATCCTGGTTCGAAGTGCGCCTGGACAGCGCCCTTGAAAGCGGGCTGAACCTCGGCCGCGGCACGCTGGAAGGACGCCTGAAGGAACTGACAGCCAAGGCCGATGCCATGGCACTTGCATTGTCGACCAGGCCGGAAACCGAACATGTCACGGCACTGAACGCCCTGCGTGAACAGGCTGCGGTCGAAGAGGCCACCCTGTACACCACGCGCGGCAGGGTCATCGGCTTCTCCGGCAACGAGCGCAGCGGCATAGTGCCTGAACCGCCGGGGCCGGCCGCGATGCGCCAGCTTCGCCTGCAGCAACCGTACAGCGTGATCGAGGCCATCCCGGAACGCGGGCTGTATCTCCGGGCACTGGTGCCGGTCAATCCGATGTCGGTCACCGAGGAAAGCCGCGTACTGCAGCTGCTGCAGCAGGTTCCTGCCCACCTCGCGCGTGATGCGGAGATCGTGCAGACCGGTTACCGGGAATACCAGGAACTGCAGTTGTCGCGCCGCGGGCTGAAGCGGCTGTACGCGATTACCCTGACCCTGACGCTGCTGCTCGCACTGCTGTCCTCCCTCGGCATAGCGTTCCTGCTGTCGAGCCGGTTGTCGGCGCCGCTGTCGGCACTGGTCGAAGGCACGCGTGCGGTCGCGCAGGGCGATTTCAGCAGGCGGGCGGCAGTCGCCAGCCGTGACGAACTCGGTCAACTGACGCAGTCATTCAACAGCATGACCCTGCAGCTGGCGGAAGCGCAGGCACGGGTGGAGCGCAACCAGGCCCAGGTGGCGCATGCCAAGGCCTATCTCGAAAGCGTACTTGCCAATCTGTCGGCCGGGGTTCTGACTTTTGACGGCGCCTTGCGCCTGCGTTCGGCGAATCCCAGCGCGGCGCAGATTCTCGGTACTGCATCGGATCCCCTGCTTGGCACCGGCATCGGGGACTGGGGCGCCGTGGATCCGACGCTGGCGCCACTGGCCGAGGCCGTCGCCGGGGCTTTCGGGCTTGCCGAGTCTGCAGAGTGGCAGCGCCAGGTCGAGCGCGAGCTGAAGGACGGCACCCAGGTGCTGTTGCTGCGCGGCACGCGTTTTGGCGCAGGCGGCGATGCCGGACTGATCGTGGTTTTCGATGATGTCACCCACCTGCTGCAGGCGCAGCGTGATGCCGCCTGGGCCGAAGTGGCGCGCCGTCTGGCACATGAAATCAAGAACCCGCTGACGCCGATCCAGCTGTCCGCCGAACGCATCCAGTTCAAGCTCGCACCCAAGCTGGGCGCTGCCGATGCCGAAATCCTCGCCCGCTCGACGCAGACCATCGTCAGCCAGGTGGCCGCCCTCAAGCGCATGGTTGACGCCTTCGGCCAGTATGCGCGCACGCCCGAACCTGCCCTGCGACCGCTGGATCTCAACGGCCTGGTGCGCGAAGTGCTGACCCTCTACGAATCGCTGGGCTCCAGCATGCGGCTCAATCTTGCGACGGAACTTCCGCTGGTGCAGGGCGATGCCACGCAGATCCGCCAGGTCATCCACAACCTGCTGCAGAATGCGCAGGACGCGCTGGCCGGAACCGACGCGCCGTTCATAGAAATCGCCACCGTGGCGCGCAACGGGGGCGCCGAGCTGTCGGTGACCGACAACGGCAGCGGCTTTCCGGAACATCTGATGAAACGTGCATTCGAACCTTATGTGACAACCAAACCCCGCGGCACCGGCCTCGGCCTGTCGATCGTGCGCAAGATCGTCGACGAGCACCGTGGCGAGGTCACCATCACCAACGTCGCACCGCGCGGCGCTCGTGTGGCGATCCTGCTGCCGGCGGCGGAGGGCGCCGGCGAGCGTTCCGCGGCGTAACAGGCCAATCAGACCATGCGACAGATACTGGTAGTAGACGACGAAATCGGCATTCGCGAACTGCTCTCCGAAATCCTCTCCGACGAGGGTTACGATGTGCAGCTCGCCGAAAATGCAAGCGCGGCCCGCGCCTTCCGCAGCCAGACCCGGCCGGACCTGGTCCTGCTCGACATCTGGATGCCGGATACCGACGGCATCACACTGCTGAAGGAATGGGCGGGCAGCGGCCAGCTGACCATGCCGGTGGTGATGATGTCTGGACATGGCACCATCGATACCGCGGTCGAGGCCACCCGCATCGGCGCCTCCGATTTCCTGGAAAAACCGATCGCGCTGCAGAAGTTGCTGGCCACCGTCGGCCGCGCCATCACCCGCAGCGAGCGCCAGCTGCCTTCCGCAGCCGGACTGGCGGTGCTTGGACGTACGCCCGTGGTGCAGGAGCTCAAACAGCGGCTGGAGCGCATCGCCGGCAGCCGCAGTCCGGTGCTGCTGCAGGGGGCGCCGGGCTGTGCCTTCGAGGCCTGCGCCCGCGTCCTGCATGTGCCCAACATGCCATGGCATGTTGTTGACCAGGGGTCGCAGACCGTGGAAGCGCCGCTGGACCTGCTGCAGGCTGCGCGCGGCGGGACCCTGTTCGTGCGTGATGTCGCCGAATTCAGCAAACTCGAGCAGCGCGGCCTGCTGGTGCTGCTGTCCCAGGCCGAGCGTTACAACACCCGCGTGGTGTGCGCTGCCACCCGCATGCTGTCGGAGCTGGTCGCCGCGGGACAATTCGATGACCGGGTTTTCCAGCTGCTGGGCGCCACCATGATCCGCCTGCCGCAGCTGCGCGACCAGCGTGATGACATTCCCGAACTCGCCGGCGCGATGCTCAAGGATTTTGTCGAGCAGAAACTGGTGCCTCCCCGCCATTTCAGCGTCGCCGCACTCAACGCGCTGCGCACCCATGACTGGCCGGGCAATTTTTCCGAACTGCGCAGCGTGGTGCAGACCCTGGCCAATACGGCCGCCGGCGAGCAGATCACGCTCGAGGAAACACAGCGTGCGCTGCCGCAGGCGGCGACACCCAATGCCTCGGCATCCCTGCAGCTCGATGCCCCCTTGCGCGATGCGCGTGACGCGTTCGAGCGCATCTATTTCGAGTACCACCTGGCGCGGGAAGGCGGCAACATCAGCCGTGTCGCGGATGTTGTCGGCCTCGAACGCACGCACCTCTACCGCAAGCTGAAGCACCTCGGCGTCAAGACCTCGCGCAGGAACGACGAGTAAGCGCCGCAGCCGGGGCTCTCGCCCCCGCCGCGGTGCAGCCGCTATAATTGCGGCTTTCCGCGACGCCGTTTTCCCACTCCAGGATTGCAAGCCATGAGTTCCCGACCCGAGCTGGCAAATGCGCTGCGCGCGCTGGCCATGGACGCCGTGCAGCAGGCCAACTCCGGCCACCCCGGCATGCCGATGGGCATGGCCGAGATCGCCGAGGCACTGTGGCGCCGCAACCTCCGCCACAATCCCGCCAACCCGCAATGGCCGGACCGCGACCGCTTCGTGCTGTCCAACGGCCATGGCTCGATGTTGCTCTACGCGCTGCTGCATCTCACCGGCTACGACCTGCCGATTGATGAACTGAAACGATTCCGCCAGCTGCATTCGAAGACCGCCGGCCATCCCGAGCATGGCGTCACCCCCGGCGTCGAGACCACCACCGGTCCCCTGGGCCAGGGCATCGCCAACGCGGTGGGCATGGCCATTGCCGAGCGTGTGCTGGCCGACCGTTTTAATCGCAACGGCCATGCCATTGTCGATCACCGCACTTATGTCTTCCTTGGCGACGGTTGCCTGATGGAAGGCATCTCGCACGAAGCCTGTGCCTTGGCCGGCACACTCAAACTGCACAAGCTGATTGCCTTGTACGACGATAACGGGATTTCCATAGATTCCGAAAAAGGCAATATAAAACAATGGTTTACGGATAATGTCCCGCAGCGATTCGCGGCCTACGGCTGGAACGTCATTTATGGCGTCGATGGCCACGATGCCGACGCCGTCGATGCGGCAATCCGCCAGGCGCAGCAGGAAACCGGGCGCCCGACGCTGATCTGCTGCAAGACCGTCATCGGCAAGGGCTCGCCGAAAAAACAGAACACCGGCGGCGCGCATGGCGCGCCGCTGGGCGCCGAGGAAATTGCCGCCACCCGCGAAGCCATCGGCTGGCCGCATCCGCCCTTCGAGATTCCGGAAGGGGTGCGCGCCGACTGGAATGCGCGGGACAAGGGCGCCGCAATAGAAGCCGAATGGAACCAGCGTTTCGCCGCCTATGCCGCAGCCCATCCGGAAACGGCTGCTGAATTCAGGCGCTGCATGGCGGGAGAACTGCCGGCCGACTGGACGCAGAAACGTGATGCCTTCATCACGCAGACCGTGCAGAAGGCCGAGACCATTGCCACGCGCAAGGCCTCGCAGAACGCGATCGAGGCTTACGCGCCGGCATTGCCGGAACTGATCGGCGGTTCGGCTGACCTTGCCGGCTCCAACCTGACACTGTGGTCCGGATCGAAAGGCGTCAGTGCGGCCACCGGCGGCAATTACCTTTATTTCGGCGTGCGTGAATTCGGCATGGCCGCGATCTGCAACGGCATCGCGCTGCACGGCGGCCTGATCCCGTACCACGCCACTTTCCTGGTGTTCTCGGATTACGCGCGCAACGCCTTGCGCATGGCGGCGCTGATGAAACAGCGCGTGGTCTGCGTGTTCACCCATGATTCGATCGGACTCGGGGAAGATGGTCCGACCCACCAGCCGGTGGAACATGCCGCGACGCTGCGCCTGCTGCCGAACATGGACGTATGGCGGCCCTGCGACACGGTCGAAACGGCGGTGGCCTGGGCGGCGGCGATTGAACGCAATGACGGCCCGACCAGCCTGCTGCTGTCGCGGCAGAACCTCAATTTCCAGAATCGCAGCACGGAACAGCTGGCTGCAGTGGGCCGCGGCGCTTATGTACTGTCCGAGGCGGATGGCGCCCCGCGCGCGGTGATCATTGCCACCGGATCCGAAGTCGCGCTGGCGCTGGCGGCGCAGCAGGCGCTGGCGGCAGACGGCATTGCGGTGCGCGTGGTGTCGATGCCCTGCACCCAGGTATTCGACCGCCAGGATGCGTCCTGGCGAGAAGCGGTGCTGCCGCGCGGGATTCCGCGCGTCGCCGTCGAGGCGGGGGTTACCGATTACTGGCGCAAGTACGTCGGTCTGGAGGGCAAGGTCATCGGCATTGATCGTTATGGCGAATCGGCGCCGGCGGGAGAACTCTACAAATTTTTCGGCATCACCGGCGACGCTGTCGCCGCGGCGGTGCGCAGCGTGTTGTAACTTTCCAATCAACCGGATTTCAGCGGGGGCGTCATGGCAATCAAGGTCGGCATCAACGGGTTTGGGCGTATCGGACGGATGGTGTTTCGTGCAGCGGTGCAGGATTTTCCCGACATCGAAGTGGTCGGCATCAATGATCTGCTCGAGCCGGATTATCTTGCCTACATGCTGCGCCATGATTCAGTGCACGGCAAATTCAAGGGCGAGATCTCGGTTTCCGGCAACACGCTGGTGGTCAACGGCAAAAAGATCCGCCTGACCGCGGTGAAGGATCCCGCCGAGCTGAAATGGAACGAGGTCGGTGCCGACGTTGTCATCGAATCCACCGGCCTGTTCCTCGACAAGGCGACGGCCAGCAAACACCTTGCCGCCGGCGCGAAGAAGGTCATCATGTCGGCGCCGTCGAAGGACGACACGCCGATGTTCGTCTACGGCGTCAACGACAAGACCTATGCCGGCCAGGACATCATCTCCAACGCTTCCTGCACCACCAATTGCCTGGCACCGGTGGCCAAGGTGCTGAACGACAAGTGGGGCATCAAGCGCGGCCTGATGACCACGGTGCATGCCGCCACGGCGACCCAGAAGACGGTGGACGGCCCGTCGAACAAGGACTGGCGCGGCGGCCGCGGCATCCTCGAGAACATCATCCCGTCCTCGACCGGTGCCGCCAAGGCCGTCGGCGTGGTGATTCCGGAACTGAACAAGAAACTCACCGGCATGGCCTTCCGCGTGCCGACCTCCGACGTCTCGGTGGTTGACCTGACGGTCGAGCTGAACAAGCCGGCGACCTATGCCGAAATCTGCGCCGAGATGAAGGCGCAGTCGACCGGCGCGCTGAAGGGCGTGCTCGGCTACACCGAAGACAAGGTGGTGTCGACCGACTTCCGCGACGAAACCTGCACCTCGGTGTTTGATGCCGAAGCCGGCATCGCGCTCGACCCGACCTTCGTCAAGGTCGTGTCCTGGTACGACAACGAATGGGGCTATTCCAGCAAGGTGCTGGAAATGGTCCGCGTCGTTGCGAAGAAATGATCAAAGTCAAAAACTAGCCACAGAGAGCACAGAGGACACAGAGAACGGCAAAAAACTGCGGAGATAATGGTTTGGTTTTCTCTGTGCACTCTGTGTCCTCTGTGGCTAAAAAGGTTTTGAAGTGAAATTTCTCCGTCTCACCGATCTTCCGCTCAAAGGCAAGCGCGTGTTCATCCGCGCCGATCTCAATGTGCCGCAGGACGACGCCGGCAACATCACCGAGGACACGCGCATCCGCGCGACGATTCCCGGCATCCGTCATGCTGTTGACGCCGGTGCCGCGGTGATGGTGACTTCGCATCTGGGCCGCCCCACCGAGGGCTCGCTGCAGCCCGGCGACACGCTGGCGCCGATTGCGCAGCGGCTGTCGGAAATGCTCGGCCAGCCGGTGCGGCTGCTGCAGGACTGGATCGACGGCGGTTTCGAGGTCAAGCCCGGCGAAGTGGTGCTGCTGGAGAACTGCCGCGTCAACAAGGGTGAAAAGAAAAACGACGAGGTGCTGGCCAAAAAAATGGCGGCGCTGTGCGACGTCTACGTCAATGATGCCTTCGGCACCGCCCACCGCGCCGAAGCCACCACCCACGGCATCGCGAAATTCGCGCCGGTGGCCTGCGCCGGTCCGCTGATGGCGGCGGAGCTCGACGCGCTGGGCAAGGCGCTGGAAAAGCCGGCGCGGCCGCTGCTGGCCATCGTCGCCGGCTCCAAGGTTTCGACCAAACTGACGATCCTCAAATCACTGGCCGGGAAAGTCGACCAGCTGATCGTCGGCGGCGGCATCGCCAACACCTTCATGCTGGCGTCAGGCATGCGCATCGGCAAATCGCTGGCCGAGCCCGATCTCGTCGGCGAAGCGCAGGCGATCATCGACATCATGAAATCGCGGGGCGCCCAGGTGCCGCTGCCGGTGGACGTGGTGGTGGCCGATGAACTGTCGGCCCTGGCGCGCGCCAATCCGATCCAGGCGTCCGCCGTGCGTTCCGACGACCTGATCCTCGATGTTGGCGCAAAAACGGCGAAGATTTTCGCCGACCTGATCGCCGGGGCCGGCACCATCGTCTGGAACGGGCCGGTCGGGGTGTTCGAATACGACCAGTTTGCCGGCGGCACCAAGGCCATCGCGCAGGCCATCGCCGCCTCGAAGGCATTTTCGATTGCCGGCGGCGGCGACACGCTGGCTGCCGTGGCGAAGTACAAGATAGCAGACAAGGTGTCCTATATTTCCACCGGCGGCGGTGCGTTCCTCGAATTTCTCGAGGGCAAGAAACTGCCGGCGGTCGAGGTGCTCGAGCAGCGCGCGGCATGACCGGGGCGCGCGGCCAGCCTCGATACAACTTATCTGTAAATGGTCGAAGATCATTTCAACAGATACCTCCCCTCTCCCTCGGGGAGAGGGGTCGGGGATGAGGGAAAACGGTAATCGTTTCTGCACGAAAAACCCTCATTAAAACGAAGAGGTAGCGCATGATCCGCAGAACCAAAGTCGTCGCCACTCTCGGCCCCGCATCCAGCGATGCCAAAACGCTGGCCCGCATGATCGAGGCCGGCCTCGATGTGGTCCGCATCAACTTCTCGCACGGCACGCCGGATGAACACCGCGCAAGGGTCAACCTGGTGCGCCAGCTTGCACGCAAATGCGGCCGTGCCGTGGGCGTGCTGGTCGACCTGCAGGGCCCGAAGATCCGCGTAGGCCGCTTCAAGGACGGCAAAATCCAGCTTGAACCCGGCGCGAAGTTCGTGCTCGATGCCGAATGCAAGCTGGGTGACCAGCATGTTGTCGGCCTTGATTACAAGAACCTGCCGAACGACGTGCGCCCCGGCGACACGCTGCTGCTCGACGACGGGCGCATCGTGCTCGGCGTGACCAATGTGCGGGGTCCCAAGATCACCACCGTCGTGGAACAGGGCGGACCGCTGTCGAACAACAAGGGCATCAACCGCAAGGGTGGCGGCCTGACGGCGCCGGCGCTGACCGACAAGGACAAGCAGGACATCAGGCTCGCCGCCGAGCTGAAGGCCGACTTCCTTGCGGTCTCCTTTCCGCGCTCCGGTGAGGACGTGCGCTGGGCGCGCGACCTGTTCGTCAAGGCCGGCGGCCACGGCCTGATCGTGTCCAAGATCGAGCGCGCCGAGGCGATTCCCGCACTGGAGGAGATTCTCGACGCCTCCGACGCGATCATGGTCGCCCGCGGCGACCTCGCGGTCGAAGTCGGCGATGCCGCCGTGCCGGCGCTGCAGAAACGCATGATCCGCATGGCGCGCGACAAGCAGAAGCTGACGATCACCGCGACCCAGATGATGGAGTCGATGATCTCGAGCCCGATCCCCACCCGGGCCGAGGTGTCGGATGTCGCCAATGCGGTGCTTGACGGCACCGATGCCGTGATGACGTCCGCGGAAACCGCCGCCGGCAAATATCCCGCGGAAACCATCGCCGCCATGGTGCGTGTCTGCGTGGAGGTTGAAAAGGAAGACCAGCTGCAGCAGGAACGGCGCGGCGGCCCCGGCCAGGCGGATGTCGAAAATGCGATCGCCCGGGCGACCGCGTTCACCGCCGCCGGCCTGCCGATCAAGGCGGTGGCCGCCCTGACGCAGAGCGGGCGCACGGCGCTGCTGATGTCGCGGATGGCGATCGCGGTGCCGATTTACGCCATGAGTTCCGTCATCGAAACCCGTCGCCGCGTCACGCTGTTCCGCGGCGTGCATCCCGTGCGTTTCAAGGGCGCGCGCAACCCGGAAAAAGCGCTGCACATGGCGGAGGACGAACTGATCAAGCGCGGCGTCGTCCAGCGCGGCGACCTGATCGTGCTGACCATCGGCGAGCCTTTTGGCCGGGCCGGCGGTACCAACACCCTGAAAATCGTCAAGGTCGGGGAGCACCGGAAGGCCTGAACAGCGCGTGTAGAATACCGCCCCATTCGTTTCAGCAACCCCAGAACACAGGAGTCGTGACATGTCCGCAAACAACCTCGCCGCCATTGCCCAGGCAATGGTCGCCCCCGGAAAGGGCATCCTTGCCGCCGACGAGAGCACCGGCACCATCGGCAAACGTTTCGACAGCATCGGTGTCGAGAACGTCGAGGAAAACCGCCGTGCGTACCGCGACATGCTGTTCGCGACCAAGGGCATCGGTGAACACATCAGCGGCGTCATTCTCTACGACGAAACGCTGCGCCAGAAAGCCGCCGACGGCAGCCCCTTCGTCGATGTGCTGAACAAGGCCGGCGTGCTGCCCGGCATCAAGGTCGATGCCGGCGCCAAGCCGCTGGCCTTCTGCCCCGGCGAAACCGTCACCGAAGGCCTCGACAACCTGCCGAAACGCTGCGCCGAGTACGTCAAGCTGGGCGCGAAGTTCGCCAAATGGCGCGCGGTGATCGACATCGGCCGCGACATTCCGACCTCGACCAGCATTGCCGCCAATGCCCATGCGCTGGCGCGTTATGCCGCGATCTGCCAGGAAGCCGGCCTGGTGCCCATTGTTGAACCCGAAGTGCTGATGGACGGCGACCACACGATCGACCGCTGCGAGGAAGTCACCGAGTGGACGCTGAATGCCGTTTATGAGGCGCTCTACCTGCACCGCGTCGTGCTCGAGCACAGCGTGCTCAAGCCCTCGATGGTGATCTCCGGCAAGAAATGCGCGAAGCAGGCGCCGGTGGATGAAGTCGCCGCGCGCACCGTGCGCACGCTCAAGCGCACGGTGCCGGCGGCCGTCGCCGGCATCGTGTTCCTGTCCGGCGGCCAGAGCGATGAAGTCGCCACCGCCCACCTCAACTCGATGAACGTCCAGTTCAAGGGCAACCTGCCCTGGCCGCTGTCCTTCTCCTATGGCCGCGCCCTGCAGCAGCCGTCGCTGAAAGCCTGGAAAGGCCAGGCGGCGAACGTGCCGGCTGCGCAGGCGGCACTGGCGCACCGTTCGAAAATGAACGGTCTGGCGGCTTTGGGGCGTTATTCGGCGGATCTCGAGCGTAAAGGCTGATTGATAAAAATATCAATAAAATCAATAACTTAGGTACAAAAAGTTAGCGCTTACCCTCAAATGCGGCTGCCGGTCTCGATCATCACTGGATTCCTGGGCAGCGGCAAAACCACGCTGCTCAACCGGCTGCTGCAGGATCCTGCAATGGCCGGTGCCGCGGTGATCATCAACGAGTTCGGCGAAATCGGGCTCGACCACCTGCTGATTGCCACGCCCAATGAAAACACCGTGCTGCTGGCGAGCGGCTGCATCTGCTGCACGGTGCGCGGCGACCTCGTCAACACGCTGCGCGACCTCGACAAGCAGCGCCGCCAGGGTGACCTGCCGCCGTTCGACCGCGTGCTGATCGAGACCACCGGGCTGGCCGATCCGGTGCCGATCGTGCAGACGGTGGTCATCGACGAAAAACTTGCGCCGCAGTACCAGCTCGACAGCGTGATCACGCTGGTTGATGCCGTAAACGGTGCGGCCCAGCTCGACCAGCAGCCGGAATCACGCAAACAGGCGGCAGTGGCCGACCGCTTGCTGATCACCAAGACCGACATCGCCGATCCTGCCGTTGTGGCCGCGTTGAGGGAACGGCTGGCCACGCTGAATCCCGCGGCTGAAGTGAGCAGCGCCAGCCGCGGCGAAGTGCCGCCCGCGCTGCTGTTCGGCGCCTCGATTGCACCGCAGTCGCGCGAAGCCGATGTGGCGCGCTGGCTGCGCGAGGACGAATATCGCCGCGTCGAAAGCCGGCAGTACACCCCCGCGCCCGGGGCGCACGATGCCGGCATACGGTCCTACAGCCTGATGCTCGATGCGCCGGTGACCCGAGCCGGCCTGACGGCATGGCTGACCGCGCTCGCCTCATTGCGCGGCGCCGAACTGCTGCGGGTGAAAGGCCTGCTCAATGTCGAGGGCGAACCCGTGGCCGTGCATGCCGTGCAGACGCTGATCCACGAACCGGTGATCCTGGAATGCTGGCCTGATGCCGAGCGCCGTTCGCGGCTGGTGTTCATCACCCGCAACATGACGCGCGAAGCCGTCGAGAGCACGCTGGACGTGCTCGGCTGGCAATCGGACGTCCCGAGCACCGTGGTTCCGAAGCCCGATCCCCAGGCCTACGCGCGATTCCTCGCGGCAATGACCAAGATGCATTGATTCAACCCGGACTTTGCCTTGACAAGGGCAGGGTGATTATTTAGTTTCCAAGCTTCGCTGCAAACGCTTGCATTCTGCAAATTTTGCAGTCTCGCTGCTGCAATTGCAGTCCATAGCAACGCGGAGGAGTGTTCCTGATGTTCGAATTCAAACCCCCGGAAGCCCGGGGCGCAGTCAAGGTTCTGAAGGGTGGCCTGCTGATCGACGGCAATGGCGGCAAGCCGGTCAAGGATCCGGTCATCGTGCTCGAAGGCCGGCGCATCAAGCAGGTCGGCGTCAAGGGCAAGGTCAAGATCCCGGCGCGAGCGGAAATCATCGACTGCGGCACGGCAACGCTGATGCCGGGCCTGATGGACATCCATCTGCACACGATGATGTTCAACTGCCTGACCTTCCACAACTACCGTGTCGCGCAGTGGGAAATCACCCCCGAGCTGCAGCAGATGTACGGTCTGTTCCACGCCCAGCTCTGCTTTGACATGGGTTTCACCACGCTGCGCGACCTCGGCCTCAATTCCGGTCGCGGGCTGCTGACCGCCCATCTCTGCGCGATCCGCGATTCGATCAATGCCGGCGTGCTGGAAGGCCCGCGCATGCTGATCGGCGGCTTCACGACGATCACCGGTTCACACCTCGACCTGATCCAGCCGCGCGCGGCGCAGCGTTACGGCTTCCAGACCGCCGACGGCCCCTGGGAGCTGCGCAAGCTGGCGCGGACCAACCTGCTGGCCGGTTGCGACATCGTCAAGACCTGCGCCACCGGCGGCGGCGGCACCGACAAGGAAGAGCCGGACATCCGCAACATGACGCAGGAGGAGATCAACGCCATCGTCGACGAGGCGCACGCCTTCCACAAGGTCGCCGCGGTGCACTGCTTCACGCCCAACGGCCAGCGCATGGCGCTCGAAGCCGGTGCAGACACCATCGAACACATGGTGTTCCATGAGGAAGAGACCATCGACATGATCGCCGAGGCCGGCACCTGGATGACGCCGACGCTGCTCCACCGCACCGACCACGCGATCGAGACGCGCAAGGACCAGGGCACTTCGCAGTTCGTTCTGAACAAGATGAAGGCGCTGCAGCCGTACTGCTTCGAGACTTTCCAGAAAATGCACAAGGCCGGAGTCAACATCGCGCTCGGCACCGACATGGGTTTCGATCCCGAGATGGGCACCAATGCCCGCGAGATGGAAATCTACGTCAAGCTCGGCATGACCAACATGGAAGCCATCCTGACCGCCACCCGCAATGCCGCGCGCGCGATCAAGATGGAGCGCGAGCTGGGCACCATCGAGGCCGGCAAGCTGGCCGACATCATCGCCGTCAAGGGCGATCCGTCGAAGGACATCCGCGTATTCCAGGAAAAGAAGAACATCCAGATCGTGATGAAGGAAGGCCGCGTCTATGCCGACCGCCGTCCCGGGCACAACAAAAGCGTGGTCAGTGCCACGCCGCGTGACTGGAAGAAGATCGATTACCTGTA
>JALHND010000011.1:36889-46899 GCA_022843705.1 Burkholderiales bacterium
GTGCCCGCGGGCACCGGCTATTCGACTTCGCACGGCGGAGTCGTCGAGGGCGAACGCATCCTCGTCGGCTATATCCACAAGCCGCGCGGCACGGGTTCACGCATGCACTCGCACAAGAACGAGCAGCTGAACTATGTGTTGCGCGGCACGCTGGTGGGATCGGTGAACGGCAAAAGGGTCAAAGCCCCCGCCGGAACCATGGTCTACATCCCGGCCAATGCCCCGCATAACCTGGTGGCCTCGACCAAGGATGAAGACGTCATCTTCCTCGCCATCAAGGACCTGTCGCAGGGCATCATCGGCATGGCGGTGGACGGCACCATGACCGGGCCGCATTACGAAAAGGGTTTCGGCCCGGCGGCCAAGGCGGCGAAAAAGAAAAGCGCCCGGCGCACAGCGGCAAGACGATAAAATAGTCAATAAAAACAAATAGTTAAATTATCCGATGCGTCTGACCGCAGAGGAGAAAAAAATGCTGCGCGGCGAGCAGGGCCGCGCAGTGCAGGAAGCATTGCAGCTGCAGCTCGAAGTTGGCCGCTTCTTCGGCGCGAAACGTTTCGTGCCGGTGTCGAACGTGCACATGATGGGTGACATCGAGGTCATGGGCGACGCCGGCAAGTCCTTTCTTGAAAGGGCCGCGCAGTCCGGTGCGAAATGCCGGCAGCCGACGACCACCAATGCGCGCTGCATTGACTTTGCCCACGTCGAGAACCTGAAGCAGGACAAGGACGAGGCGCGCAAGGAAAAGGAACTGATCGCCTGCCTGCGGCGGATGGATGTCATTACCGCCGACACCTGCATCAATTACCAGACGCTGTACCAGCCGCATCTCGGTGAACATGTCGCCTGGGGCGACACCGGTACCGTGATCTACGCCAACTCGGTGTTCGGCGCGCGTTCCAATTTCGAAGCCGGCCCCGCCGCGCTGGCCGCCGGACTCACCGGGCGTGTGCCTGCCTACGGCTTCCATCTCGACGAACACCGCCGCGGCACGTTCCAGGTCAATCTGAAAGCCGACCTCGCCGACCTCGCCGACTGGGGCGCCGTCGGCAAGATCGTCGGTTCCTCGCACCAGGACTATTACGCGGTGCCGGTGTTCACCGGCATGAAACGCACACCCACCGCCGACGAACTGAAACAGCTCGGCGCCGCGCTGGCAAGTTACGGCTCGATGGGCATGTTCCACATGGTCGGCGTCACACCGGAAGCGCCGACGCTGAAAGCGGCCTTCGGCGGGCGCAGGCCGAAGGAAACGATGACGGTCACCAACCGCGACATCGAGAAGGTCTACGCCGGTTACGACACACAGAACAACCCGCTGAACCTGGTGGTGTTCTCCGGGCCGCAGCAGTCGCTGCTGGAGATGAAGCAGCTCGCGGCATTGCTCAAGGACCGGCATGTGGCCAAAGGCAGTCAGCTGTTCATCACCACCAGCAACGGCGTCAAAAGCGCGGCGAAGGAACTCGGTTACCTGAAAGCCATCGAGGATGCCGGTGCCATCGTGCTTGAAGGTGTCTGTTTCTACATCCTGCAGAACCTGCCGCAGATGCGCGTGCGCGAGGGCTGGAGCAACCTCGTCACCAACTCGGCGAAACTGGCCAACATCATCGGCGCGCACAAGTTCAACACCATCCTGCGCCGCACCGCCGAGTGTGTGGACATCGCCTGCACCGGCAGGGATGTCCGGTGAAAGCCCCAAAGCCGATCCGCCTGAAGCGTGCCTTCGGCCCCGTGGTCGAAGGCGTGGCGCTGGTGTCGACCGAAGGATTCTCGCCGCGTTACGACCTCGACCGCTGGAGCGGCCTGATTTCGCGTCCCGGCCACGCGCTCGAAGGCCACAACATCCGCGACAAGATCCTGATCACGCCCAGCGCCAAGGGCGGCATTGCCGCCGGCTGGGCCTTTTACGACATCCGCGCCAAGGGCATCGCGCCGAAGGCTTTTGTTTTCGGCGTCACCAACCCGGTGATGGTGCAGGGCGCGGTGTTCGCCGGCATCACCATCACCGAAGGCTGGTCGGCGAGTCCGTACGACAGCATCCGCACCGGTGACATCGTGCGCGTCGATCCCGCAAAAAGAACACTGACCCTGCTTCGCCGCGGCAATCCGGGGTAAGCTGCCGCAGGCACGGGTCGCCACCCGTTCCAACCCTGTTCATCCGGAGGAGAACCTGATGAAGCTGCTGACCCGACTGCTGGCCGCCGTTGTTGCCATTCCCGCTTTTGCTGCACAGGCTGCGGCGCCCTTTCCGACCAAACCGGTGCGCATCATCGTCGCCTACACGCCGGCAGGCACCACCGACATCCTCGCCCGCCTCGTCGGCCAGAAAATGAGTGAGGCCTGGGGCCAGCCGGTGATCGTCGACAACCGTGCCGGCGCCGCCGGCAACATCGGCACCGAGGTCGCGGCACGCGCGACCGCCGACGGACACACGCTGATCATGGGCACGGCCGGCACCCACGGCATCAACGTCAGCCTCTACCGCAAGCTGGGCTGGCATCCGGTCAAGGACTTCGCGCCGGTGAGCCTGGTCGCGATGGTGCCCAACATCATGGTGGTCAACAACGCGCTGCCGGTCAAAAACGTCAAGGAATTCATCGCCCATGTGAAGGCCAGTCCCGGCAAGCTGTCCTACGGCTCGCCCGGCAACGGCAGCACCGCGCACCTGTCGATGGAATTGTTCAAGAGCATGACCGGCTCGAACATTGTGCATATCCCGTACAAGGGCAGTGCCGGCGTGCTGGCCGATGTCATGGGCGGTCAGATCGCGGTGACCATCGACAACATGCCGCCGTACATCCCGCAGGTGAAGGCCGGCAAGCTGCGCGCACTGGCGGTGAGCACGGCCAAACGCTCCTCGGCCATGCCCGAACTGCCGAGCATCGCCGAAGCCGGCGTGCCCGGCTACGACTCCGGCGCCTGGTTCGGCCTGCTCGCCCCGGCCGGCACGCCGAAGGCCGTGGTCGACAAACTGGCGGCCGAAACCGCGCGCATCATCAAGCTGCCGGACATCAACAAGCGCGTATCCGAACTCGGCGCCGAACCGGTGGGCGGCACGCCCGCGGAATTCGCGGCGCTGATCCAGTCCGAGATCGCGAAGTGGGCGAAGGTGATCAAGGACGCCAAGGTCGAACTGCTGTAACTGGTAACTGGTAATTGGTGACGGGTGATTGGTAATTCGTCAGGATCATTTTCCTGCGGGTCCTGCAGTTACCATTCACCATTTACCAATCACCCCTCACGGAATTTCCATGATCCGCGACCCCGAATCCTTCACCCTCCTCCTCGACACCCTGCAGCGCTTCGTCCGCGACAAGCTGATCCCGCGCGAAGCCGAGGTCACCGAGACCGACGAGATTCCCGCCGACATCCTCGCTGCGATGCGCGAGCTGGGCCTGTTCGGGCTGACCATTCCCGAGGAATACGGCGGCCTGGGGCTGAGCACCGAGGAGGAGGTGCTCACCTCGATGGCGGTGTGTTATGCCTCGCCGGTGTTCCGCTCGCGTTTCGGCACCAACACCGGCATCGGCTCGCAGGGCATCGTCATCGATGGCACGCCCGAGCAGAAAAAGAAATATCTGCCGCGGCTGGCTTCGGGTGAAATCACCGGGTCGTTCGCGCTGACCGAACCCGAGTCCGGTTCAGACGCCGGTTCGCTGCGCACCGCCGCGCGCCGCGATGGCGATCATTACGTCATCAACGGCAGCAAGCGCTACATCACCAACGCGCCGGAAGCCGACATTTTCACCGTCATGGCGCGCACCGATCCCGCGTCGAAGGATGCCAAGGGCGTCTCGGCCTTCATCGTCGAACGTAACACGCCGGGTCTGACGGTCGGTCCGTACGACAAAAAAATGGGCCAGCGCGGCTCACATACCGCCGACGTGATTTTTGACAACGTGCGGGTGCCGGCCGCCAACCTGATCGGCGGCCAGGAGGGCATGGGTTTCAAGACCGCGATGAAGGTGCTCGACAAGGCGCGGCTCAACATCGCCGCGGTCTGCACCGGCGCCGCCGAGCGCCTGCTCGACGAGTCGCTGAACTACGCGCGCGAGCGCCGGCAGTTCGGCAAACCTATCGCCGAGTTCCAGCTAGTGCAGGCAATGCTTGCCGACTCCAAAGCCGAGGCCTATGCCGCGCGCAGCATGGTGCTCGAAGCCGCGCGCAAGAAGGACGGCGGCGCCGGCATCACGATGGAAGCCTCCTGCGCCAAGCTGTTCTGCGCCGAGATGGTCGGCCGTGTCGCCGACCGCGCAGTGCAGATCCACGGCGGCGCCGGTTACATGCAGGCCTCGGCGGTGGAGCGGCTCTACCGCGACGTGCGCCTGTTCAGGCTCTACGAAGGCACCAGCCAGATCCAGCAGCTGGTGATTGCGCGCCACCTGATTAAAGGGGACTAATGGCGCCGCAAGAAAACCTTTTAAAAACAATAGGTTACGATGTGACGGTAATGGCTGTTCTGTTTTTAAATCAATGACTTGCGCAAATTTCCGCCGGGTTTGCTGTTCCGGTTAGCGTGCGCCCTGAATGACTTTCTGGTGGTGCAATCGTTTGAATGCAATGAATAATTCGCGGAACGGCAGGACGGGATTGCCTGGAAACGGCGGCAGGTTATCCGGCAAAATTGTCGCCCTAAATTAAAGTTAGGTGTCGGCCTTGACCACCGAGCACATTGGGATCGCGGTATTGGGAGCGGTGTTAGGCCCCATCGCGTTCTTGACGTGGCGATGGGTGTTTGACCGGATTTATCCCGCGGGTGCAGGCGCCAACGTAACGCCGAAGCAGTTAGCGCAAATCCTCTTTGGCACGGCCGCAGCTTGCTTAGCATTTGGCGTCGTTATCCTGGCGCCTCTCGCGGTCTTCGGGTGGTACCCCCTGCGCGAGAATTCACCATATTTCTTTTGGCCACTCTTTATTAGCGCGGGTGTTATCGGCTTTGGTATACGGCTGTGGCACCATTACCGCAATCTTCTCCATGCACGCGATGCCGACTCCTAACCCCCGCGTCGAGAGCGACGCTCTCGCGCGCCTCACGCGGACACGTTAGGCATGTTTCCCGTACCTCGCAGAGCGAATGAACTGGTCAAAGAGTGGGCTGGCGAACTCTCTGAGCACACGGGCCTTCCTCGGGAGCGCCTTCTCGAGAATCCTGAATGCCTCGAGTTTCCGAGTGGTGTATTGCGCATCGTGTTAATGGATGAGTCTATCGTCGAGTTTCGATGGGCCTTCCATCTAGTTAGCGAGCGACAAAAAGCAATTGCCGTGTTTACGGGGCATTGTGGGCATCATGTTTTTCCGTATCATGGGGCAAAGGTTTTTCGGGATGATGCTCTGGTGTATGAGCAGAAACATGACTACACCCCCGGTTCGAGAGCGGCGCGGCAAGCTTCGCGTCATTGCACGCCCCGAGCCGCGCGCCTCAACCGGAACGTTAGGCATCAGGACGGGGAATCGATGCACAGAAGCAGACTGGGAAACATCGTCATTGATTGCCAAACCGATGATCTCCTGTCGAAAGCTCGGTTTTGGAGTGCTGCGCTCGGCTACCCGTTGCCCCCAGATCTGGATGCAACCAGTAGCTTTATCCAGCTTGTAACGCCACCTGGTGACGTACAGGTCATCATCCAGCGAGTTCATCATGAAGCACGGGCACATCTGGACATTGAGACAGACTCCATAGAACTGGAGGTTGCGCGCTTGGAGCGCTTGGGGGCGACGGTCGTGTCCAGAAATGATGGCTGGGTGGTAATGCAAGCACCGACCGGGCATCGATTTTGCGTTGGTAGCCCCTATCGCGGCGGCTTCGACCAGGGAGCCAACACATGGAAGTGATGCCTAACAATTCATTCACGCCGACGCCGCTTCGGGGCGCGGCTTAATTCAGGCGTCGGGCATCAAGAAAATGAGCGAGCACGATCGGTCCCCTGCGGTAGGTGTGGCACATGTTGTCCTGCACACGGATCGCATGGAGGAATCCGCTCGGTTCATGCGCATGATTGGCATGCGTCCGATATTCGACGGGCCCGCAGTGTCCGTCTATGAAATGCGTGGCGGCACGCACCTGATCTTGATGCAACAAGACGGAATCGTTGCGGGTGAGGCGCCATTCGACCTCATGGTTGATGATTTGCGCGCAACCCATCAGCAATACATGTCCCTGGGACTCGCACCATCGCCGATCGAAGCCCGCCCAGCAATCGATCATGAGGTTTTCACGGTCCGCGAGCCCGCGGGGCACGTCATCACATTCTTCTCAAATCACGCTTCGGGCAAACCTGTGTGACACAGAGCCTGGTCCCTGTCCGCCGTTTGTTGGCAGGGAGAACAGTTGAGTGCGGATGAATGAAATGCCCGGACGGCAATCCACACGTTTATAGGGTCAGACACCATAAACAGGGCGTGATGGAATTGATCCAAGGCCTGCTTTGCAGATCTGTATCAGGAACGCAGACCATATCCTTTCTTGTCGCAGGACCATAAAAAGACTATATTCGGTCCATTGCAATCCGGAGTCACCCCCATGCGCTACTCGACCCAGGTCAAACCGATCAGTTACCTGAAAGCCAACGCCGCGGAAGTCCTGACCCATATCGCCGAGCAACGCGAACCGCTGGTCATTACCCAGAACGGCGAGGCCAAGGCTGTGCTGCAGGACGTGGCCTCGTACGAGGAAACGCAAGAGACGCTGGCTTTGCTGAAGCTCCTCGCGATGGGCAATCAGGATGTAGCCGCCGGCAGGCTCAAACCGGCCGGTGAAGTCATTGCACGCTTGCGGGCGAAGCGTACTCCGGGCTGATCCGGCCGATGGCGGGGCAAAGACCGGCGTTTCAGGTTCTGCTCACGGCCGTAGCGGAACGTGATATCGAGTCACTGCACGGGTACGTGGTCCGCAGTGACGGTCTCCCCCAGGCGGATCGCCTGCTCGACCGTTTGATGGAGGCGATGGAGGGACTGGCGCATTTTCCCGAACGCGGCAGCCACCCCAAGGAACTGCTGGCACTCGGCATCAAGGAATACCGCCAGGTATTTTTCAAACCCTATCGTCTGATCTACCGGGTGACCGGTAAACAAGTGTTGGTGTTTCTGGTTGTTGATGGACGCCGCGACATGCAGTCCGTGCTGGCGCGCAGGTTGCTCGACGCCTGAGCGGATGCTCGCTTATCGGCGCCGGTGACTGGCGCAAAGGGAAGGTGATTTATGAGCGGGAAAATCAAATGCAGCAATGAGCCCCTGGGCAAGGTGCAGATCGTTTCAGACTTTCTGCCCTCTCCCGCGGAGCTGGCCTACCGTGAGGAAGGCGTGAAAGTCATCCTGGCCTTGAGCAGGAAAAGCATTGAATTTTTCAAGCCCGAGGCCGCGAAATACCAGACCCAGTACCAGCGCATGATCCGCCGCCTGATCGATGCCTATGTCTTACGCAGGTTGTGAATCCGCGGCCGAAGGGGCGCGACGCACGCAAGAGAGCGTCGTGATGCGGTCACCGTTTTTTTGCGGGCAGACCGGCGCCGGTTCGGCGGGTCGCAGCCCGGTTTGAACCGCTCGGCCGCCATGATTCAATCCGCCGACCCGGGAGCGAGGCGACGTGCAATCATCCTGGCCTGCGCCACGATACTGTTGGCGGTGGCCGCCTATGTCGTGGCGGACCGGTGGCTTGCCGACGCCGCAGCCCGTTCGACCGCAGAGGCCCGTGCCGCCATCGCCGCTGTGCTCCGGTGGGGAACCGCTGCAGTTGCGACCATGGCTGCCGCGTCCGGCCTGTACCTGTTCCTTCTCGGACGCAGGGTCGTTTCCGGCCGGCGCTTCCCGCCTGCCGGCATGGCCGTCATCAAGGACACCCGGGTTATCGAGGGGCGCTCCGCTAGAACCCGCGGATTCATCATCCAGGCACTGGCGCTGACGCTGATGGCTGCAGCAACCGCCCTTCCGTTCGCCGCTTTCAAGGTTGCCGCGCTCATCGAGTCTGCCAGTGCCCTGAACCCGCGGCTTGAACATACGCAGCCCGCTGCGGCCTCGCGCCCGCCCGAGCAGTTGGATCGCCGGTAAGAATGCGCTTGCTGGTGACGCTGCTGGCTTTCGCCGCCGCCCTGGGTTCCACGGCCGTGCTTGCGTTCTTTGCGGTTATCTTCCTTTCCGGCCCCCATGGCGGCGTCCTGCCTCCGGCGTTCCACGGTGCCACCCTGGCGCTCGCCTGGCTTTGCGTCCTCGTCGTTCCCTTGTTCGTCGCGCGCCGGGTCTGGCGCCGTTACTCGCGCGGTCACCACCCGGGACAGTCGCGGGACGAGGGACCGCCGAGGTGAACCGGTTTCGCGGAGGGTAGCCGCGGGTTTCGCATGACATCGGAAAGCCGTCGAGCCGCCGCATCCTGGCGCTGAGCAGATGAGCCGATCAAAACGCATCTCTTTCACCATTGTGTATGATTGTTGACAATCTTCTTGACGACAATACGGGCCAAAGTTATGCTCCGCTACTGAAAATCTCTCCAAATCCGTGCTGAAACCGAGGAATGCCGTGGCTTTTGAAAAACTGATTGAAGAATTCCAGCAGAAAACGGCCGAAGCGATGGCCATGGGCGGGCCCGAGAAACTGGCCAAACGCAAGGCCGAAGGCCACCTCAACGCGCGGGAGCGCATCGACTATCTGATCGACAAGGGCTCGTTCATTGAATCGGGCCTTTTCGCCCGCAGCAACCGCCCCGAGGTCAAACACAAGACGCCGGCGGACGGCAAGATCGCCGGCTTCGCGAAAATCAACGGCCGCGAAATCGCACTGGTTTCCAATGACTTCACCGTGCTCGGCGCCTCCAGCGCGGTGATCAACATGAAGAAGATCAAGCATGTGAAGCAGGTCGCCACCAAGCGCGGCATGCCGCTGGTGATGCTGGGCGAATCCTCGGGCGCGCGCATGCCCGACCGCATGGGTTCCGCCGGACGCGCGATCATTGCCCAGGACCCTACCGAGTACCAGCGCCTGCGCGAGTCGCCCTGGTGTTCGGCGTTGCTCGGCCAGTGTTACGGCTCCTCGACCTGGTATTCGGCGATGTCGGATTTCGTGGTCATGCGCAAGGGCGCGATCATGGCCATTGCCAGCCCCAACGTGACCTCGATCGCGATCAACAAGCCGATCGGCGCCGAGGAACTCGGCGGCTGGAAACTGCTGACCGGCATCTCCGGGCTGGCCGACATGGCGGTGGATACCGACGAACAGGCGATGGATGCGATCAAAAAATTCCTGTCCTACCTGCCCAGCCATTACCTGCAGCCGCCGCCGGAAGCGCCGGTGCCGGAGGGCTCGGACGAAGCCTGCAAGAACATCTTCGACATCCTGCCGGAGTCGCGCAACAAGGTGTACGACGTGCGCAAGATCATCGCAGCCGTTGCCGACAAGGATTCCTCATTCGAACTGAAGGAACGCTACGGCAAGTCGATCGCGACCGTGCTTGCCCGTGTCGACGGCAAGACCACCGGCTTCATCGCCAACAATCCGATGTACAAGGGTGGCGCGCTCGACGCCGATGCAGTGCAGAAAGTCATCAGCTTCATGGTGCTCTGCGATTCCTTCAACGTGCCGCTGGTGTTCATGGTCGATGTGCCGGGTTTCCTGATCGGCATCGAGGGCGAGCTGCGGGGCATGCCGGGCAAGGTCATCAACTGGATGAACGCGCTGACCCAGGTCACGGTGCCCAAGATCACCATCATCATGCGCAAGAACTACGGCCAGGCCTTCATCAACATGGCCGGCGGCAAGAACGCCGACGAAGTCGCGGTGTGGCCGATGGCCGATCTCGGCTTCATGGATCCGGCGGTGTCGGTCAACGTGCTCTACGGCGTGAAGCAGCAGGACGACCCGGAAAAATTTGCCAAGCTGAAAGCCGAAGTCGAACGCGACACCTCGGCCTGGGGCCTCGCGGAACTCTACGAAGCCCAGCACGTGCTGGACCCGCGCGACACCCGCCAGTGGCTGATCCGCACGCTCGATGTGCACCGCCGCGGCATGAAAAACGGCGTCGGCGA
>JALHND010000012.1 GCA_022843705.1 Burkholderiales bacterium
GGCCTGGGCTGGAACAGCAACTACGGCAGCGGCCACGGCAAGGACACCGTCTCCAGCGGTCTCGAGGTGACCTGGACCACGACGCCGGCGCGCTGGAGCAATGATTTCTTCGAGATCCTGTTCAAGTACGAATGGGAGATGGTGAAATCTCCCGCCGGCGCCAAGCAGTGGGTGGCCAAGAATGCGCCGGAGATCATTCCGGACGCGCACGTGAAAGGCAAGTTCCACAAGCCGACGATGCTGACCACCGACCTGACGATGCGTTTTGACCCGGAATTCGGGAAGATCTCGAAGCGTTTCCTCGAGAATCCGCAGGCCTTTGCCGATGCCTTCGCGCGTGCCTGGTACAAGCTGACCCATCGCGACATGGGCCCCAAGGCCCGTTACCTGGGACCCGAGGTGCCGAAGGAAGACCTGATCTGGCAGGATCCGCTGCCCGCCGCCACGCACAAGCCAACCGCGGCCGACATCACCGACCTCAAGGCAAAAATCGCGGCTTCCGGCCTTTCGGTGAGCGAACTGGTTTCCGTGGCCTGGGCCTCGGCATCCACTTTCCGCAGCGGTGACAAGCGCGGCGGTGCCAACGGTGCGCGCATCCGCCTCGCGCCGCAGAAGGACTGGGCCATCAACAAGCCCGTGCTGAAAACCTTGGCCCGGCTGGAAGAGATCCAGAAGACGAGCGGCAAGGCCTCGCTGGCGGATGTGATTGTGCTTGCGGGTTGTGTCGGCGTGGAGCAGGCGGCCAGGGCGGCCGGCGTGGCGGTCGAAGTGCCGTTCGCGCCGGGCCGGGTCGATGCCCGCCAGGACCAGACCGACGTCGAATCCTTCGCCGTGCTGGAGCCGGTGATCGACGGTTTCCGCAACTACGGCCGGGGCAGGGATGGCACGCCGACCGAAGCCATGCTGGTCGACAAGGCACAGATGCTGACACTGACCGCGCCGGAAATGACGGCGCTGGTCGGCGGCATGCGCGTGCTCGGCACCAACGCCGACGGCAGCAAGCACGGGGTGTTCACCGACAAGGTGGGCGTGCTGAACAACGACTACTTTGTCAGGCTGCTCGACATGGGCACCGAGTGGAAGGCGGCGGACGGCAGTGCAGAGGTGTTCGAAGGCCGTGACCGCCAGAGCGGCAAGGTCAAACACACGGGCACGCGCCACGATCTCGTGTTTGGCTCCAACTCGGTGCTGCGTGCCTATGCCGAGGTCTACGCGAGCGCCGACGGCAAGGAGAAGCTGGTCAGGGACTTCGTCGCCGCCTGGGCCAAGGTGATGAACCTCGACCGTTTCGACCTGCGTTGACACGGAAGGGCCCGCCGCGGCTCCAAAAGGGCGGTGGCGGCACCGGCACCAAGCCTCACGAGGGCAGGGTGATCGGAACAAAAAGCGGCGCTGCGGCGCCGTTTTTGTTTGCCCGGAATTTTTTCAGCGTACGACCGGCAGTTCATCCCAGCGTGTCGTGTAACGCGGTGAGCGGCGTGCCGACTGCATGCGCCAGGGCTGTTCGATGCCGGCGCCGGCGAAGCTGGCGGTGTTCATGCCCCAGGTGCTGTTGATGCAGTCCAGCGTGGCCATCAACCGCGTGGAGCGCTGCCGCTCGTAGCCGGCGAAGAGATCGCCCTGCGGTGCTGCCGCCGGCCGCAGTCCGCCGAGGCAGACGCCGGCCTTCTTGTAGCGGAGTCCCGGCCGGTGGATCAGGGCAAGGCCGTGCATTGCGGCAGCGATCAGCCGGCGCGTATCGTCGCTCGCCACCGTCAGCGGGACTTCGACCGACCGGCGGTAACGGTCGCCATCACCATGGCCGCCGCGGTACTTGCCGGTATCGACATACACGCTGATCCGGCTGCAGATGCAATGCTGCGCGCGCATTCGCTCGGCTGCACGAATGACGTAGCTCGAAACCGCTTCGCGCAGTTCCGCCATTGCGGTGACCGGGCGGCCAAAGCTGCGGGTGGCGATGACCTGGCCTTCGCGCAAGGCACTTTCTTCAAGGCCGATGCAGGGCACGCCATTGAGCTCGGCGACGGTACGTTCGATGATCACGCTGTGGCGCCTGCGCATCAACTTTGGCGGTGCGCGTTTCAGGTCCAAGGCGCTGTGCAGACCCATCGCAGCCAGCTCCGGCGCCAGGCGGCGGCCTACACCCCAGACTTCGCCGATGTCGATGCTGTCCATCACCGAATCCGCCTGCGCCGGCGGCAGTGCGTCCCAGTCGAACACGCCCCTGCATTCGCGCCGGCTCTTGGCGACATGGTTGGCGAGCTTGGCCAGCGTTTTTGACGCGCCGAAGCCGACGCAGGCGGGCAGACCCAGGAAGCGCAGGATGCGGTCGCGGATGGCGGGGCCCAGCTTGCTGCTGTCGATGACGACACCGCTGAAATCGAGAAAACATTCGTCGATGGAATAGACCTCGCGCCGGGGGGCGAACTCGCCGAGCAATTCCATCATGCGCGCGCTGATGTCGCCGTACAGCGCGTAATTGGAGCTGAGCCAGACGAGGCCGCGGCTGCCGACCAGCGCGCGCACCTCGAAGAAGGGCACGCCCATGCGCACGCCCAGCGCCTTGGCTTCCTCGCTGCGGGATACCACACAGCCGTCGTTGTTGGAGAGCACGACGACCGGCCTGCCTTCGAGGCGCGGGTCGAACACACGCTCGCAGGAAACGTAGAAATTGTTGGCATCGACCAGTGCGATTCGTGATGACATTGGTCAGGGCGCGTGCACGACGTAGGCGACGACGCCCCAGATTTCCAGCGTTTGGTCCCCGCGGACGACGATCTCGGGATAGGCCGGATTTTCGGGGTGCAGTACGATGTGATCACGGCTGCGCCGCAGGCGTTTCACCGTCAGCTCGCCGTCGATGGCGGCCACCACCACCCGGCCTGACACGGCTTCAAGCGAACGGTCGACGATCAGCAGGTCGCCGTCGTGAATGCCGGCGCCGGTCATCGAATCACCCTTGACGCGCATGAAAAAGCTGGCCTGAGGATGCAGCACGAGGTGTTCGTTCAGGTCGAGCGGGCGGTCGAGGTGGTCGGCGGCCGGCGAGGGGAAGCCGGCCGTGACGCGCCCCGCACACAGGGGCGGCAGCAGGCGTGGCGGCGCAGGGACAGGTTCGGCGGTGCGGGGGGTCGCGGGTTTCATGGACTGTAATTATATACAGTTGTCGGGTGCCATTTGCCATCAGGCAATCAGTAACTCCAGGCAGGCCGGAAATCAATGATCCGATTTTTCGCATGCCGTTCGCCGGGCAGGAGGAAACCCTGCCGTCCTGAACGCGGCAAGCCCGGCTTGAGGCACTGTCTGCCGTCGCGCATGTTAAGATTTTTGCGCCATGGGGAAACACATCGCCTGCCTGACTTTCGATTTTGATGCGATCTCGGGCTGGATCGCCCGCGGCATGACGTCACCGACGCCGATCTCGCGCGGCGAATTCGGCCCCAATGTCGCGCTTCCGCGCATTCTTTCGCTGCTGAAGGCTTACGGCGTTCCGGCATCGTGGTACATACCGGGCCATACGCTGGCGACCTATCCGGAGCAGTGCCGGCGGATTTTCGAGGCCGGACATGAAATCGGCCATCATGGCTGGACTCATCGTCCGCCGGCCAGCCTGACGCGTGATGAAGAAGCCTCCGAGCTCGTACGTGCGAACGATCTGATCCGCCGGTTGACCGGGCAGGGCGCGCGTGGTTACCGCTCGCCGTCCTGGGATCTGTCGGCGCACTCGGTCGATCTGCTGCTTGAAAACGGATTCCTGTACGACAGCAGCATGATGGGTGACGACTACACGCCGTACCGTGTGCGCAGGAGTGATGTCATCACGCTGGAGCAGCCTGCGGTGTTCGGTCCGGAATCCCGATTGATCGAAATGCCGATCAGTTGGTCACTGGACGACTACCCGCATTTCGAGTTCATACGCACGCCGGACTGGGTGCTTCCGGGCAACATGAATGCCGGCCTCGTGCTGGAAAACTGGGTCAACGATTTTGCCTACCTGCGCGACCACCTCGACTGGGGCGTCATCACCTACACCTTTCATCCCTTTGTCATTGGCCGCGGCCACCGGATGCTGGTGCTGGAAAAACTGATCCGCAGGCTGAAAGACGGCGGCGCGGTGTTCATGAAGCTGGAGGATGCTGCGGCTGACTATGCGCAACGGCGGCCTTTTGCCGGCTGAAATCCGCTGCCCTGCGGGTTTTATGGTAAGTATTTAATTTTAAAGTAATTTTATTTTTTCTTGGCCGCCTTCTTCTTGCCCGGCGCAATGCCGCGTTTGGCGGGCCGGGTCGCCGCCTTCCGGGAAGGTTTGCTGTTCCTGCCGACCTTCACCGGACTGCCGGTGCGCACGGATTCGAGTATCGACTCAAGCACGGTGACACCGTGGATTTCGTCGCCGCCGGTTATCGCCAGCGGTTGCCGGCGTTCTACCGCTTGCGCGAAATGCTCCAGCTCGGCGCGTTCGGTGCTGGTGTCCGGAAAAGTCACGATCTCCGGGCGCCGGCGTTCACGCAGGTCGTCGGGATTGAGCAGGCAGACCTTCATCTGCCAGGTGCCGAGATGTTCGACATCGCCGACCTCGACCCAGCCTTTGGAGCCGAAGACCTGCATGCGCCAGGTTTCTGCCGTGGCGATGAAAGTGCCCAGGTAACCGCTGGCACCCTCCTTGAAGCGGAACAGCATCGACGTGGTGTCGTCGATGCCGTAATTCAGTGCGCGGCGAAAACTCTGTGCGTAGACCGTGTCCACCTGTCCGGCCAGGTAAAGCATGGCATCAACGACGTGCACGCCGCGGCCGGTCATGCCGCCGCCCGGACCTTCATCGGTTTTCTGCCGCCAGTGGTCTTTCGGGTACCAGTAAACGCTGGGGCCGCAGAAGTTGCCTTCGACATGCAGCAGCTTGCCGAGCCGGCCGTCATCGAGCATGCGGCGGATTTCCTGCAGGGCGGGCTGGAAGCGCCAGTTGTAACCCACGGCCAGGGTCACGCCCCGTCGGGCACATGTCCTGACAGCCTCTTTTGCCGACGCAGTCGTCAGCGTGAACGGTTTTTCGGTAAACACGTGTTTGCCGGCCCTGGCCGCCGCCATGATCAGCTCCGCGTGCAGGCTGTGCGGCGTTGCGAGCACCACGGCATCCACTTGCGGGTCGGCCAGCAGCTTGCGATAGTCGTCATAGAGCCGGATGCCACGGCTGTCCGCATAGCCCTGCACGCGTGAAGGTGTGCGCACGGCGCCCGCGACAAAGCGGATGCTGCGGCTTTTGCCCTGCACGCTGTTGACGAGATTCTGCCCCCAGCGCCCCAGGCCGATGATTGCGGCATTGATCATGTTTCTCCCCCTGTGTTTGTCGGTGAATCGGTTGGTCCCATCGCGCACCAAACCGTGGCACGGGATGCCTGTTTGCGAGGCGGCTGCAGCAGCTCGCGGCCATTCGAGCAAGTTCCATGCGCACCCATCATGTTCCGGCCGCAGACCGCGCGGTCACGATCTGGAATCGGACACATCCGGTATTCAATTTGCCAAGGCCGTCAGTATACTTGCAGCGCAACTGCCTTTCTTCACTGACCCTGGATATCCCGATGAACCTTTCAGCAGCCCCGGTGCCACGTTATGAAGTCGGTGTAGACATCGGCGGCACATTCACCGATGTAGTCTGCCGCAGCGATCGCGGCATGATGCGACTGGTCAAGATTCCGACGACCCGGGCAAATCCAAGCGCGGGTGTGTTGAATGCGGTGCAGTACATGGCCCGGGAGTGGGGGGTCCTGCCGGAACAGATTGTCCGTTTTGTGCACGGGACCACGGTGGCCACCAATGCAGTGCTCGAGCGCAAGGGCGCGAAAATCGGACTGATCACCACGCAGGGGTTCCGCGACACGCTGGAAATCGGCCGCCAGAACCGCCACGCGGTCTACAGCGTGATGTTGAAGCCGGAAACCCCGGTATTCCTGGTGCCCGGCGCATTGCGGCGGGAGGTGCCGGAACGGGTCACCGCTTCCGGCGAAGTGCTGGTGGCGCTCGATGAGGCGGCCGTGCGCCGCGAAGTCGATGACCTGGTCGCGCAGGGTGTCAGCGCCATTGCGGTGTCCTTCCTGTTTTCCTACCTGAATCAGGCGCACGAGCGGCGGGTTGCCGAGATCATCGGCGAAATGCATCCGCAGCTGATGGTGTCGCTGTCGTGCGAGGTGGATCCGGCGTTCCGCGAGTACGAACGCACCTGCATCACCGCCTTTGACGCCTATCTCAAGCCGGTGATCGACCGTTATCTGGAAAACATGGAGACGGACCTCGAATCCAACAGGGTCGGTTCCGCGCTGCAGATCATGCAGTCACGCGGAGGCGTGGCATCTTCGCGCATTGCCAGGCGGCGTCCGGTGCGGCTTTTTCTCTCCGGACCGGCGGCGGGGGTCATCGGCGGCAGCATGGCCGGTGATGCTGCGGGTTACGAGGACATCATCACCATCGACATCGGCGGTACCAGTGCCGACATTGCGCTGGTCAGCCGCGGCAAGCCGCTGATCGCCGCGGAAGGCATGCTCGATGGTTACGCCGTCCGTGTGCCCATGGTCGATGTCAATGCCATCGGCGCCGGCGGCGGCAGCATCGCCTGGCTCGACGGCGCGAAATCGCTGCGCGTCGGACCTGCTTCCGCGGGATCCGAACCGGGTCCGGCCTGTTACGGCCGCGGTGGCGAACTGCCGACGGTGACTGATGCCTCGATCGTCCTTGGTTATGTCGATCCCGGGTATTTCGCTGGCGGTTCCCTGCGACTTCAGCCTGAGCTGTCGAGGCGGGCAATCGAGGAAAAAATTGCGCGCCCGCTCGGCATGTCGGTGGAGCAGGCGGCGCTCGGCATCCATCGCGTGGTCAATGCCAACATGGCTGAAGGCATCCGCTTCGTATCGGTGAAACGCGGTATTGATCCCCGCCGCTTCGGACTCGTGCCGCTGGGCGGCGGAGGTCCGGTCCATGCCGCTGCACTGGCGAGGGAACTCGGCATGCGGCGGGTCATCGTGCCGCTGCATCCCGGCGTGCTTTCTGCGTCAGGCCTCCTTTCCGCGCCGGTTGAACACGAGGCTGCGGTTGCGTTCCATGATCCCCTTGACCATGCCTCGGCAACCGACCTGACCCGGGAGCTTGCAGCGCTTGACCGGCAGTGTGCCGAACTGATGCGGGTTGAAGGCATTGCGCCGGAGGCCGTGGACATCCAGTATTTTGCCGACGTCTGTTACGTGGGACAGTCCTACCACCTCGAGATTCCGCTGAAACCGGCCGGCGATGTCCTTGCGCGGGTGCGCAAGGATTTTTTTGCCGCACACGACCGCATCTACGGACACAGCGCCGAAGGGCCGGTGCAGTTCGTCAATCTGCGCAGCGTGCATCAGGCGCGCGCATCGGCGGTGGCGGCTGAAGGGAATTACGTGCCGGAGGAAGGTGATCCACGCAAGGGCGCACGCGCCATACTGACCGAAAAATCCGGGGGGTTCGTCGAGGCACAGGTCTACGAGCGCCGGCGCATCAGGCCCGGCGTGACATTCTACGGACCAGCCGTTGTCGAGCAGGCCGATACCACCACCGTGATCGAGCCCGGCTGGCGCGCCGAAGTCGATGGCCGCGGCAACCTGGTGCTGACTCAGGGAGAGTCCAAATGAATCGCGTGGACCGGAATGAAGTCGTCGATCCGATCACCACCGAGGTGATCCGCAACAAACTCGAGGGCATTGCCAACGAGATGGAACTGACGCTGCTGAAAAGTTCCTTTTCCCCGATCGTCAAGGAGGGCCTGGACACCTCGGCGAGCCTGTTCACGGTCAAGGCGGAAACGCTGGCCCAGGCCTGCGCGATTCCTGTGCACCTGGCGACCCTGATCCCGACCATCCGCAGCATGCTGCAGCGTTACCCTCTGGAGACGATGAAGGAGGGTGATGCCTACATCCTGAACGATCCTTACTGCGGAGGCACCCATCTGCCGGACATTGCGATCATGACGCCGGTGTTCCACCACGGGCGGGTCATCGCAATGTCGGCCACGATGACGCACCATGGCGATGTCGGTGGTTATTCGCCGGGATCGTTGCCGACGAACTCGACGGAAATCTACCAGGAAGGCCTGCGCATTCCGCCGCTGAAGTTCCGCGAGGCGGGCGCCTACAACGAAACCCTGGTGGCACTGCTGCGCCAGAATTCACGCTTGCCTGACACGCTGATGGGCGACCTCAATGCCCAGCTTGCGGCCTGCAATGTCGGTGCCCGGCGGCTGCGGGAACTGGCCGACGTGTACGGGGCCGACCTGCTGATGGCGATTTTCGACGAATTGCTGGACCGCTCTGAAACGATGACGCGTGAGGCCCTGCGCAAGATCCCCGAAGGCACCTACCGCTATGTCGATGCAATGGACAACGACGGCATCGAGCTCGACAAACGCATTCGCGTCGAGGTTGCAGTCACGGTGCGCGATGGCACGATCGAATTCGACCTTGCCGGAACCAGCCCGCAGGTGAAGGGGCCGATGAACTGCGTGCCTTCGGGATCGCAGGCGGCCGCCTATTACGCGGTGCGGGTGCTGACCGATCCGACGATCCCCACCAATGGCGGCTGCTTCCGGCCGGTGAGCCTGAAGCTTCCCCCCGGTTCACTGGCCAATCCGGTCGAACCGGCGCCAGTGAATGCAAGGACCTCGACCATCAAGCGCATCGCCACCTCCATGGTCAGTGCGCTGGCCGCGGCGCTGCCGGACAGGGTGGCCGCGCCCGCCGCAGGTACGCTGCTGGTGGTCGCTTTTGGCGGCACCGGACGCGACGGCAAGCGCTACATTGTCGGCGAACTGATTGCCGGCGGCAGCGGCGCCGCACAGGGACTCGATGGCGTCGACGTTGTCGACACCGATGCCAGCAACTGCATGAACCTGCCGGCTGAAGCACTGGAAATGGAGGCTCCGATCCGTCTACGCCGGGTCGAGCTGCGACGGGACTCCGGAGGCGCTGGTGAATTCCGCGGCGGCCTGGGCGTGGTCAGGGAATACGAAATCCTGGCCGACGGCGTCACCTTCACCCATCGCGGCGAACGTCACTACAGTGCTGCGCCCGGGCTGGAAGGCGGGCAGCCCGGCGCCCCGGCGCGTTCCATGATCCTGCGCGCGGGTGGTGCCGAAGAACTGATACCGTCCAAGGCGCTGACCGTGCTGAACAGGGGCGACCGGGTGATCGTTGAAACACCGGGCGGTGGCGGTTACGGCGATCCGCGCAGGCGCACGACGATTGCTGATGATATTGCCAATGGCAAGGTCAGCGCCGAAGCGGCACGGCTGCTCTACGGACGGTCCTGAACACCATGCCCGCAGACACGGCATGAGCGCGTCGTTTTCGCATCCATCGTCGGTCTGGATCAGCAGCGCAAACCCCGCGCGGACGTTCCCGCCGCTGACCGCCGGCCTGCGCACCGATGTGGCGATCATCGGGGGCGGCTTCACCGGGCTGACCGCGGCCTGGCACCTGGCGAAAGCGGGCATCGACTGCGCGGTCATCGAGGCTCATGACATCGGCTGGGGGGCCAGCGGCCGCAACGGTGGCATGGCGGTGCTGCGTTACAAGACGCCTTGGGCCGGTTTGGCGCGTCGGCATGGCGAAGAAGAGGCCAGGCACTTGCACGGACTGCTGCTGTCGGCCCTGGATGCTCTGGAGGAGATCATCAGCGATCTTGGCATCGACTGCGGATTTTCCCGCTGTGGGCACATTACCGCCGCCAACGGCAAATCGGCACTGGCGATGCTGCGGGCCGACGTTGAATGGCTGGCGGCTGCAGGCGACCGTGCTCCCCGCATGCTGACGGCCGGGGAAACTGCGGAACTGTCAGGCACATCTTGTTATCTGGGCGCTTATCTTGATCCGCGTGCCGCCGGAATCCATCCCCTCAATTACGCACGCGGCCTGGCAGCGGGACTGGCGGATCGTGGCGTGACACTGCATTCGGGCACGCCGGCAAGCGCGATACAGGAGAATTCGCATGGTGTCAGCGTGGCCACTCCAGGCGGGACAGTGCGTGCCGGACAGCTGCTGATTGCAACCAATGCCTATACCGAGCTGTTCAGCCTGGGCAATGACCTCGACAAGCGCATCGTGCCTGTCTCGACCTCGGTGATCACCACGGCGCCGTTGCCGCCGGATGAGCTGCACAGGCTGCTGCCGCAAGGCCATCTGGTTTCCGACACGCGGCATCTGCTGAATTATTTCCGCATTGCACCGGGCAATCGCATGATGTTCGGCGGAAGGGGGTCGCTGACCGGCAAGGAGTCGCCGGGTGTTTATTCGGGACTTGAGCGCAAGCTGGTGGAAACCTATCCCTCGCTTGCGGGTGTGCCGATAGACCACAGATGGTCGGGCAAGGTGGCGGTGACACTGGACGATTTTCCGCATGCCGGCAGGCTGGGAAAACGCGTTTCCTTTGCCATGGGGTACGGCGGACGCGGCGTTGTTCTTACCGGACTCCTGGGCGGAATGCTGGCGGCACTTGCTAAAGGTGAAGCGGTCAGGGCGGGCCCGATGCATGCCGCATCGTTTGCGCCCATACCGCTTCACGGACTGCGGATTCCCGCGATGAAGGCTGTTGCCGGTTATTACCGGCTGCTCGACGCACTGCGCCTCTGATCGCGCCCGGTGCCACCGGGCAGATTCATTCCAGCACTATGCCCGAAGTTTTCACCAGGTTCGCCCAGCGAACCGCGTCATCCCTGATCAGTTTCTCGAATTGCGCAACCGTGGTGTATTCGGTTTCGATTCCCTGGTTTTCGAGGCGGTCGACGACTGCAGGAACGGTCAGTGCCTTCTTGATTTCAAGATTGAGCCTGTTTACGACCGGTTTCGGGGTTGCCGCCGGCGCCATCAGGCCGTACCAGACCGGCACTTCGTAGCCGGGCAGGGTTTCGGCGATCGTGGGCACCTGCGGTGCCGATTTGGCGCGTTTCGAACCGGTGACCCCGATCGCCTTCAGCTTCCCGACCTTTATCTGCGGCAATGCGGCGAGCACCGGCAGGAAACTGAGCTGTACTTCACCCTGTATCGTGGCCAGGATGTTTGCCGCGGCGCCCTTGTAGGCAACGGCGGTCAGTTGCACGCCGCTCATCACCGAGAACAATTCTCCTGCGAGATGGTTGGTTGATCCCTGTCCGGAATGCCCGAACAGGAGTTTGCCGCGTGGCTGGGTCTTGCCATACGCAATCAGTTCCTGGGTGTTGCTCGCCGGCAGCGAGGGATTGATCATCAGCATCGTTGCGCCAAGTCCGATCACCGACAGCGGCGCAAAGGCCTTGATCGGGTCATATGACGGCCTGCGCTTGAAGTTCGGGCTGATGGTGATGACCGGCTGCCCCATGAACAGCGTGTACCCGTCCGGTGTGGCATTGGCAGCGATTTCCATCGCCAGGGTCCCGCCGGCGCCGGGCCTGCCGTCGATGATGACGCGCTGCCCCATCTGTTCCCCGAGCTGGGCTGCCATTGTCCGCGCAATGGTGTCGCTGACGCCTCCGGGCAGGTAACCCGTGATGATGCGCATGGGCCGGGACGGAAAATCGCTGATCTGCTGGGCGGCGGCGGTACCGGCGGCAACAGCGCAGAATCCGATGGCCAGTGAGAATCGAATCAATTTGACGGACATGAGTTTCTCCTCGATCGAAACAGTGAATGAAGCCGGCTTTCCGCTGAGGCGAAGGCCGTTACTGCTGCGGCAATGTGCGGGCATCGGAGGAGTGCATGAGCCATCCGGTGCAGCCGACCGGCATCATGCAAGTTCCGTGCCGCATCTTTTTATACGGCGGCGACAGCCCCGGACCACGGCGACATCACGTCGGAAACACCCTGATGTTCGCCCGTTTTTGGGTCACGGAATACCGCGCTGGGGCATGCGTAGTTCGTAGGGTATACCAGCAGCTCGTTGAATTGCACCGGAAACCGGCTGGATAAGGCCTCTCGCACGGTTTCGCTGTGGCGGGGATCAACGCCGACGGTATCTTCACCACTGGCATCGATGCGGGGATGGTGGAAGGCATCCACAAGGGTCATGCCGTGGTCAATCAGGAAGGAGCTGATCTGGTAAACCGCGGGCAATATCTTCCGGCCACCGGAAGCGCCGATTGCAAACCACGGCTTGTCATCGCGCAACGCGATGACCGGACACATGTTGGACAGGGCGCGTTTGCCCGGTGCGAGGCTGTTCGGCGAGCCCGGACGGGGATCAAACCACATGATGCCGTTGTTCATCAGTACGCCACTGGAGGGCAGCACCACCTTTGACCCGAATACGGAAAGCAGGGTTTGTGTCAGTGCCACCATGTTGCCATCGCGGTCGATGACGTTGAGATGGGTCGTGGTCGAAGGATCGCGGCGGTCGCTGTTGTCCCCCATGCTGGCCAGGCGTTCGGCGTAGGCCTCGCGCAGGGCAGCGGCATAGGCAGTGAAGGCGTCTGCTCCGGGACCGCCAGGCGCAAAGTTGATGTCGCGCAGCGGTTCCAGTGCGCGCAGCATTGTCGGTCCCGCAGTGAGTTGCGGCGGCAGTGCCAGGCGGGCACCCCTGTAAGCGGTGGTGACGGGGTCGACAATGCGCGAACGGAAACCTGCAAGATCTGCCGCCGAAAGGTTGCCGCCCATCGCCCGCAGATCATTCGCAATGCCCGATGCGATATCGCCCTCGTAAAAATCCCGCGGCCCGGCATCGGACAGGCGGCGCAGCGTGCGGGCCAGGCCTTTCAGTTTCAGGCGCGCCAGAGGAGCACCTGCGGGGGTCACCGGCGGCATACCGCCGGGCAGCCAGATATCGCGGGTTGACGGATACAGGGACAGCTCCCTGGCCATCGTTGCCACCTTGAGCGTCAGGTACCAGTCGACCGCGATGCCTTCTTCGGCGAGGCCAATCGCGGGCTCCATCACATCGCGGAACGACATCGTGCCGAAATTTGCAAGCGCAGTGGCCATGCCGTCGACATGTCCGGGTATGGCGATCGACATCGGTCCGTGGACATTGCGGTCATCCTGAACGGCCGGCCAGGTGAAGAGATCCCTGGTTACGCCGCCGGTCAGCGGGTAGTCTGCAGGATCGAGTCCGCCGGGCGCGATGGGGCCGAAATCGATCACGCGCACCCGTTTTTCCCGGGCGAGATAAACCATCATGAAGCCGACACCGCCAAGCCCGCTGTTCCAGGGTTCGACTGCGGCCAGCGCAAATCCGGTGGCAACTGCGGCATCCACCGCGTTGCCTCCGGCGGACAGAATACGCGCCCCCGCCGCACTGGCGATCCGGCTTTGCGAGGTGACAATGCCGCCGCGCGAACAGGCAACGGGTTTGGTGACTGTCCAGTTCTGCGCTGTATGGTTGTTCATGGAGAGAAGCGGCAAATGCGGTCTGGGAGCTTCTCGGATGCTAATCGAAAATCGGTGCCCGCGCCTAGCCTCGCCAGGGAGCGTCCGGGACCGTCTGTTTCTGCAATGGCGGCATTCCCGATAAAATGACGGTTACTTACCCAGGAGGCAGGGCCATGGACGACGGCGTGATACACATCAAGGACAAACCCGCATCGGGCCCGGTGATCCGGCTGCACGAGAATGACAACGTGCTGATCGCCCGCGGCGACATCGGCATCGGCACCAAGCTCGACGGCGGACTCACCGCGAAAAGCCAGGTACCGGCGGGACACAAGATCGCCTCGCGCGACATCAAGAAGGGCGAGCCGATCCTCAAATACGCGGTGACCATCGGTTTTGCCTCGGCCGACATTCCGGCCGGCACCTACGTGCATTCGCATAACCTCGAGTTCCGCGAATTTGACCGCGACTACGCCTACGCCCGCGACTACAAACCGGAGCAGATGATTCCCGAGGCTGAGCGCGCTTCGTTCATGGGCATCGTCCGCGCCAACGGCCAGGTTGCGACACGCAACTATCTGGGCGTGCTGGCCACGGTGAACTGCTCGGCGACGGTGGCGCACAAGATCGCCGAATATTTCACGCCGGAACGCCTGGCCGACTATCCCAACATCGACGGCGTCTGTGCCTTTGCGCACGGCACCGGCTGCGGCATGGAAATGACCGGTGAGCCGATGGACCTCCTGCGGCGGACCATGGCGGGTTATGCGCGCCACGCCAACCTCGCCGGCGCGCTGATCATCGGCCTCGGCTGCGAACGCAACCAGATCAAGGGTCTGATGAAGGAGCAGGGCATCGAAGTCAGCGACCGGCTGAAGACTTTCGTGATGCAGGAATCCGGCGGCACGCGCCAGACCATCGAAGCGGGCATTGCCGCACTGAAGGAAATGCTGCCCGAGGCCAACAAGGTGATGCGCCAGAGGGTGCCCGCGAGCCATCTGATGATCGGCCTGCAGTGCGGCGGCTCGGACGGTTTTTCGTCGATCACCGCCAATCCCGCACTGGGTGCGGCGATGGACATTCTGGCGCGCCACGGCGGCACGCACATCCTGTCGGAGACGCCGGAAATCTACGGTGTCGAACATACGCTGACCCGGCGCGCAAAATCCCGCGAAGTCGGCGAGAAGCTGATCGAGCGCATCCGCTGGTGGAAGGATGTCTACAACGCCGGCAAGGACACCCAGATCAACGGCGTGGTCAGCCCGGGCAACCAGCACGGCGGCCTGGCCAACATTTTCGAGAAATCCCTGGGTTCATCGATGAAGGGCGGCACCGGCCCGCTCAATGCGGTCTACCATTACGCACAGCCGGTCACCGAGCGCGGCTTCGTGTTCATGGACACGCCGGGCTTCGACCCGGTATCGGCGACGGGGCAGATCGCCGGCGGCGCCAACATGATCATGTTCACCACCGGCCGCGGCTCGATGTTCGGCGCCAAACCGGTGCCCTCGATCAAGCTGGCGACCAACACGCCGATGTACAGCAGGCTGGCCGAGGACATGGACATCAACTGCGGCGAAATTCTCGACGGCACGAAATCGCTGTCGCAGAAGGCGCAGGAAATTTTCGACCTGATGCTGCGCATTGCATCGGGCGAAAAATCCAAGAGTGAGCTGCTGGGGCTGGGTGACCATGAATACGTGCCCTGGAACATCGGCGTCACCAGCTGATGCACACTGCATGAGTTTCAGCGCTTTTGCCGCTGTCGGCGTCGGCGCGATGTTCGGCGCCTGGTCGCGCTGGGGCCTGGCGCTGGCCTTGAATCAGCTGGTGCCTGCGCTGCCGATGGGCACGCTGGTCGCCAACCTGGCGGGCGGCTTCATGATTGGTGCGGCATTCGAGTTTTTCATGCAGCACACTGCGCTGGCGCCGGAGTACCGGCTGATGTTCATCACCGGCTTCCTCGGCAGCCTGACCACTTTTTCGGCCTTTTCGCTGGAGGCGATCATGCTGCTGCAACAGGGTCGTTACGGCTGGGCACTGCTGCTGATCGGCAGCCACCTGGTCGGATCGCTGGCGATGACCTTGCTGGGAATCGCGCTGGTCCGCGCGATCAGCGCATAGGCCAGCGGATTGCCCGATTCCGGTTGAGCAGTCGGCGCGCAGCGTCGATGACTTCGCCCGCAGTCAGTCCGATCGGCCCCGTTCCCTCAATCAGCAGATGATCCGCGGCCGCGCCGTGCAGATGGACCGCGCCTGTCAGTGCGTGCCGTTCATCCACCCCCTGGGCGAGCAAGGCCACAAGGATGCCGGTCAGTACGTCGCCCATGCCGGCGGACGCCATGCCCGGGTTGCCGGAGCTGTTGATCGCCCAGTGCCCGTCCGGCCAGGCGCACAGACTGCCGCAGCCCTTGAGCACGACACCGGCCCGGTATTCCCGGGCAAGTTGCAGCACGGCAGCAACCCGGTCTGCCTGCACTGCGTCAGTGCTTGAATCGAGCAGCCGCGCGGCCTCTGCCGGATGCGGGGTCAGGATCGAGGGCGCGCTCCGCTGTTTCAGCCGTTTTGCCAGTTCCGGAAATGTGGCGACAAGATTCAGCGCATCGGCATCCAGTACCAGCGGCAGGGATTTTTCCAGTGCCCAGTCCAGGTACTCGGCAGCGTCAGGAGAATCACCGAGTCCCGGCCCGATTGCCAAAGCCGTCAGGTGATCCAGCCGCAGCACGCCATCGGCCGGGCGCAGCATCAATTCCGGCTGCAGGGGGTCGAGCAGCGGCACGTCGTCAGCCAGCAATCCGGCATAAACGCGGCCGGCGCCGCATTTGAGCGCCGCGCGGGCAGCCAGCAGCGCGGCACCGCTCATGCCGTGCGCGCCGCCGACGATGCCGGCGCTGCCGAAACTGCCCTTGTGCGAATTGCGGGGCCGCGGTGGCAGCAGATGGGTCAGCACGCCGTTGCCCAGGAATACGCCCTGGGGCGCTGGCGCCACGGCATCCTGCAATCCCAGTCCGGCAAGATGCACTGTCCCGCAGTGGTCGGGTCCGTCCAGCGTCAGCAGGCCCGGCTTCAGGGCGATGAAGGTGATTGTATGGTCAGCCACGATGGCGCTGCCGATCACCCGCCCGCTGTCGGCATCGAGTCCGCTGGGAATGTCCAGAGCCAGCACCGGTGCGTCCAGCGCATTGGCTTCCTCGATCAGCGCGGCGTAATCATCCGCAGGTTCGCGCCTGAGTCCGATTCCGAACAGGCCGTCGACAACCAGCGCCCAGTCCTGGCGGCGCGGAATGGCGTCGATCACCGTGCCGCCGGCCTGCTGCCAGGCACTCATCGCCTCCGCGGCATCTCCCTTATGCTGCCTGCCGCCGGCAGGGCAGACCACGGTAACCGGAAACCACCAGGCTTTCAGATGGCGGGCGAGCACAAAAGCATCGCCGCCATTGTTTCCGGGACCCGCCAGGACCAGTACCGGTTTGCCACTGTCGCCTGCGAGCTTGCGCGCGAGTTCCGCAGCAGCCAGTCCGGCACGCGCCATCAGTGGCGCGGGATCACGGCCGGACAGGGCCGCCTGTTCGATGCGCCGCAGGTCTGCGGTCCTGAGTACGGGGGAGGCATGCATGAGGCTCATGGTGGCGGCAAGTTTAACGCATGGTCACCGGCGAAACGGAGCCGGTTCGGGTAAAATCGCGCTTTCCGATTGCCTATCGATCATGCCGCAATTCCTAAGCCTGAGAGGACGAGACGCCCTCTCGGCATTCCGCCGGAAAAAACTGCTGCAGGCCGTCGCTGCCGATATTCCGGGCCTGCAGATCGTCGCCGAATACTGGCATTTCATCCAACTGCGGCAGGAGCTTGACAGCGCAGGCCGGCAGCAGCTCGAGCGCCTGCTGACCTACGGTCCTGCGACGGCTCCGGTTGTCCAGCAGGGCACGCTGCTGCTGGTCACGCCGCGGCTGGGCACCATATCCCCGTGGTCATCCAAGGCGACGGACATTGCCCGGCACTGCGGTTTGCCCGCCGTGGAACGCATCGAGCGCGGCGTGGCCTGGTGGTGTTCTGTCGCGGGGCAGTCCCTGACGGCGGCGCAGCGCCCGGCATTGCTGCCGCAGATCCATGACCGGATGACCGAGTCGGTCCTCGACAGCCTGGATGCCGCGGAGGCGCTGTTCCGGCGCATCGACCCGAAACCCCTGGCGACCATCGACATCATCGGCGGCGGGCGTGCCGCCCTGGCGCAGGCCAATGTAACGATGGGACTTGCGCTGTCGCCCGATGAAATCGAATACCTGTTCGACAACTTCGCCCGCATCGGCCGCAATCCGACGGATGTCGAGCTGATGATGTTTGCCCAGGCCAACTCGGAACATTGCCGGCACAAGATATTCAATGCCGACTGGATCATTGACGGCGACAAACAGGAACACACCCTGTTCGGCATGATCCGCACCACCCACCAGAAGCACCCACAGGGCACGGTGGTGGCGTATTCGGATAATTCCTCGGTCATCGAGGGCGCCGGTATTGAACGTTTCTACCCCGCGGACGACGGCAGCTACGGCTACCGCGATGAACTGACGCATATCCTGATGAAGGTGGAGACCCACAACCACCCGACGGCGATTTCGCCGTTTCCCGGCGCTTCCACCAGTGCCGGTGGCGAAATCCGCGACGAGGGCGCGACCGGGCGCGGTGCGAAACCGAAGGCCGGCCTGACCGGATTTTCGGTGTCGAACCTGCGCATACCCGGTGCAGAGCAACCCTGGGAAGCCAATCCCGTCGGAAAACCCGGACGCATTGCCTCCGCGCTGCAGATCATGCTCGACGGCCCGATAGGCGGAGCATCCTTCAACAACGAATTCGGCCGCCCGAACCTGGCGGGCTATTTCCGCAGCTACGAGCAGCGCGTCGGCGGAGAAGTCCGCGGTTACCACAAGCCGATCATGATTGCCGGCGGACTGGGCAACATCGCGGCCACACACACCGCCAAACAGGCATTGCCTGAAGGTGCACTGCTGATCCAGCTGGGCGGTCCCGGCATGCTGATCGGTCTCGGCGGCGGCGCAGCATCGAGCATGGATACCGGCGCCAACCAGGAAGACCTTGATTTCGATTCGGTGCAGCGCGGCAATCCGGAGATTGAACGCCGCGCCCAGGAAGTCATCGACCGCTGCTGGGGCCTGGGGGATGCCAATCCGATCCTGTCGATCCATGACGTCGGCGCCGGCGGCCTGTCGAATGCGCTGCCTGAACTCGCGCACTCGGCGCAACGCGGCGCCCGTTTCGAACTGCGTGACGTGCCGAGCGAGGAGCCGGGCATGTCGCCGCTGCAGATCTGGTGCAATGAGGCGCAGGAACGTTATGTGCTGGCGATCGCGCCGCGGGATCTCGACCGTTTCCGCGCGTTGTGCGAGCGCGAGCGCTGCCCGTTCGCGGTGGTGGGCAGCGCCACGGCCGACGGCCAGCTGCAGGTGCACGACCGCGTGTTCGGCAACAAACCGGTCGACATGGAAATGGTGGTGCTGCTCGGAAAACCGCCGAAGATGCTGCGCGACGTCAAACGTGTGGTGCGCGAAGGCCAGGTGTTCGACGCCGCGGGCATCGACATCCGCGAAGCGGCATACCGCGTGCTGCGGCTTCCGGCAGTGGCCGACAAGACTTTCCTGATCAGCATCGGCGATCGCACGGTCGGCGGCATGACGGCGCGCGACCAGATGGTCGGGCCCTGGCAGGTGCCGGTGGCTGACGCGGCGGTCACGGCAATGGGCTTCAATACCTGGCGCGGAGAAGCCATGGCGGTGGGCGAACGCACGCCGCTGGCGGTGCTGCATCCGCAGGCCTCCGGCCGCATGGCGGTGGGCGAGGCCATCACCAACATTGCCGCCGCGGCCATCGGAAAAATCGGCGACATCAAGCTCTCGGCAAACTGGATGGCTGCAGCCGGCCATGGCGGAGAGGATGCCGCATTGTTCGACACCGTGCATGCGGTGGCGATCGAACTGTGCCCTCAACTGGGCATCAGCATACCGGTGGGCAAGGACAGCCTGTCGATGAAGACCTCCTGGAGCGAAAACGGGGCGCGCAGGGAAGTGGTGGCTCCGCTGTCGCTGATCGTCTCCGCGTTCGCGCCGGTGACCGATGTCCGCAGGACGCTGACGCCGCAGCTGCGCACCGATTGCGGCGATACCGAGCTCCTGCTGATCGATCTCGGCCGCGGCCGCAATCGCCTCGGCGGCTCGGCGCTGGCACAGGTCTACGATGCGACCGGTGACACTACCCCGGACGTCGTCGATGCCGGGGATATCAGGTCCTTTTTTGCCGCAATCCAACAACTCAACAGCGACAGGCTGTTACTGGCCTACCACGACCGCTCCGACGGCGGCCTGCTGGTCACGCTGTGCGAGATGCTGTTCGCCGCGCGCTGCGGCGCGACTATAAATCTGGCTGCAGGAAATGCCGCGGCAATGCTGTTCAGCGAAGAACTGGGAGCCGTGCTGCAGGTCCGTCGCAGCGACCGCGAACGCGTCATGGCCGCGCTGGCCGCCGCAGGCCTTGCCGGCTGCAGCGCCGCCATCGGCAGTGTGCAGGGCAGGGCTGATCGCCTGAAAATAATGGCCGGCGATGCCGTACTGCTGGATGAATCGAGGGTGGACCTGCACCGCGCCTGGTCAGAGACCACCTGGCGCATGCAGCAGCTGCGTGACAACCCCGACTGTGCGCAGCAGGAATACGACCGGCTGCTGGATGCCTCTGACCCCGGAATCTCGCCGCGGCTGACCTTCGATCCGGCCGAGGATATCGCCGCGCCGTACGTCAGCCGCGGCGCGAAGCCGCGGATTGCCATCCTGCGCGAGCAGGGCGTCAACGGACAGGTCGAGATGGCGGCCGCATTCGACCGCGCCGGTTTTGCCGCGGTTGACGTGCACATGAGCGACATCATTGCCGGTCGCATCAGCCTTGCCGGGTTCAAGGGTTTTGCCGCCTGTGGCGGATTCTCCTACGGGGATGTGCTCGGTGCAGGCGAGGGCTGGGCGAAATCCATACTGTTCAATGCGCGGGCAAGAGACGAATTCGAGGCATTCTTCCGGCGCACCGACAGTTTCGCACTGGGCGTCTGCAACGGCTGCCAGATGATGAGCAATCTGCAGGCGCTGATTCCCGGTGCCGGGCACTGGCCGCATTTCGTGCGCAACCGTTCCGAACAGTTCGAGGCGCGGTTCGCGACGCTGGAAGTGCAGGCATCACCCTCGCTGTTTTTCGAAGGCATGGCAGGCAGCCGGATACCGGTGGCCGTCGCCCACGGCGAGGGTTACGCGGAATTCCGCGATGCCGCGGCCCTGGCCTCGGCGCAGGAACTGGTGACCGTGCGTTACGTCGACAACCGCGGGGTGCCGACCGAGCGGTATCCGCTGAACCCCAACGGGTCGCCGCAGGGCATTACCGGACTGACCACGCCGGACGGCCGTTTCACGATCCTGATGCCGCATCCGGAGCGGGTATTCCGGACGTTGCAGAATTCATGGCATCCGGCGGAATGGCCGGAAGACGGTCCCTGGCTGCGCATGTTCCGCAACGCGCGCAAGTGGATTGCCTAGGCCAGCATGGCTGGGCCGGCAAAAAACGACGCACCGTTCTACACCGAGGAAGAACTCGACGCACTGGACGCGGCTGATCCGCTTGCTGCCGCGCGCATCGCGCGCGAACAGCTGCAGCTGCGGAAACGGCTCGCCGCAAGCGCCGCGGAAATGACCGGCGGAACCATGCCGGATCTGCGGGAACTGGATCCGGTGATCAGCGAAATCCGGAACATCCTCAGGCGGGATGGCGGCGACATCGAGTGCCTTGCGCTCGAGGAGGGCGTGCTGACGGTGCGGCTCAGGGGCAGTTGCAGTGGCTGCCCGCGTGCACCGCTGGACCTGAAGCATGTGGTCGAGGCCATGGTGCGCGCGCGGTTTCCGCAGATCACCGCGGTGCGCAACGTATACTGAGCTCCCGCCAGCCTGTCACCGGCCTCCGTCCGGAATGCCCATCTGCGCGGCCGGAGGGAACATGCCATGAAGAAATACAGACAGGATCTGCCCAGGGATGCCGTTGCAGCGCTTGAAAAAGGCAACAGGATCGAGGCCATCAGGCATCTCCGCGAGGCACAGGGCATCGGCCTCAAGGAGGCGAGGGACGCCATCGAGGAATACCTGCAGGACATGCCCAATCTCCGTGCCCGCATGACGGCGGCCAGCCGCGAATCGGCAGGCAGCGGCCTCGGCTGGGTGGCACTGGGGGCCGTGGTGGCGCTGGCCGCCTATTATGTCCACACCGGATAATTTTCCTGCGTGAGCCCGCATCCCTTGCGATTACTCGGTGAAACCGATGGCCTTGATCAGCTTTGCATACCGCGCAAGCTCCGCCTTGATGTGTTCGGCCAGCTGACGCGGCGTGCTGCCTTCGGGCTCATATCCGACCTTCATCATCCTCTCCCGTGACTCCGCCGATTGTGTCACTGCGACCACCGCCGCATTGAGGCGATCGACAATCGCCGCAGGCGTTCCGCGGGGTGCGGTCAGGCCATACCACGGGGTCATTTCGTACCCCTTGAGTCCGCTCTCGGCGATGGTCGGAATTTTCGGATCCAGGATCGACCGCCTGGCGCTGGTCACGGCAATGATTCTCAGTTTTTTCGTCGTGACAAAGGTCGAAAGCGCCGAAAGGCTGCCGAAGGTCATGGTCGTCTCGCCGCTCAGTACCGAGGTGATTGCGGTGTTGCCGCCCTTGTACGGCACATGAAGGATGTCGAGGCCTGCCAGCACCTTGAACTGCTCGCCGGAGAAATGGGTGCCGGTGCCGGCACCGGCGGAGGCGAAGGTCATCTGTCCCGGTCGCGCCTTGGCCAGCGCGATGATCTGTTTCACCGTGGTCGCCGGCAGCGAAGGATGCACGGCCAGCGCAAAGGACTGGGTCGCCAGCAGCGATACCGGTTCGAAGTCGCGCTGCGGGTCATAACCCAGTTTCGGCCGCAGGTTCGGCAGCAGCGCGTAAGTGGTATGACTGGTGATCAGCAGCGTATAACCATCGGCAGCCGAGCGGGCGACATGTTCCGCGCCGATTGCGGTGCTGCCGCCGGCACGATTGTCGACGACCACCTGTTGCCCGAGCCGCTTGCCGAGTTCGTCGGCGACAATGCGGCCGATGATGTCGTTGCCGCCGCCTGGCGGATAGGGAATCACGACACGCACTGCGCGAGTAGGGTAGGCGGCGGCAACCTGGCCTGCGCACAACAATGCCATTGCCGCCGCCCCGCAGACGGTGATGGTTTTTCGGTGATGCATGACGGATCTCCCGGTCAACAAAGCGCCGAAGATACGGCATTCCGCAAGACAGGATGCAGGCTCGTCCACGTTATGTGACGATTTGGACTGCTGGCATGCTCAAATCACACGTGGTATAGAAACGATCAACACATGCTACCGGTCCTGTCGAAAAACATGCCTGATGCCACCGACGATATCGCCCTGATGAGTGCCGCGGAGCAGTCGCGCCTGATCCGCGAACGCAAGCTGTCCCCGGTCGAACTGCTGCAGGCCAGCCTGTCACGCATCGAACGCTGGAATCCCGTGCTGCACGCGTACATCACCGTGCTGGCCGACAGCGCACTGGCCAAAGCCAGGGCGGCGGAAAGCGAGATCGCCGCCGGGCGCTGGCGCGGACCGCTCCACGGTCTGCCTTTCGGCGTCAAGGATCAGCTCAATACCCGCGGCATCAGGACAACGCTGGGATCGGGGTTGCTGGCCGACAACATTCCGGATCATGACGCGGCGGTCATCGAGCGTCTGGAACAAGCAGGCGCGATCCTGATCGGCAAGGAAAACCTGCATGAATTCGGCAAGGGCGGCACCATCGACTTCGCCTACGGCCAGCCGCGCAATCCCTGGAACATCAAATACAATCCGGCCAGCTCCTCGAGCGGATCAGGCATCGCGCCGGCCGCTGGCTTCACTTCAGCCTCGCTGGGCGAGGACACCGGCGGCTCCATTCGCAGCCCGGCGGCCGCCAACGGCATCGTCGGCCTGCGGCCGACCTTCGGCCGTGTCAGCCGTCATGGCGGCGTAATGTACGGCTGGACCGCGGACACCATCGGACCACTGACACGAACGGTCGAGGACAATGCGCTGTTCCTGCAGGCGATCGCGGGCCACGACCCGCGCGATCCCCTGAGCAGCACGCGGCCGGTGCCGGATTACCTGCAATCCCTCGGCGGCGACCTGCGCGGGCTGAAGGTGGGCGTGGTGCGCGAACTGTGCTGGCCCGAAGGCGCGCATGCGGAAGTGATGGCAGCGATGCGGGAAGCGGTCAAGGTGCTGTCCGGGCTTGGTGCGGAAGTGTCGGAGGTGTCGCTGCCCAGGGCCAGATACGCGGTGCCGCTGCAGCTGCTGACTTCGGATTCGGACATTGCCGCGATGATGCTCAAGCGCTGGCTGCGCGGACACTGGCGCGACCTCGACAACGGCACGCGGACGCGCCTGGCTGCCGGTGCGCTGATTCCGGCAGCGGTGTATCACCGCGCGATGCGGGCGAGGGCGCTGGTCCGCAACGAGGTGCTGGCGATGCTGCGCCAGTGCGACGTGCTGGTCTGCCCGACCAGCCTCAATCCGCCGGGACTGATCGAGGCGACTCGGGAAACCGTCGATTCGGCGGAAGCGATGAAGAACAAGGTGCTGCTGCGGCGGATATCGACCTATCCCTTCAGCATGGCCAATGTGCCGGCGCTGGCACTGCCGATGGGATTCAGCAGCAAGGGAATGCCGCTGTCGCTGCAGATCGCGGGACCTCCCTTCGGCGAACCCGTCGTGTTCCGTGTCGGCCATGCCTACGAACAGGCCACGCCCTGGCACAAACGCCACCCCGATCTGCCGGTCACCACCGCTGCGGCGACCTGAAGGAGAACAAGGATGCTGACCCGTGAACAGACACTCGCCCTTGCACGCATCGCTGATCTCGACATTCCCGATGAGGACCTCGACAATGTCACGCTGCGACTGTCGGCGCTGCTCGAATCCATGGGCGAAATTGAGGCCGAACTGGGCGCCGAGATGGATGCCGTCGAGCCCTTGCCGCCGGTGTTTCCGCGCGAGGACTTTGACTGAGCACTGCGTCACCGGTGTGGCAGGAAACTTGCTTTATCCATCAGGCCCGGCACTGCCGGCCCCGAAACATGAACTGGAGAATGTCATGATCCATGCGTTGCAGAAATACCTCATATCCGTCCCGGCCATTGCGCTCGGCGCAGCCGTGCTGCCGGTTTCGGCCCAGCAGGCGGCGGATTACCCCAACCGCCCGATCCGCCTCGTTGTCTCCGCGGCCCCCGGCGGCAGCAGCGACGGGGCTGCACGGGTCATCGCGCAGCGCCTGAACGAGCTGTGGAAACAGCAGATTGTCGTCGACAACCGCGGCGGTGCCGGGGGCGTGATCGGCGCCGGCCTGGTTGCAAAATCCGAACCCGACGGCTACACCATCGGCATTGTCTCGCTGCGTTTTTCGGTCAATCCGAGCCTGCTGAAAATGCCCTTCGATCCGCTCAAGGATTTCGAATTCCTGACCATGAACGGGGCCGTCGGCAATGTGCTGGTGGTCAACGTCAAATCGCCGCTGACCTCGGTCAAGGAACTGATCGCGCTGGCGAAGGAAAAACCGGGCCAGCTCACCTTCGCCTCATCAGGCATCGGCGGCGCCCCGCACCTTGCTGGTGAATTCTTTGCCCAACAAACGGGCATCAAGCTGACCCATATCGCCTACAAGGGCGGCGGGCCGGCCGTGGCCGACCTGCTGGGCAACAACGTGAGCATGAGTTTTGCGTCGATGACTTCGGCGCTGCCGCACATCAAGGGCAACCGGCTGCGTGCCCTTGCCGTGGGTGCCAAGGCCAGGTCCGCCCAGTTGCCCGAGGTACCGACCATGAAGGAGGCCGGCGCGGGCGACCTCTATGTGCTCGACTGGCAGGGCATGCTGGCCCCGTCCGGCATTTCGAAACCGGTTGCAGCCAAACTGTCGACGACCATTCGCGGCGTGCTCAAGGAACCGGAAACCACCCGGCGCTTCGAAGCCATGGGTCTCGACGTCATGGCGACATCCGGCGAGGAGTTCCGCCAGCTGGTGGCCAGCGACATCAAGCGCTGGGCCAGGGTGGTGAAGGAAGCCAACATCAAGGCCGACTGAACCCCCTCCCGTTTCACGCAGCACCGGGCCGCATCAGCGGCCCGGTTTCATTTTTGACTTTTTGATTGAGCTCCCGCACATGAAAAAACCCGTGGTCTGCATTGTCGGCACCGGCGGCACCATCGCCTCCCGCTATGACGCCAAACTCGGCGGGCATGTCTCGGCTGTCACCGCAGCCGACCTCGCCGCCGCAGTCCCCGAACTGGAGAAAATCGCCGGGATCCGCGTCGTCGAGCATTCCAACATCAACAGCGCGTTGATGGACACAGCCACGGCCTTCGCACTGCGCGACACGCTGCGCCGCGTACTGGCCGATGATGCAGTCGCCGGTGCCGTGGTGACCCATGGCACGGCGACACTGGAGGAATCGGCCTACCTGATGGACCTGACCCTGGGCTCGGACAAGCCGGTGGTTTTCACCGGTGCGCAGCGCAACGCGGATGAAAAAGACCCCGATGGTCCGCGCAACCTGCTGTATGCGGTGATGATTGCCGCCGATCCGGAGGCTCGCGGCCGCGGCGTGATGGCAGCGCTGGCCGGGCAGATTTTTGCCGCGCGCGACGTGACCAAGGTCAATCCCGAAGTCGTGACCTGTTTCGGCGCCCGCGACGGCGGACCGATCGGTGCCGTCTCGAAATACAGCGGCGTGGATTTTTTTGCGATGCCCCAGCGCCGCATCCATCTCGAAGTGGATCATGTGAAACCCGAGGTGCCCATCATCAAGATGGTGCAGGGCGGCAGCGACCTGCTGTTCCGCGCCTGCGTGCAGGCTAAGGTGGACGGCATTGTGCTCGAGGGCAGCGGCGGCGGTAACGTCAATGCACCGTATTACGCCGGCGTCTGCGCCGCCATCGATGCAGGCATTCCCGTGGTTGCAGGGCTGCGCCTTGTTTCGGGTGCGCCGCATGCCGGCAAGGGTTATCCCGGCTCTTTCCAGAGCCTGGTCGCCAAGGGGGCGATCCCGGCCGGTTACCTCAGCGGACTCAAGGCACGCCTGCTGCTGATGGTGGCGCTGGCAAAAACGCAGGATCGCGCCGAACTGCGCGGGATTTTCAGGCGCGCCGGCGGCGGCTGAGGCCGCCGCGGGTCAGAGGGTCACTGCGTCGCCGGTGCGGATCGAAGTGATGATCGCTTCGAAGGAAGCGATGGTGTCGATCATTTCGGTGGTGGTGATCGGGTAGCGCGCAACACCACCCGCGGCATCGGCAAAAGCATCAATCTCCGCCAGTACGGAGTCAATCTTCGGGAAATCCCTGACCTCGGTCTTGCCGCCCCTGAGGCGGATGATGGTGCGCGTCTCGTCCAGCGCTTCCACCGAGCCTTCGTCGCCGAAAACGTGAACGCGGAAGTACAGCGGCGAGGCGCGGACTGCGCCGAGAAAACCGCTGATACCGTTCCTGAAGCGGAACATTGCGGATACGGTATCCCGCGGATCGGCGCCTTCGCGATGCGACATGAACTGCGCGGTGATTTTTTCCGCGGGCCCGGCGACATTCGCGAAAGCGTCGAGGATGTGTATGCCGGTGCCGGTCATGCCTGCCCCCGGGGTTTCGGCCGGCAGGTCGCGCCAGGGCGCGAAGAACTTGCTCGAGTGTTCGTTCGAGTAATGTCCCTCGACATGCATGATGCGGCCCAGCGCGCCGCTGGCGACGACGCGGCGCAGTTCCGTGCACGACGGCCAGAAACGCTTGTTCTGGCCGACACCCAGCGGCACGCCGGCTTTTTTGCAGGCGGCCACCGCGCGTTCGGCGTCCGCCCGCGTCAGCGACAGCGGTTTTTCGCAGAACACCGCCTTGCCGGCGGCGGCGACCTGCATCACCTGGCTGCAATGCAGGGAATGCGGCGTCGCGAGCACGACAGCCTGCACTTCGGCATCGGCCAGCGCTTCGTCGAGCGTGGCGGACAGACGGAAGCCTTTTGATTTGGCGTAGTCGCGCGTCGCATCCAGTTCCTGGGTGACGCCGTGCACGAAGCGCAGCTTTTGACTCTTGCCCTGCACCGCATCGGTGATGCTCTTGCCCCACCAGCCGAGTCCGACAATTGCAGCATCGATCATAAAATTATCAATAAAATCAAATAGTTAGTTATTTCCGCTGACAAATGCGGCAGGCGTAATCCTCAAGCGTGGCGCGGGTCACGCCCACCGCACCGTGCTGGCGGCGGTTGTATTCCTCGCTTTCCAGTTCGGTGCGGAAAGAATCATTGAGGCGGTTGATCATGTTGAACATGCCGGTGATCAGTGAAATCTCGACGATTTCGGCGTCACTGAAATGCCGCTTCAGTTCATCCCACACCGCGTTGTCGCGTTTGGCGGTGTTCAGCGTCATCGCTTCCGCCCAGGCGATCACCGCCTTTTCGCGCTCCGTGAACAAGGGGCTGCTGCGGTAGCCGTCACCCTGCAGCGCCTCGAACTCCTCGTCTTTCAGTCCCAGTGCTTGACCAAGCACGTAATTGTGTTCCGTTCAGTACTTGCAGCCGTTCAATGTCGAGGTCTTCAGCACGGCCAGGTTGCGCAGGCGCACTTCCGATACCGCACCGGCGTTGGGCTGGCGCACGGCGGCAATGAAGGGCAGTGTCCAGCGCGCCAGGTACGGACTGTGTGCCAGGATGCGCATCAGGTTGGCGGTGCGGCCGAGCATTTTGTTGGAAGCCTCAAAGAGCTCTTTTGCCGGACCGGTGGCCTCGTCGTCGGTGATGCCGCGGATGCGCTGGGTCATGCTGTCTCCTTGGTTCAGGGATTGTCGATCGCCGCCATCGCCGCGTAGCGGCCGCGGAAATAGCCGAGTGCATCACGTTCCGCGTAGCTGTATTTCAGCACCTGGCCGATGAAAATGACATGGTCGCCGGCATAGTGCCGCGCCTCGGTGCGGCATTCGAACTGCGCCGCCGAGCCGTCGAGCAGGGGCATGCCGTGCGCGCCGAAGCCGTGGGCGACGCCCTCGAATTTTTTCGGAACCGGTTTCGAAAAACGCTGCGACAGCGCGATCTGGTCGCGCGCCAGCACATTGATCGCGAAATGCGTGGCCTGCAGGAAATTCGGCAGGTTGGGCGAGCGCAGGGACAGGCTCCACAGCACCAGCGGCGGCGACAGCGACACCGAGCTGAAGGAGTTGGCGGTCAGCCCGATCGGTTCGCCTTCGGCGGTCCGGGTGGTGACGATGGTGACGCCGGTGGCAAACGCGCCCAGCGCGTTGCGAAAATCGCGCGGATCGAAATCCGGGCCGGCCGGAGCAGTGGTTTCAGGCATGGCTTACAGCGTCGGCAGGTCGGCGGCGATGCCCAGCAGCGACTTGCCGGCCATCGTGGTCGCGATGTCCCAGGCCAGCGCGTAATGGCTGTTGGCCGCGTGGATGTCGCGGAACGAGCGCTGGATGGCCTGCTGGTTGTAGAGGAACTCGCCGCCGCCGGCGCCGAACAGCAGGTCGACGGCTTCGGTGCAGAGGTGCGCGGCATAGGCGCCGTCGCGGCGCAGGCGGATTTTCTGCTCCCGCGTGGGCACCGCCTTGCCTGCGGCAATTTCCATCGCTTCCCGGCAGTTGCCGGTCAGGATGCGTTCAGCCCCGGCCACTGCTGCTGCTGCATGTCCCAGGCGCGCCTGGGTGGTCGCATAATCGGCGAGCAGCGTTGTCGAATAGGCGGTGATGCGGTGGCGGATGTCCTCGCTGAACACCTCCAGCGCGCCCTGTGCAATGCCCAGGGCTGCGCCGGCCACCACGTACGGAAACATGTCGAATACCGCAAGCTGGTAGAGCGGGGCTGTTTCGCCACCGGCGCCGACGCCCCCCTTCATGCGGTTGACGGACAGGGCACGATGGGCCGGGATGAAGATGTCGGACACTTCGACATCCTTGCTGCCGGTACCGCGCAGCCCGGCGACATGCCAGGTATCAATGATGTTGTAGTCGGCCTTCGGCACCAGGAACACGTAGTACTCGGGCAGTTCGCCCTCGGCGCTGTGGACGATGCCGCCGAGCATGCACCAGTCGCAGGCATCAATGCCGCTGGAAAATTTCCAGCGGCCGGAGAGCCGGAAACCATGGCCGTCGCGTCCGGCGTGGCCTGCGGGAAACATCAGTGCAGAACCGACGAGGGCGTCAGCCGACGGCCTCCAGATCTCGTCCTGCGCGTCGCGCGGCCACAGCGCCAGCATCCAGTGGTGGTTGGCCAGATTGGCCAGCACCCAGGCGGTGGAGCCGCAGCCGCGGCCGATGATCGCGGTGAGTTCGACGATTGACTCGTAGGACAATTCGCTGCCGCCGACACGTTTCGGCTGCAGCATGCGGAACAGGCCGCTGGCATGCAGATCGCCCAGCGTGTCATCCGGTATGCGCCGCAGCTCCTCGGCGCGGGGTGCGCGTTCGCGCAGTACCGGCACCAGCGCCCGCGCCCGGGCGACAAGGTCGGCGTGTCCGGGCTGCGTGGCGGGCGTGGTCATTGCCTTGCGGGCCCGCTCAGGACTCGACGTTGACGATCTGGCCGCTGGAAGCCGATTTGAAGATGGCTTCCAGCGCCGAGATGTTGGCGATCATCTGCGATTGCGGCACCGGGTAGGGCGCGCGGCCTTCAGCGGCATCGGCAAAGGCTTCGAGGTTGGCCAGCACATTCGGCGCCGGCGGGTATTCGCGGGTTTCCCGTTCGCGGTCACGGACCACCTTGGTGAAGGTCCAGCCGGTCGGTTTTTCGGGATGGGTCTTGTCTCGCACCTCGACCCAGCCCTTGCTGCCGTAAACGGCGAAGCGGCCTTCGAAGGGCGTGGCGAGGATGGCGCTGATCAGCGCATGGCCACCGTTTTTGAACGAGGCCAGGATCGCCAGCGTGTCGCCGTTGACCAGCTGGCTGCCCAGCTGCTTGACGCTGGCGAACACGCGCTCGGCTTCACCGAAAACGCCCACCGAGAGGTCGAGCAGGTGGATGCCGGTCGCGGTCATCGGGCCGGCCGGCGCCTCCTTGCCGGAGAGCCGCCAGTTGGCGGGATCGAGCGTCAGGAACTTGTCCTGGCTGAAATTGGCTTCGACCTGCAGCGGCACGCCGATTTCGCCGGATTTGACGACCTTCATCAGGTCGATGATCGGCGGCTCGAAGCGCCGCTCGTGGCCGACCGCGAGGGCGACCTTGTTGTCATTGACGGCCTTGATCGCGCGCAGCACGTCGGCACGGGTCATCGACAGCGGTTTTTCGCAGAACACGTGTTTGCCGGCATTGGACACCGCGATGATCTGCTGGGTGTGCTGGGTATGCGGCGTGCACAGCACGACGCCCTGGATGGACGGATCCTTCAGCACTTCGTCGAGGCTGGTGACGACCTTGACGCCATGCTGTTTTGCAAAATCGGCAATGCCCGCGGCATTGATTTCGACAACGGTGCTGACGCTGATTTTTTTGCTGGTCTTGAGCAGCGGGACGATGATCTTGCCCCACCAGCCCATGCCGACCACGGCGACGTTGAACAACGTGTTTCTCCTTGCTGTTGCGGTGTGTTCAGGCGGCCTTGCCGCCCCGGGCGATGGCGGCATTGACTGCCGGCATCACTTTTTCTGCCAGCAGCTCCATCGAGCGTTTGCCGAGTTTCGGATCCATCCAGTCATGGCAGGCATAGACCAGCGTGCCGAAATCGCCGACTTTCTCGCGGAAGGCGAGGATCTGGTCAACCACGCTGTTGACCGTGCCGGCAAGCACCAGCTGGTCAGTCACGTATTCCGGGGTGATTGCCGAGTCCGGCATGTTCTGGTCGACCTTGAACAGGTTGCCGCGGTTGCCGAAGCCGACCAGCTTGCGCACCAGCTGCTTGAAATAGAAATGGTAGGGGCCTTCGGCCGATTTGCCGTAACGCTGCGCGGTGGCCTCGTCGTCGGCGACAAAAATGCTCTTGGCGATGCGCCAGTCGGCCGGGTCGGCAACCTGTCCGATGTTCTTTTTGCCCTCGGCATAATTGGGCCAGTGGGTCTTAACCCATTCCGGCATCAGGAAGTTGGCCGAAATCGGCAGCCAGCCGCGTTCGGCCATTGCAGTGACACCCTTGGAGTAGGGGGCCACCACGGTGCCGACGATCGGCGGATGCGGCTTCTGGAAGGGCTTGAGGATGATGCCCTGGCCGATCTCCGGAATCATCGTCTTCTCGGTGCTGATTTTCCAGAACTTGCCTTCCAGGTTGTACGGCGGCTCGGACTCCCAGATCTTCAGCACCATGTTGATGCCCTCGACGAACATCGCGTTGCGGTCGTTGCCGAGATTGCCGAAGACCTCGGCATCCGACATCAGGCCGCCGGGGCTGATGCCCATCATGAAGCGGCCCTCAAGCATGTTGTCGAGCATCGCCACCTGGGCGGCAATGGCGGCCGGGTGGGAGTTCGGCACGTTGATGGTGCCGGTGCCGAGTTTGATGCGTTTGGTCTCGGAAATCAGCGACGCGAGGAAGGTCATGCAGTGCGTCACCGTTTCCGCGGCGTCGGTGACATGTTCGCCGACATAGGCTTCCTCGAAGCCCAGCCGGTCGGCCAGGATGATGGCTTCGCGGTCTTCGCGCAGCGATTGCGGATAGCTCTTCCCCGGGGGGTGGAGCGGCATCATGAAGGTGGCGAGTTTCATCCGTGCTTTCCTGGCTGGTTGGTAGGTTCAGTGAGCTGTGAGCTGAAGCATCATTCCGTCTGGATATTGTTGTCGCGGATTGCCTTGGCGAAGCGGTCGGTTTCGCTTTTCACGAAGGTGCGGAAATCCGCCGGATCCTTGCTGATGATCGCGGCGACGCCACTGTCGCCGAGCTTCTTCAGGACATCCGGATTTTTCATCGACGCCTGTCCGGCCTTGAACAGCGTGTTCACGACATTGGCCGGCGTGCCCTTCGGCACAAACAATCCCTGCCAGGAACCCACCACCATGTCAAAGCCCTGTTCGCGCATCGTCGGCGCCTCGGGCATCGCCTGGCTGCGCTCCGGCGCAATGATGCCCAGCATGCGCAGCCGGCCCTGTTTCGCGAAATTGACGGTTGAACTGAAAGTCGCCATCAACCACTGCACCTCGTTGCCCAGCAAACCGATCGTGGCCGGGCCGGCACCGCCCTTGTAGGGAATCATCGTTGCCTTGGTGCCCGACATGTTGAGGAACATCAGCGCCTCCAGCGTGTTCGCGCTGCTGGGCGCGGCGGCACCGAAATTGAGTTTGCCGGGATTGGCCTTCATGTGAGCGACGAGTTCCTTGACGGTTTTCGCCGGTACCGAGGGGTGGGAAACCAGGCTGCCCGGCACGTCGACCACCTGGGTGATCGGAATCAGATCGACCAGCGGCTTGAACTGGAACTTGGTGTAATAGACCGGATTGATCGCCATCGTGCCGACGTTGCCGAGCAGGATGTTGTAGCCATCGGGGGTCGCACGAGCAGCGGTTTCAACGCCGATGTTGCCGGAGGCACCCGGGCGGTTGTCGACCACTATGGTCTGCTTCAATTGTTCCGCCAGCGCCGGCTGGATGATGCGGCCGACGAGGTCGGATGCGCCGCCCGGCGCGAAGGGCACGATCATGCGGATCGGGCGGCTGGGATAGGTTTCCGCGCTGAGTGCGGGGCCGCAGACCATCGTCGACAGGGCGATGGCGAGGGTGATGCGTTTCAGCCTGAACATCATGATTACTCTCTCCTTTGATATGTAACTATATGATTTTATTATACTTTTTCATCACCGGGCGCGATGGGCAAGGACACCGGCCGCTTCAGCTTCGCCGACAGGTCGATGGCCTTGGTCAGCATCAGCCGATTATGGCCTTCCGCTGCAGTGGCATGCTGCGTCGGAACGCCCAGTGATACCCGATTCAACCACGAATTGGTTTCCTCGCGCATCGGTCCGCGCAATTCGCCCAGCGCCATGTCGCCGACCGGGTAGCTGGTCAGGAAGTCGACGTGACGGCGCTTGTCCGGCGCATAACCCTCGCTCTGGATCAGGTTGGTGGCGAGCACGATGTCGCGATGGGTGTCATCGATGGTCAGCACGCCTTCAGTGCCCACTGCGCCGACTTCAAGGCTGTAGACCGCGCCCGGCCAGACCTCGGGCAGCGCCCAGGAAATCACCCCGTGATAAATCGCGCCATCATCGAAGCTGATGGTATAACCGGTGCCGTCCACGCCCTGCCAGGTGGGTCCCAGCGCCTTGTTGACCGATCGCGCATAGACCTCGACCGGTTTCTTCGACTCCATCAGCCACATCACCACGTCCAGTGCGTGCGTTCCCGAAATCACCATCGGCGTCACTTCGGCGCGGTTGTCGCTGCGCTTGTAGTTGTCGATCGCGACCAGGCGGTTCATGAAGGCACGCGAGGTGACCATCGTCACTTCGCCCAGCGAACCGGTGCGCACCTTTTCCTTGGCCACCAGCCAGCGGCGGCGGAAGCGCTGGGTGTAGCCGATCACCGCATCGACGCCGTGTTTCTCGATCGCGGCCAGCGTCTGTGCCGATTCGCCCAGGTCGGTGGCCAGCGGCTTCTCGATCAGCATCGGCAGCTTGCGTTCGGCCGCCATCAGCACCGGATCGACATGCAGGTGCTCGTCAGTGCATACCGCCACCGCATTGACCTCGGGACGGGCCAGCAGCTCGCGGAAATCGGTGGTGACGAAGTCGCCGCCGCATTTCTCGCGCACGATCTCGCCGCGCTCGGGATTGATTTCGGCAATGCCGATCCAGCCCACCGAGGGATGGCGGGCGGCGAGTTCGGCACGGATCAGGCCGACGCGGCCGGCACCGATGATGGCAAGTCCGATTTTCTTGGGGTTCTTTTTCATTGTTGAATCCAGTTCAAAAAAACAAGTTCAAGAACTTAGCCACAGAGAGCACAGAGTTCACAGAGAAAATCCTTTCCTTGATCGTCATTCCGGCGGAAGCCGGAATCCAGAATAGATACTGAAGCCACTGGATTCCGGATCGCGCGTTGCGCGTCCGGAATGACGTTTTATCTCTGTGTTCTCTGTGCCCTCTGTGGTTAAAGGGTTTTCAGCGGCCAACCGCAGCCACAGCCGGACGCGATTCGGGCAGCGGCAGCATCACCGGTTCGTTGCGCTCGGCCGAAAGGTCAGCGGCGATGTAGACCTCCATCACCTGTCGCGCTTCCTCGGCGGTGACCAGCACCGGGCGGTCGCAGCAGACGGCCTCGATGAAATGCACGGTCTCGGCGTGCATCGGGCCGGCGAAGGCATGGTCGACGCGTTCGCCGGGCATCGAGGACATCGGCAGCTGCATGCCGCTTTTCATCGTGTTGAGCATGACATCACGGTGGGTGTCGTCGCAGATCACCGCGCCGTCGGTGCCGATCATCTCGATCCAGGTCGAGCAGGCGTTGGGGTAGCCGGGCGGCAGGCTCCAGCCGGCACCGATGACGAAGGACATGCCGCTGTCCATGGTCACGGTGATCCACTGCGTGTCGGGCACCTCGGCGCCGCTGTTGGCCTTCATCGCGCCGAAATTGAGCTGCGAATACACCCGGATCGGTTTCGCCGGCGCCAGGCACCAGAGGATGAAATCGAGATCGTGTGTGGCCTCCATCGCGGCGGGGGAAAGCTTGCTGCGGCCGGTGATCTTGGCGCCGAGGCTCCTCTGGATATGGCGCGACACCAGCGCGCTGACCGGCTTGCCGATCAGGCCGGTGTCGATGCATTTCTTGACGTAGGCGTATTTCGGGTTGTAACGCTGGGAGTAGCCGATCGTGAACTTGACCCCCTTGCGGCGGGCGATCGCGATCAGCTCGTCGGCCTCGTGCAATTCGACCGCGATCGGCTTTTCCATGAACACGTGCAGGCCGGCTTCAAGGCAGTCCCGCGCCATCGGGTAGTGCAGCTTCTCCGGCGTCGCCGAGATCATCACCGCATCGAGATCCTTGAGCTCGAGCATTTTCCGGTAGTCGTCGGTGGCGGTCTTGGCGTTGCAGGACTTCGCCACCTCGGCGAGGCGTTCGGGGCGGGTTTCGACGATGTGGAGATCCTTCACCGCCGGGTTGATCGCACAGGTGTCGGCGCGGATGCCGCCGCACCAGCCGGTGCCGATGATGCCTACGTTGATCTGCTTCACTGCGGTTTTCTCCCTCGCGATGGCGCCGGTCCGCGCTCGTGGCGGAATGCCGGCGTGCTGCTGCTGTTTGTTGAGCCGGCCGTCATGTTAGCGACGGATGGCTGCAGGGACAAATACCGAATCGGACCCCGTGACATAACAATCCGGCATGGCTACACTGCGGCACCGGCATGACCCGGGGATGGCGCATTGCAACATCGCGCGATGGGAAAAGGCCCGCCCTGCGGCATCCCGCCCCGGAAACGGCAGCGGCCGCAAAACATGCCGCTTTGTTATCTCACAACGGAAAGACCCGGATCATGGACCTGCGTGGCATCCGCTATTTTGTCCAGATCGCCGAACTCGGCAGCATCACCCGCGCCGCCCAGCACCTGCGCATTGCACAGCCGGCACTGTCGCGGCACATCCATGCGCTGGAGGACGAACTGGGCGTGCCGCTGCTGGTCAGGCTGCCCCGCGGCGTGCGCCTGACCACGGCGGGACGGCAATTCCTGGAACACTGCCAGCGCATCCTGCGTGAACTCGGCCGCGCGCAGGACGGCCTGCGCAGCGGTGGTGCGGCGGCGCAGGGGCGGGTGATCCTCGGCGTGTCGCCGACCACCGGACCGCTGCTGCTGCCCGGTGTCGTCGAGCGCATGCGCCGGCAGTGCCCGCAGATCAGCCTGAAGGTGGTCGACGGCTTCAGCAACCAGCTCTACGACTGGCTGCAGGCCGGGCGCGCCGACATTGCGGTACTGACCAATCCCGTGAATTCGCGTTCGGTCAAGGTGACGCCGCTGATTTCCGAACCCATCGTGGTATTCGCGAAGGCGCAGGTGCGCGCCGCGAAGCGCTTTTTCACGGTGACCGAACTGGCGCGCACGCCGCTGGTCAGCACCGAGGCAATCCGCATCATCGCCGACGAGCAGTTGCAGCGTCATCGGGTGCGGATCAACGTCGAGGCGGAGATCGACGCGGTCGAAGCCATCCGCCGCCTCGTGCTCCGCGGCACCAGCATCGCGCTGATGCCGGTATCGACATTCCACGAAGATGTGGCGGCGGGAAACATCACCGCTGCGCCGGTTGCCGACGCAAACATCCATCGTATACTCACGCTCGGCCAGCAGGCGGAGCGCCGGCCTTCGGCTGCCATAGATGAAGTGGTGCAGATCATGGCCGCCGAAGTGCGCTCACTGGCGGATGAAGGCGTATTCAGCCTGCCCGGCAACACGGCGGAAAAACCGGCGGCGAAAACGCAGCCGCATAAAAAAACACGCAAACAGGAGCAGGCATGAAGCGCATTGATGTGCACAACCACGTGATTCCGGAAACCATCGTCAGGGCGATGCGGGCGAATCCGGTCTACAACACGAAAATCGAGGGGGAGGGCCACAACCGGGTGTTCATCCGCGGCAAGGTGCGTTTTCCGTTCGAGCCCGAGTTCTACGACGCCGACGCCAAGCTCGAATCCATGGACCGCAAGAAAATCGACATCGCCTTCATCTCGCCGGGCCCGCAGACCTTTTTCTACAACCTGAAGGATGAACTGGCGATCGAGACTGCGCGCATCGTCAATGACGGCGTTGCGCAGATGGTCGCGGCGAAACCCGGCCGCCTGCGCGGCATGGCCACGCTGCCGATGCAGCATCCGGAAGCGGCCATCGCCGAGCTGGAACGCGTGGTCAAGGAATACGGATTCAGGGGTGTCGAGCTCGGCACGGCCATCGGCGAGGAGGAGCTGGCTGATCCGAAATTCCGTCCGGTGCTCAAACGCATCGAGGAACTCAAGGTGATGGTTTTCGCGCACCCGAATACCCAGGGCGCTGCAGGACGTCTCGACTGCTATTACCTGATGAACCTGATCGGCAATCCGCTGGACACCACGATCATGGTCGGCAAGCTGATGTTCAGCGGCGCGCTGGATGAACTGAAGGACCTGAAAATCCTGCTCGCCCACGGCGGCGGCTTCCTGCCGTACCAGATCGGGCGTTTCGTGCATGGCCACAAGGTGCGGCCGGATACCGCCGAATTCACGCAATCCGATCCCATGCAGATGCTGAAACGTTTCTGGTTCGACGCGCTGACCCACAGCCCGCAGTCGATCCGCCACCTGATCGATGTCATCGGCTCCGAAAAAATCGTGCTCGGCACCGATGCGCCTTTCGACATGGGCGAGATGGCGCCGGTCGACCGCGTCGAAATGACGCCGGGCCTGACCCCGGAAGAGCGCGAAAACATCTGGTGCAAGGCCGCCACCGCGCTGTTCAACGGCAAGATCTGAACGGCCATGGGGCAGGGCATGTTCGTGCCGGGGCATCGCGGCCCGGCGCGGGTCGAGGGCGAAGCCGCCTGCTGCATATTCCACGGCGGCCGCGTGTTCATCGCGCGCGACGGCAGCGGACGCCCTGCAATTCCGCGCATCGATATAGCCGCCCACGGAATGTCCCTGGAGGGCGCCCATTACCTCGGCATGCTTGATGACCTGCCCTGTTACGGCCTCAGCCTGCCGCATGACACCAGGCTGCCGCAGCAGCTTGAGCTGCTCGGCCTGCGCGCACTGATCCTCGAAGGCGATGAGCTGCCTGCGGCGGTCGCCGGCCAGGCGTTCCAGATTCTCGAATGGGCGCGCACCCACCGCCACTGCGGCGCCTGCGGCGCGCCGACGCTGCCGCATGCCGCCGACCGCGCGCTGGAATGCCCCGATTGCAGGCTGGTGTTTTATCCGCGCATCGCGCCGGTGATGATGGCGCTGGTCCACCGCGACGGCGAGTTGCTGCTGACCCGCAAGCCCGGTTACGCGCCGGGGCGTTACACGGTGGTTGCCGGCTTCGTCGAGGCCGGAGAATCCCTCGAACAATGCCTGGCGCGGGAAGTGAAGGAAGAGGTCGGCGTCGACATCCGCAATCCGCGTTACTTCGGCAGCCAGCCCTGGCCGTTCCCCAATTCGCTGGTGATGGCCTTCAGTGCCGAATGGGCGGCGGGCGAGGTGGTGCCCGATCCGGGAGAACTCGAGGATGCGCGCTGGTTTCCGCTTGACGCACTGCCTGACCTCCCCGAAACGGTGCACATTTCCCGCCAGCTGATTGATGACACGCTGGCCCGCCTGAAAGACGCCTAGCACATCGTGGACCGTGGCCGGCGGGCCGCTTGCCGCGTGCTAGCATAATCCGAGGAGGAGGTGACCGGCGACCACGCCGGCCCGACAGTCGTTCAACACCACCACGCGGAACCACCCACATGCCTTTCCATCGTTTCGAGGATTTTGAAAGCAATTACCTGACGCCGCATCTTTCCACCGGCAAGGCGCCGGTGATCGAGGGGCGCTACATCTATTTCTGCCTGCTGCACAAGGTGGCGGGCACCGGCTCCGAATTGCATTACCACCCGAACGAATTGCTGATCTTCCCGGTCCGCGGCAAGATCAATGCCATCGTCGGCAAGGACCGGCGCATCGTGAAGCCCGGCACCTTCGTCCACGCGCCGGCCTACGCCCGCCACTCGATGAAGGCCACCGAAGACGGCAACCTGCAGTACCTCTACATCAAGGACAAGACCTGGACCGTGGTCGGGCTGGCCGAGGACGAGGCGGTACCGGACAAGGCGATGACCGTGGCCGAGGTCAATAAAAAATACAACGTCGGCGACCGCGACAAGCACCAGAAAACCCAGGGCAAGTCGCAAGCGATCATCGAAGGCCTGCCGGTCTGCTTTCATCCGATACTCGACAGTCTCGATGCGCCGCCGCGTTCCGGCCGCTGCGTGAACTGGATCGAGGGCGGGCGCCTGGCTTTCGGCCTGTTCGAAGTGCCGTCGGGTTACGCCGAACCGGAAGCGGTATCGGAACGCGAACTCTTCGTCTACGTGCTCAGCGGAAAAATCGACGCCCAGGCCGGCACCGCGCGCAAGACCGTGGGCCCGGGCGACATCATCTATGTGCCGCGTGGGGAACGTTACCGCCTGCAGGTGCGCGAACACGCGCGTTATGCGACGGTGTGCTCGACACCCTGGCTCGAAAACCGCATCGACAACATGTCACCCGAGGAAGCCGAGCAGGCGCGGGTCAACATGAAACCGAACTGAAGGTACAGAGTCCTACAAGAACAGCTTCCACGCCGCGCGACACCGCGCGGCGCAGGAAGCGTCTGCAGCAGCTGGGAAACATCGGCCGCGTGTTTAAACAACTACCGGAGAGGAACGATGAAAAAATTATTTAAAATCAATAACTTATATATTTCACTTGGTATTGCTGGCGCCTTGCTCGGCGGCGCAGTGCAGGCCCAGGGCTGGAAACCCGATCGTCACGTGGAATTGATCGTGCCGGCCGGTGCAGGAGGTTCGCTGGACCATGTCGGCCGCACTTTCCAGAAACTGTGGGACGAACTGAAGCTGGTTCCGTCATCCAGCGCCGTGGTCAACCGCTCCGGCGGCGGCCACGCAGTGGCCTACAACTTCCTTAACCAGCAGTCCGGCAATCCGCATTTTTTGAGCATCACTTCATCGACGCTGCACACCAGCCACATCAACGGCCGGCTCAAGCTGTCCTTCCGGGATTTCACGCCCCAGGCAGTGATGCTGACCGAATACATCGCTTTTGCAGTGCGCCCCGATTCGCCATTGAAGACAGGCAAGGACCTGATCGAAGCGCTGCGCAAGGATCCCGCCAGCCTGAGCCTCGCGCTCAGCAGCGCGCTCGGCGGCACGCACCATATTTCCTTCGGCCTGCCGCTGATGTCGGGAAAGGTCGACATCAAGAAAGCCAAGATGATTGCCTTCAATTCCACCGGTGAAGCGATAACCGCGCTGCTCGGCGGCCATGTCGACGTGCTCTCGGGCGGGGCCGTGCAGATCGCCCCGCATGTGGCCGGCGGCAAAATGCGCCTGCTGGCGATTTCCGCCCCGCAACGTGTTGCCGGTGCGCTGGCCGACGGTCCGACCTGGCCCGAACTCGGGTATAAAGGCGTCTTTGAAAACTGGCGCGGTGTCATCAGTCCCGGAAAAATCACCCCGGAACAGACGGCATACTGGGATGGCGTGTTCGGCAGGATCGCAAACAGCCCCGATTTCAAGGCGATGGCAGAAAAGAACCAGTGGGTCATCAATTACAAAAATTCCGCTGAAACGCGCAGGTTCTTCGAGTCGGAATACGCGGAACTCAGGGAAGTCATGGATTTCCTGGGACTTTCCAAGCAGTAGAAGGAGCAGCAGTCATCAAGCAGCAGAACATAGGCAGCATCGGTCTCGGCATCATGGGTGGCGCCTTTGCGCGCCACCTGCTTTCCGAAGGATTCGCGGTCACCGGCTTCGATATCGACCCGAAACGACGCGCCGCCCTGAAAAAACTCGGCGGCACACCGGCAGCAACGGCCGCGGCGGTTTACGCAAAATGTCCGGTGCTGGTCACCTCGCTGCCGAGCATTGCCGCGGTCAATGCGGCCTTTTTCGGCAGGGACGGCATTGCGGGCAAGGCGAAGCGGGGCACCGTGGTCATCGAGACCAGCACCCTGCCTCTGGCCAAAAAACACGAGATCCGCGAACGCTGCGCCGGTCGCGGCATCGTTGTCCTGGACTGCCCGGTCAGCGGCACCGGCGCCCAGGCCGCCAACCGCGACATCGCCATCTACGCCAGCGGCGACCGCAGCGCCTACGATCGCGCCGAAGCGGCATTGAAGGGATTCTCGCGCAGCGTTTATTACTGCGGGGAATACGGCAACGGCTCGAAACTGAAGTATGTCGCCAACCTGCTGGTGACGATCCACAACCTGTCAACCGCCGAGGCCATGGTTCTGGGCATGAAATCCGGACTCGACCTTGAACTGCTCTACAAGGTGATCAGGGACGGCGCCGGCAACTCGCGGATGTTCGAAGTGCGGGGCCCGCTGATGATCCGCGGCGACTACAGCCAGGCGACGATGAAAATCGACGTCTACAAGAAGGATATTGATATCATTGAAGAGTTCGCGGCCGACCTGCATTGCCCGGTGCCGCTGTTCGAAGCCTCGAAACCGTTTTACGCCGCAGCCCATGCGCAGGGCCGCGCGCTGGAGGACACCGCCGCCGTCTGTGCCGTGCTGGAGCAGATGGCCGGCGTGAAGCGCAAGAAACGCAACACTTCCAAAACCCGAAAGAGAAAGACCCGATGAAACCGACCATGTCGCCGCAGGGCCAGGCAGCCCAGACCATTTCCCGCAACATGAAGCTGATCTCCCACAACGAGCTCGCCGGTTTCGGCGGCATCGGCGAGGGCATCAACATGCAGGTGACCAAGGACGGTCGCCGCATCCTGTGGCTGGCGCATGAATCGGCGCCGAAAAATTTCACCGCGGTTGACGTTTCCGACGTCAAGAACCCCAAAGTGATCTGCCAGACCGACCTGCCGCACGAGCGCGTGCGCTCGAACTCGCTGGACGTCGTCGGCGACATCATGGTGGTTGCCTACCAGACCAAGAAGGTCGGCGACAAACCCGCCGGCATGGACATTTTCGACATCAGCACCCCGGAGAAGCCGAAGCTGATTTCGCATTTCGACGCCTCCGGCCCGCATTCCCGTGGCGCGCACTGCGTGTGGTTCGTCGACGGCGAATACGTGCACCTGACTTCGGGCTCCGGTGATTTCGAACCGACCCACGAAAACGACTTCCAGTTCTATCGCATCATCGACGTGCGCAATCCGTCGAAACCGGTGGAAGTTGGCCGCTGGCATTACCCCGGCACGCACAAGGGCGACAAGGAAGCGCCGCCGCCGCGCCATCCCAAATTCGACGGCGGTTACCGTCCGCACAACATCCTGGTCTATCCGGAACGTCCGGACCGCGCCTATGTCGCCTACCTTGACGGCGGCGCCGTGATTCTCGACATCTCCGACAAGGCCAACCCGAAGGTCATCACCAACTGGCGCTACTCGCCGCCGTACAACGGTTTCTGCCACACCGTGATGCCGCTGATGAGCCGCGACATGCTGCTGGTCACCGACGAGTGCACCAAGGATGACGGCATCGACTGGCCGAAACTGGGCTGGGTCGTCAACGCCAGCGCCGAAACCAACCTGGTGCCGATGTCCACGCTGCCGCTGCCGCCGCTGGAGAGCTTCGTCAAGCGCGGCGGCCGTTACGGCGCGCACAACATCCACGAGAACCTGCCGGGCCCGGCGTCCTTCCGCTCCGACAACCTGATCGTCGGCACTTTCTTCAATGGCGGCGTGCGCGCGTTTGACATCTCCAACGCCTACCAGCCCCAGGAAGTCGCCTATTACGTCCCGGGCGCCCCCAAGCTGTCGCCGAAGGGTTCCATCCAGATCAACGACGTCTGGGTCGACGAGAACCGCCTGATCTACACGGTGGACCGTTTCGCCGGAGGCCTCTACATCCTCGAGATGGACATCTGAACGGAGCCGCAACGCAATGATGGATGCACTTTCGGGGAAATTCCCGGTCAGCGTAGTCACCGGGTTCCTCGGCAGCGGCAAGACGACGCTGATCAACAAGCTGCTGAAGCGGCCCGACATGAACCGGGTCGCCGTCATCGTCAACGAGTTCGGCGAGCAGGCCATCGACAACGACCTGGTCGAAGTCTCGTCCGAACAGATGATGCTGCTGAACAACGGCTGCCTGTGCTGCGTGCTGCGGGGTGACCTGCAGGAAACGCTGCGCGACCTGTTTGTCAAACGCCGCAACGGCGACATCATCGACTTCACCCGCGTGATCATCGAGACCACAGGCCTCGCTGATCCCGCACCGGTGATGCAGACATTGATGACCGATGACATGCTGCTGGCCCATTACCGGCTCGACTGCGTGGTCACGCTGGCCGATGCCGTCAACGGCATCGAGCAGCTGGACACCATGCAGGAACCGGTCAAGCAGGCGGCACTGGCGGACCGCATCGTCATCACCAAATCGGATCTTGCGGGAGAGGAAGCCACGGGCAGGCTGGAAGCCCGGCTGCGCGAACTGAATCCGCAGGCGCCGATCAAGCGGGCCGTCAACGGCGAAATCGATCTGGAGTTCCTGATCGACGTCGGCCTGCGCAACACCAGGGCCAAACTGGCCGACATCGAGCGCTGGATGGGCGAGCCTGATGAACATGGCGACCATCACCGCCATGACGAGAACGTCAAGTCATTCTGCCTGCGTTACCAGGATCCGATGACCTGGGCTTCCTTCTCGCAGACCATGGAGGTGCTGGGCGCGCTGCGCGGCTCCGACATGCTGCGGGTCAAGGGACTGGTCAACGTCGCGGAACACAAGGGGCCGATGGTGGTGCAGGGTGTGCAGCACCTGTTCCACCCGCCGGTGGAACTGGCGGCCTGGCCCACCGACGATCACTCGACCCGCATTGTCTTCATCACCCGCAACATTCCGCGGGAAACCGTGGCCAACCTGTTCGCGGCCATCGGCGCGGTGACGGCAAACGCCTGATTCCGCCCACCCCGCGGCGCAGGTGCGCCGCGGCTTTCTTTTCCGGGAAAACTCCTAAAACATGGGCATCATCCTCGACCGCATCCACGCACTCGGCCTGCAACTGCCGCCGGTACATCCTCACGCCAGCAAAAACCGCACCGCCTGCGTGCAGTCCGGCAAGGTGTTGTACCTGTCCGGCCACAGTTCGGGGCGCCATGAAATGCCGCTGGGCGTGATCACCGCTGGCAAGGTCGGCAGCGAGGTCACGGAGGAAGAAGCGTACAAAACCGCGCGTTCGGTGGCGCTGGTGATCATGGCCACGCTGCAGGCGCACACCGGCAACCTCGACCGGGTCACGCGCATCATCCGTCTTCTCGGCATGATCAATTCCGCTCCGGGTTTCGAGCGCCAGTTCGCCGTCATGGATGGGGCTTCGGACCTGTTCTGCGAGATCTGGGGACCGGAAAAGGGATGCCACGCCCGCTCGGCGGTGGGCATCGCCGAATTGCCGCGTCGCGCAATCATCGAGATCAACGGGGAATTCGAAATCGACGGCTGAGGCCTTCGCGCTATTGCGCCGGTTCCGGTTCCCTGCGAAACCGGACGGCGATTGGCAACCGTAATTTGATGCAGATCAAGACCTCCGGTTCCGGCGCAGGGCATCATCCAGCGCATGAACACATTGAGCGAAAAACAGATTGCATTGCTGAAAGACGCAATGGCGAGGCGCAAGAGCCAGCTCCTGGAAGAAATCCGCGAGGTGCTGGCGCGATCCGGAAACGCGCATCATGCAGAACTGATCGGTGGCGTCGGCGACATGGGTGACGAGGCTGCCGCCAGCCTGCTGCGCGACATATCCGAGGCAGAGGTCCTGCGCGACATCGGTGAAGTGCGCGACATTGCTGCTGCAGAGCAGCGTCTTGCCGACGGGCGGTACGGCTTATGCGTCGACTGCGGCGAGCCGGTAGCCTATGAGCGCCTGAAAGCCTATCCCAGCGCCAAACGCTGCATGCCTTGCCAGCAGCACC
>JALHND010000013.1 GCA_022843705.1 Burkholderiales bacterium
ATGGGCGAATCGACCAAACCGCCTGATCCCGAGAAAGACAAGGACGTCTTTGAGGAAATCAAGGACGAGAAGAAAAAGGATGCGCCGGTATGCCGTTGACGACGGTATGCGGCTGGTCAAATGGCCCCGGCTTTGAGCCGGGGCTTTTTTTATGCCGGATCGCCAGGTGGTCTATTACAAACCATTGAAAAAGCTGAAAAATCTGCGATACTTCAGGCCATAAATGCGTAGTGTTGGCGGCCCGGAGCAAGCTCGGGACGTTGCTATAAACCAGGGATGCCTATAATAAGTGTTATAAAACAATGACTTATAAAGAGCCCGCGCGCCGACTGTGTTACCTCCTGCTGCTGTCCTGGATCTGCGCGCTTCCTGCCATGGCGCAGGAAGAGGCGATCCCCGCACCCAAATTTGCCATCAAAAGCTTCGAGGTGACCGGCGACTCGATCCTCGGCGCCGAACTCGTGCAACGCCTGGTGACACCGTTCACCGGAAGCAACAAGGACTTCGGCGACGTGCAGCGCGCGCTGGAGGCACTCGAAGCGGAATACCGCAGCCGTGGTTATGGCGTGATCCAGGTGGCCTTGCCGGAGCAGGACATCACCCGCGGCGTGGTCCGCTTCACCATCATCCAGCCGAAAATCGGCAAGGTCACCGTCGAGGGCAACCAGCATTTCAGCGAGGCGAACGTGCGCCGCGCGCTGCCGTCGGTGAAGGAGGGCGAGACGCCCAATTCCAATGCCGTTGCGCGCAACCTGCAGATTGCGGCCGAGCATCCGGTCAAGCAGACCAGCGTGCTGCTGCGTTCGGGCGCCAACGAGGGCGTGGTCGACGTCAATGTCCGCGTCACCGACAGCCGGCCCTGGCGGCTGGTGGCCACGCTGGATGACAGCGGCACCTCGGACACCGGTTACACCCGCCTGGGCCTCGGGTTCCAGCACACCAACCTGTTCGACCGCGACCACACGCTGTCGCTGCAATACATCACCTCGCCCGACAAGATGGACCAGGTGGCGATCTACGGTTTCGGTTACCGCATTCCCTATTACCGCCTGAACAGCTCGCTGGACCTGTTTGCCGGTTATTCGGATGTTGATTCCGGTACGGTGGCCGGACTGTTCAACGTCAGTGGCAGCGGCACCATTTTCGGCGGACGCTGGAATTATTACCTGCCGAAATGGGATGACATCGAACACAAGGCCTATCTCGGCCTCGACTACCGCGCCTACAAGAACAATGTGACGCTGGGCGGTGTCGGTTTCGTGCCGGACATCACCGTGCATCCGGTATCCGTCGGTTATGCCGGCGTCAAACGCATGACCGCCAGCGAATGGTCATTCAATGCCTCACTGGCCGCCAATATTCCCGGGGGCAACGACGGCACGGCCGCGGATTTCCGCCGCACCCGGGGCAATGCCACCGAGAATTACGTGATCCTCAGGGCCGGCACCAGCTTCGCGCATGCCTTCCGCAATGAATGGCAGGCAAGGGCCGCGCTGACCGCCCAGTACACCGAAAACGCGCTGATCCCCGGCGAGCAGTTCGGCATCGGCGGGGCGGATACCGTGCGCGGCTACCTGCCGCGCGAGGCCGCCAATGATCGTGGTTATGCGGCACAACTGGAGCTCTACACCCCCAACTTTGCCGACAAGGTCGGCCTGGACGACAAGTGGCGCACCCGCCTGGTCGGTTTTTACGATTTCGGCGGCGTTTCCCGCAACAATGCCACCCCCGGCGAGCAGGCCGGCAAATTCCTGGCCAGTACCGGCATCGGCCTGCGCCTGTCCTTCGGCAAAAGCGTCAGCCTGCGGGTCGACCTGGCACAGATCCTCAAGGATCACGGCACCCGCCAGACCGACGACCAGCGCCTGAACGCCAGCCTGGCGATCATCTACTGATCGCGGGCAGGGGGCAGCCAAGCCCTTGATCCGGCGGGTTGTTGCTGTATAATCCCGCCCTTCGCGCGGCATATGCCGCGCGTTTTGTTCATACCCGTCCTTGCCGCACCGTGCTCGCATCACGGGCGGCCCAACAGCCCAAAAGGAGAAATTGATGCGACATTACGAAATCGTTTTGATCGTCCATCCGGACCAAAGCGAGCAGGTGCCGGCGATGCTTGAGCGTTATCGCCAGATGATCACCGGCCGCAAGGGCGCGATCCACCGCCTCGAAGACTGGGGCCGCCGCCAGCTGACCTACCCGATCCAGAAACTGCACAAGGCGCATTACGTGCTCATGAACATCGAGTGCGACAATGAAACCCTGCTCGAGCTGGAACACGCTTTCAAATTCAACGATGCGGTGCTGCGCCACCTGACCGTCAGCATGGAAGAGGCCGTCACCGGCCCCTCGCCGATGATGCGGGAAGAGAAGTCGCGTCCGGTCCCCGCCGCCAGCGATGAGGCCGCCAAACCTGCGGCGGCAGCGCCTGCGGCGGCAACGGAGAACGCGGCCTAGGCTGCGGCAAGGTGAGCGGAAACACGGTCAGCCTGACAGCAACACTGGCCGCGATGGAACCGCTGCGCCACACCCCCGCCGGCCTTCCGGTCGTCGATTTCACCCTGGCCCACGCTTCGCAGCAGACTGAAGCGGGCAATCCGAGGCAGGTGGAATTCGAAATGCCGGCCAAGGCCACCGGTGAAATCGCCACCCGGGTCGCAAAGATGCGCCAGGGCTGCATGGTGGAAGCGCAGGGATTCCTGAACCGCAAGCATCGCATGAGCAGGCAGATGGTCCTGCACGTCACGAACATTGAAATGATCTAGGAGAAGCAAAATGCCGAGAATGGGCGGAAGTGGTGGCAAAGGGAAGTTCAAGGGCAAGGGCAAGGACGGCCGCAAGAAGGGCAACGCGCTGTTCCGTCGCCGCAAGTTCTGCCGGTTCACTGCCGAGGGCATCAAGCAGGTGGACTACAAGGACATCAACCTGCTGAAGGATTTCATCAACGAAAACGGCAGGATCATCCCGGCCCGCATCACGGGCACCAAGGCGCGTTACCAGCGCCAGCTGTCGATCGCGGTCAAGCGCGCGCGTTTCCTCGCGCTGCTCCCGTACACCGACCTGCACTGAGAGGCCAGACATGCAAGTCATTCTTCTTGAAAAAGTCATCAACCTCGGCACGCTGGGCGACGTGGTCCGCGTGAAGGACGGTTATGCCCGCAACTTCCTGATCCCGCAGGGCAAGGCCAAGCGCGCGACGACCGCGAATCTCGCGGAATTCGAGAAACGCCGCGCCGAACTGGAAAAGGCCCATGCCGAAGTGCTGGCGCAGGCCCAGGACAAGGCGACCAAGCTCGAAGGGCTGATGCTGCAGATCACCCTGAAGGCCGGCGTCGACGGCAAACTTTTCGGTTCGGTGACGAACTCGGACATTTCGGAAGCGCTGAAGAAGCAGGGCTTTGATGTGCCGAAGGCTCTCGTCCGCATGCCGGAAGGCCCGCTGAAAATGATCGGCGATTATCCGATCAAGCTTGCGCTGCATGCCGATGTGGTGGCTTCGATCACCGTCTCGGTGCTTGGCGAAAGCGCCTGAGCGGAGTGCATCCGCACTGAATCCAAAGTGTTTTTTGGAGTTGCAAAAAAGGGCTGGCGACAGCCCTTTTTTTTCGCTACATTGAATCGCGGCTGCGGCTCCTGCAGTCTTTCGGATTCAATAAAAATCCGTTAATAATCAAATACTTATAATATACCCTACATCATGGTCCAGGTTGTCACGCCGTTTGCCAAGGATGCCCAGCTCGAAGCCGCGCGCACGCCGCCGCATTCGGTCGAAGCCGAGCAATCCGTGCTCGGCGGCCTGCTGCTCGACAACGCGGCCTGGGACCGTGTCGCCGATGTCATCACCGAAGGCGATTTCTACCGCGCCGACCACCGGACGATTTTCCAGGCGATCGCGCAGCTGATCGAACTCAACCGGCCCGCCGATTCGCTGACCGTCACCGAAAACCTGGAGCGCAGCGGCAAACTCGCGGAAGCCGGCAGCCAGGCCTACATCGCTTCGCTGGCCCTTAATACGCCCAGCGCCGCCAACATCCGCCGTTATGCGGAAATCGTCCGCGAGCGCTCGGTGCTGCGCAACCTCGCCGCGGTGGGCACCGCCATCGCCGATTCGGCCTACAGCCCCAGCGGCAAGGACGCCCATGTGCTGATCGACGAGGCCGAGGCCAAGGTGTTCCAGATCGCCGAGGCCGGCGCCAAGACGCGGCAGGGTTTCACCAAGATCGATCCGCTGCTGACCGAGACCGTCGAGCGCATCGACATGCTCTACAGCCGCGAAAACAAGCATGACGTGATCGGGCTCGCCACCGGTTTCGTCGACCTCGATCGCATGACCTCCGGCCTGCAGCCGGGCGAACTGATCGTCATCGCCGGCCGGCCGTCGATGGGCAAGACCGCGCTGGCGATGAACATGGTGGAAAATGCCGCGCTCGACAGCAAGAAAGCAGTGGCGGTGTTCAGCATGGAGATGTCAGGCCCGCAGCTGGCGATGCGGATGATCGGTTCCGTGGGGCGGGTGGATCAGCACGAGCTGCGCACCGGGACCTTCAAGGAGGACGACTGGCCGCGGCTGGTGGATGCGGTGGGCAAGCTCAACGATGCGCAGATCTACATCGACGACACCGCCGGGCTGAACTGCCTCGAGGTGCGCTCCCGCGCGCGGCGCATGCACCGCCAGTGCGGCGGCCTGGCGCTGATCGTGGTCGATTACCTGCAGCTGATGTCGGGCACCTCCGGCGGCGGCCGCGACGAGAACCGCGCCACCGAGATCGCAGAGATTTCGCGTTCGCTGAAGGGCATCGCCAAGGAACTGAAGGTGCCGGTGATCGCGCTGTCGCAGCTCAACCGCGGCGTCGACTCGCGCCAGGACAAGCGGCCGATGATGTCGGACCTGCGCGAATCCGGTGCCATCGAGCAGGACGCGGACGTGATCCTGTTCATCTACCGCGACGAGGTCTACAACCAGGATTCGCCGCGCAAGGGCATTGCCGAAATCATCATCGCCAAGCAGAGGAACGGCCCGGTCGGCAAGATCGACCTGACCTTCCTCGGCCGCCACACCCGCTTCGAGAACTATGCCGGCGGCGGCATCGGCGGCCCGGACTACTGAGCCGCCGGCGGCGGGTCAGAGCACTTCAGCCGCCTGATCCGCCAGCCGCGAACGCTCGCCGCGCATCAGCGTGACATGGCCGCCATGCGGCCAGCCCTTCATCCGGTCCACCACGTAGGTCAGGCCCGAACTGCCCTCGGTCAGGTACGGCGTGTCGATCTGTGAAATGTTGCCGAGGCAGACCACCTTGGTGCCGGGGCCGGCGCGGGTGATCAGCGTTTTCATCTGCTTCGGCGTCAGGTTCTGCGCCTCGTCGATGATCAGGAACTTGTTGAGGAAGGTGCGTCCGCGCATGAAGTTCAGCGACTTGACCTTGATCCGCGTACGGATCAGGTCGCGCGTCGCCGCGCGGCCCCATTCGCCGGCCTCGTCATCGGTCTTGTTGAGCACGTCGAGGTTGTCCTCCAGCGCGCCCATCCAGGGATTCATCTTTTCCTCCTCGGTGCCGGGCAGGAAGCCGATGTCCTCGCCGACCGGCACGGTGACCCGGGTGACGATGATTTCGGAGAACAGTTTTTCATCCAGCGTCTGCGCCAGGCCCGCGGCCAGCGTCATCAGCGTCTTGCCGCTGCCGGCCTGGCCGAGCAGGGTGATGAAATCGATGTCGGGATTCATCAGCGCATTGAGCGCGAAATTCTGCTCGCGGTTGCGCGCGGTGATGCCCCAGACGCTGTTGCGGTTGTGGCTGTGGTCCTTCAGTGTCTGCAGGATCGCGGTCTTGCCGCTGACCTCGCGCACCTGAGCCTGGAAGGGCTGGTCACCCTCCAGAAAGACGAACTGGTTGACCAGCAGGCTGCGGCACAGCGGACCGCTGACCCGGTAATAGGTGTGTCCCGCCTGCTGCCAGGACTCCATGTTCTTGCCGTGGGTGTCCCAGAAGTCGGCCGGCAGCGCGCAGATGCCGGTGTAGAGCAGGTCGGTGTCTTCCAGCACCTTGTCGTTGAAATAATCCTCGGCGGCGAGCCCCAGCGCGCGCGCCTTGATGCGCATGTTGATGTCCTTGGACACCAGGATCACCTGCCGCTTGGGATGTGTTTCCTGCAGGTGTTTCACCACGCCGATGATCTGGTTGTCCGCCTTGCCGCTGGGCAGGCTCGCAGGCAGCTGGGCGTTGATCGCCTCGGTCTGCAGGAAGGCACGCCCCGAGACCGATTTGTCGCCGCGCATCTCCAGCGGGATGCCGCCGGTGATGTCGCCCTCCAGCGCGCCGACCAGTTCGTCGAGGTAACGGCTCGCCTGGCGCGCATTGCGCGAAACCTCCGACATGCCCTTCTTGTTGTTGTCCAGCTCCTCGAGCGTGGCCATCGGGATGAAAATGTCGTGTTCCTCGAAGCGGAACAGGCTGGTGGGATCGTGCATCAGGACATTGGTGTCCAGCACGAACAGCTTGGTGGCGGCAGTGGCGATGCGGGTGACGACGGCGGAAGAGGGTGCTGCCTTGCGCTGGATCATGTGCCTCCTGGCGGACGGGGTGAAACAGGGGCCGTGGGGAGTCCAGCCCCTGCGGAAACGGGCGCCCGGGAGGTCAGGCCAGGGTTCTTGCGAATTCCAGCACCTCCTGTGCATGCCCGGGAACTTTCACGCCGCGCCACTCGCGGCGGATGATGCCCTTGGCGTCGATGACGAAGGTGCTGCGCTCGATGCCGCGCACCTTCTTGCCGTACATGTTTTTCATCTTGATCACGCCGAAAGCCTTGCACGCAATCTCGTCCGCGTCACTCAGCAGATCGAAGGGCAGGCCCAGCTTGGTCTTGAAGTTTTCGTGCGATTTGAGGCTGTCGCGGGAGACACCGTAAATCGCGCAACCGGCCTTGGCAAACTGCGGATGCAGGTCGCGGAACTGCTGACCCTCGGTGGTGCAGCCCGGTGTGTTGTCCTTCGGGTAGAAGTAGATCACCAGGATCTGGCCGGGCGGAGGGCCCAGCCTGAAGGTCTTGCCCCCGGTGGAGGGGATTTCAAATTCCGGTGCAGGTTGGTCCAGCACGCTGATGGGTTGCCGTGTTCGGTGTGGAGTTGAGGCTATCTTGGACGAATTCGCGGTGACATGCAACAGGCGGCGCGGATTGCCTTCAAAGGTTCATCAGGAAGAAGCATTTCCGTAAACTGCGCAGGCGAAGATTGCGCAGTCGAACACGATAGCGGGGGTTGTCATGAACATTGCAGTGATCGGATGCGGATACGTGGGGCTGGTGACCGGTGCGTGCCTTGCCGAAACGGGCAACAGGGTGACCTGCATCGACAGCGATGCCTCCAGGATGGCGCAGCTGCGCAAGGGTCTGCTGCCGTTCTTTGAGCCGGAGCTGGGGCCCCTGGTGCAGCGCAATTCGGAATTGCAGCGCCTGCTGTTTGCGGATGATGCCGCATCGTCGATTGCGGAAGCAGACCTGGTATTCATCGCCGTCGGCACACCGCCGCTGGCGCATGGCGGCGCCGATACCCGCCAGGTGTTCGAAGCCGCCGCCACGGTGGGCCGCCACATGGCGGCAGGCTGCATCGTGGTCAGCAAGTCGACGGCTCCTGTGGGCACCGCGGAACAGGTCCGCACGATCCTCGACCGCGCTGCGAAACAGCGCGGCCTCGCCGCCGGCCACGAAGTGGTGGCCAATCCGGAATTCCTGCGTGAAGGCAGCGCGGTGCGGGATTTCATGAGCCCCGACCGTGTCGTGCTCGGCCTGCAGGGCGAGCGGACGGAGCGGGTGATGCGCGGCCTCTACGCGCCCTTTGTGCGCAACACCGAGCGGCTGCTGGTGATGGGGCTGCGTGATGCCGAACTCGCCAAGTACGCCGCCAACGCAATGCTCGCCACGCGGATCTCCTTCATGAACGAAATGGCGCGGCTCTGCGATGCGCTCGGCGCCGATGTCGAGAACCTGCGGCGCGGCATCGGTTCCGACTCGCGCATCGGCCCATCCTATCTGCATGCCGGCTGCGGTTACGGCGGATCCTGTTTTCCGAAGGACGTCCGCGCACTGCTTGACATGGCCAGAAAGGCGCGCAGCGACCTCGACATCCTCGAGGCGGTCGCGCAGGTCAACGACACGCAGAAGCAGTGGGCGGCGGGGGTGATCGCCGGCCGTTTCGGCCACCGGCTGCAGGGACGGCGGTTTGCGGTCTGGGGCCTGTCCTTCAAGCCCGGCACCGATGACCTGCGCGAGGCGCCGGCACTGGCGATCATCACCGACCTTCTGGCCGCGGGCGCGCGGGTCTGCGCGCATGACCCGGTGGCGATGCCGCGCGCGCGGCGCGAATGGCCGCAGCAATGGTTTGAATCCGGCGCGCTGCAGCTGTCCGCAAGCCCGCTCGATGCCGTGGATGGCGCCGATGCGCTGTTGCTGGTGACCGAGTGGAAAACCTTCCGTTCGCCGGATTTCGCCGAAATCGGCAGGCGCATGCGCGGCCGCCTGATCGTCGACGGCCGCAACCAGTACGACCCGCAGCTGTTGCAGGGCAGGGGTTTCGAATATACGGGGGTCGGGCGTGGCCACCTGCAGGCCGCGGGACATGCGGATTCGCCCGCGGAAGCGACGCTGGCCGCCTGAGCTCAGGCCGGCTGCAGCGCGGCTTCGCCGGCGACGGCGCGGGCCAGTGCCTGCATCGCCGCGTCGCCATGATCCGGCAGTGTCAGCCGGGGCGCCTGCGGCAGGCGAGGATAATGCGCGGTGATGGCCCGCGTATAGGCCGGATCGTAATGCCGGACCAGCAGGTCTTCGGTCAATTCATCCCAGGCACCATCCCGCGCCAGTGACTGCCAGCGGTCGATGATTTCATTGCCGTGCAGCGATCTCAGGCAGTCGAGCTGGGCGTTGAGTGCCGCAGTGTCCGACAGGAAGTGCGCGTATTCGTCTTTCAGCAGCGCGACACGCACGCTGACCGGCGCCTCGATGAACACGCAGCGGCTGGCCCACATCGCGCTGATCAGGGATTCGGGCACGCGCAGTGCGCCGATCTTTTTGCTTTCAGACTCGACAAACACCGGCCGTTCCGGTGACAGCGCCTTCAGCCGCGACCAGAGCCGGCTTTCGAACATTTTTTGCGAAGGCTGCGGCTGGTCGGGCAGGTTGCCGAGCACCGAGCCGCGGTGCGCCGCCAGTTCCTCGAGGTCAATCACCTGCGCGCCCTGTTCCTGCAGCGCGCGCAGCAACCGGCTCTTGCCGGTGCCGGTCATGCCGCAGACCACGCGCCAGTCAAAGCGGGCAGGCAGGGTATCGAGTTCCGCAATCACGGCTCGGCGGTAGGCCTTGTAGCCGCCCAGCACACGCCCGACCTGCCAGCCGACACGGCTGAGGATGTGCGCCATTGCGCCGCTGCGTTCCCCGCCGCGCCAGCAATAGACCAGCGGCCGCCAGTTGCGCGGCTTGTCGAGAAAATGCGCCTGCAGGTGGCGGCTGATGTTGGCGGCGACCAGCGCGGCGCCGATTTTCTTGGCATCGAAGGGTGACTGCTGCTTGTAGAGCGTTCCGACTTCGGCGCGTTCGCGGTCATTGAGCACCGGGCAGCTGATCGCGCCCGGCACATGATCCTCGGCGAATTCGCTCTCCGAACGCACGTCGATGATGGTGTCGAAACCCGACAGCACGTCCTCTGCGTCGATGTCGCTGAGCCGGGAATGTTGTGGGGGTCTGGAGGAGGTCATCACGTGCCGCGGATTGTACTGCATGCGCCGCGGATCATCCGGGTCAGGGCAGCTGGCCCTGGCGCAGATTGCGCAGCACGAAACGCGCGGGATCGACGGCGGCGGCGAGATCGTTTTCCAGCGGCAGCGGCTCGCCGCTGATGCGGCAGGTGATGATTTCCGCGGCGAGGCCGGACCACAGCAGTCCGCGCGAACCGCAGGCGAAGGCGCCGTAGAGCCCCGCCTGCCGCGGGAGTTCGGCAACCGGCCTGCCGCGCCACTGCAGGCCCTGCGCGCGCAGGACCGCGAGATCGGGCAGGGCGCCGATCAGCGGCAGATGGTCATTCGTTGATGCGCGGAAACCGACAAAATCCTGCTGCAGGTCACCGTCATCCGGCAGCACGCACTCCGGCCACAGGCGGCGCAAGCCGGCGAGGTTGCGTGCACGGTCGGCTGCCCGCGGCAACGTCTCCACATCATCCTCGTCGAAGGTGCTGCCGGTGACGAGACTGTCGCCGAGCCTGACCAGGGTGGCGCTGCCGGCAATGGCACAGCGCAGTGCCGGCAATGCCGCCGCAATGCGGCTCAACTGGCCGCGGATGCGACGCAGGCGGCACAGGCCCGGCATCAGGCGTTCCGCGTCATGGCTGTTGGCGAGCACGACGACTGGCGCCTCGGCGAGCAATCCACCGCTGGCGTCGAAGACACGCCAGATGCCGTCGTGGCGGTCGAGTCGTTCGACCCGCGCGCCATAACCGGTGCTGATGCCGGCGGTGGCGAGTTGTGCGCTGACCAGGGCTCGCGGATCCAGCCAGCCGCTGCCGGCAAACCAGCAGCCGCCGAAAGCCGTGGGCAGGCCGCAGCGTTCGCGCAGTGCGTCGCGCTCGAGGAAAGCCATGTATTCGGCCGGGAAACGCAGGCGTTCAACGGTTTCCCGCAGCGAACGTTCCTCCGCGGCATCGGCTGCGTGCCAGGCGAGACCTTCACGGGAACAGGTCAGCCCATGTCCGCGCTGCTCCAGCGCCTCCCAGCTCCGCAGCGCGGTCAGCAGACCCTTGCGCACCAGGCGCGAGAGGATCGCATCATCGGGCGACAGATGCGGATGGAACAGTGCGGCAGGCAGGCCGGAGGCAGCGCCAGCCGGCCCTGCAGCGGCATCAAGTACTGTGACCGGGTGGCCGCGCAGTGCCAGCTTCTCCGCGACCGCAGCACCGGCAAGTCCGGCGCCGATCACCATCACCGGGGCATCGGCCGGCGTTGATGCCGGAAGGTCGGCCGCCGGATGCCAGGCGGGCGGCCGGAACTCCGCAGCCAGGCGGTGGCGCTTGCGACCGTAACCCGGCAGCCGTTCGCTGCTGAAATGGGCTGCGGCAAGGCCGTCACGCACGACCCGCGCCGCGGTATAGGTCGCCAGCGTGGCGCCGGGCGCGGCCAGGCGGGCGCAGTGACGGAACACCCCGCTGTTCCACATCTGCGGATTACGCGCCGGCGCGAAACCGTCGAGGTAGAAAGCGTCGAAGCGGGCATCGATCGCGGGCAGCGCCTGCGCGACATCGGCGAACAGCAGGGTCAGCAACACGCGCCCTTCATCAAAGTACAGCCGGTGCCAGCCCGGCAAGGCTAGCGGCCACTGCGCCTGAAGTTCCGTGGCCAAAGGCGTGACTTCCGCCAGCCGCGAGTGGCAGGCCGCGAGGTCGGCGAGGCTGAGGGGGTGTTTCTCGACCGAAAAATAATGCAGCCGCCCGCAACGCGCCAGATCATCGCGCCAGGCCTGCCAGGTGGCGAGGAAATTGATGCCGATGCCGAAGCCGGTTTCGAGCAGGCTGAACAGCGGCCGTTCCGCCCAGCGCAGGGGCAGCCGGTTGCCCGCGAGGAATACCGCACGCGCCTGTGCCAGGCCACCGTCGGCGCTGTGATAGACGTCATCGAAGTCCGGCGACCAGGGCGTGCCGTCTTCACGGTGGATCAGCGTTGCGGTGTGCAGGGGCATGCGTCGGGCCGCGCCTCGTCAATGTCCGGGTGTTGTGTTAGCTTAGCGGCGCTGCAAAAATCCCAGTTAACCTGAATTCAAACGACCGGTGCCCCGAGTGTACCGGCAATTACCGGCAAATCATGAGCAAATCCCCGGACACCGCGCCCCTCCGTCTGACCCAGTTCTCCCACGGCGGCGGGTGAGGCTGCAAACTGACGCCAGCGTTGCTGAGCGAAGTTCTGGCCAACAGCCCGGCCGCGCAACCTTTCAAGGACCTGCTGGTCGGCACGGAGTCGAGTGACGACGCCGCGGTGTATCGCATCAACGATACGCAGGCGATCATCGCGACCACCGATTTTTTCATGCCGATCGTTGATGACCCCTATGACTTCGGGCGCATCGCCGCGACCAATGCCATTTCCGATGTCTATGCGATGGGCGGCAAACCCTTTCTCGCGCTGGCGCTGCTGGGCATCCCCGTCGGCAAGATGCCGATGGAGGCCGCGCAACGCATCGTCGCCGGCGGCCATGCGGTCTGCGCGGCGGCGGGCATTCCGATCGCCGGCGGCCATTCAATCGACTCGCCGGAGCCGATCTACGGCCTGGTCGCGCTGGGCCTGATCCATCCGGACAAGGTCAAGCGCAATGACCGCGCGCAGGCCGGTGACCTGCTGATCCTCGGCAAGGGGCTGGGCGTGGGCATCATGAGCGCGGCGCTGAAGAAGGGCGAGCTGTCCGCCGAGGGTTACCGCCAGATGATCGAGTCGACGACCAAACTCAACACGCCGGGCATCGCGCTGGCCGACATGGCCGGCGTGCATGCCCTGACCGACGTCACCGGTTTCGGCCTGCTCGGCCACCTGCTGGAAATCTGCCGCGGCTCGAAACTTGCTGCGGAACTGGAATGGTCAAAGGTGCCGGTGCTTGGTGCGGCGCGCCCGCTGGTGGAGCAGGGTTTCGTTACCGGTGCTTCCGAGCGCAACTGGAACAGTTATGGCTCACAGGTTGTGCTGCCCGCCGGCGACATGAGCCTGCAGCGCAAGCTGCTGACCGATCCGCAGACCGCCGGCGGCCTGCTGGTGGCCTGCACGCCGGACACCGCGCCCGCGGTGCTCGAGGTGTTCAGGACAGAGGGATTTGCGGATGCTGTTGTCATCGGCCGGCTGACTGCCGGTGCCGCCCAGGTAAAAATTATATAACTATTTGTTTTTATTGGTTATTTTTAGCTGAGGCACAAGCACCTTCCAGACCGTGTCGAGGATCAGCGGCTGCGCCGCCGCCGTGGGGTGCAGGTTGTCGGGCAGGAAGTAATCGCGTTTCTCGGCAAAATCCTCCAGCAGGAAGGGCACCAGCGGCAGTTTGCGTTTCCTTGCGATGTCGCTGAAGGTTGCCTGGAACTTTTCCGTGTATTGCTGGCCGTAGTTGGGCGGTATGCGCATGCCGACGACGATCACCCGCGATTTCGCTTTCTGTGCCGCGTCGATGATGCGTTCGAGGTTGCGGCGCATCGCATCGAGATCGGAACCGCGCAGGCCGTCGTTGGCACCCAGCGCGAGAATCGTAATGGCAGGGCGATGATTCTTTAGTGTCTGTTCGATGCGGTTCGCGCCGCCGAGCGTGGTTTCACCGCTGATGCTGGCATTGGCGACCGTATAATCGAGTTTCTTTTCACGCAGCCGCTGGGCGAGCAACTGGGCCCAGTCCTCGCCGCGCGCAAGCCCGTAACCGGCGGACAGGCTGTCACCGTACACCAGGATGGTCGCGGCGCCGGCAAACGATGGCAGCAGCAGGGTCAACAACAGAAACAAGCGGATCAGCATGAGCGAAGAACTCCGGAAAACAGAAAACAATGAAATGGTCCGCGTGGCGGGCCTGACCAAGCAGGTTACCACCGGCGATTCCGAATTGACCATTTTGCGCGACGTGAGTTTCAGCATCGCGTCCGGCGAGGCGGTGGCGGTGGTCGGTGCATCCGGTTCCGGCAAGTCAACGCTGCTGGGCCTGCTGGCCGGACTCGACACGCCAACCGCGGGTTCGGTGCAGATCGACGGTGAAGACCTGTTCGCGCTCGACGAAGATGGCCGCGCCGCATTGCGCGCGCGCCTGCTCGGTTTCGTGTTCCAGTCCTTCAACCTGCTGCCGGCAATGACCGCGCTCGAAAACGTGATGCTGCCGCTGGAACTCGCCGGCGCCGCCGATGCCGCCGCCGAAGCGCGCGGTCTGCTCGAACGCGTCGGCCTCGGCCAGCGCCTGACGCATTATCCGAAACAGCTTTCCGGCGGCGAACAGCAGCGCGTGGCGATTGCACGAGCCTTTGTCACGAAACCGCGGTTGCTGCTGGCCGATGAACCCACCGGTAATCTCGATGCCGACACCGGCGCCGGCATTATCCAGCTGATGTTCGATCTCAATCGCGAACGCGGCACCACGCTGGTGCTGGTGACCCATGACATGGAACTGTCGCAGCGCTGCGGCCGTTCGCTGCGTCTGGCCGGCGGGGTGCTGCAGTAATGCGGTTTTTCAATGAATTCGGTCTCGCACTGCGCCTGCTCGCGCGCGACTGGCGCGCCGGTGAACTGACACTGGTTGCGGTCGCGGTGGTGGTGGCCGTCGCCAGCGTGACCACGGTGGGCTTTTTCGCCGACCGCGTGAACCAGGCGTTGAACCGCCAGGCCAACCAGCTGCTGGGTGCCGACCTCGTGGTTTCCGGCGACCGGCCGCTGGATCCGCAGTTCACCACCGAGGCGCAGCGCCTCGGCCTGCAGGTCACGGAAATGCTGCGTTTTCCCAGCATGGCCGCAGCCAATGGCCAAAACGTGCTGTCCGAAATCAAGGCCGTCACCGAGGGGTATCCGCAGCGCGGCGAGTTGCGCATCAGCGACCAGCTTTATGCGCCGGACCGTCCCGCGACTTCGATTCCGGCCGCAGGCACGGTCTGGGTCGATGAAAAACTCTACACGCGTCTGCAGCTGAAGGCCGGCGACACCGTCGAAGTGGGGCAGAGCCGCCTGCCCATCGGCGCGATCATCACCCAGGAACCCGACAGCGCCGTCGGCTTCATCAATGCCGGGCCGCGGGTGATGCTCAACATGGCCGATCTGCCGGCCACCGGCCTGGTGCAGGTCGGCAGCCGCATCCGTTATCGCGTGCAGGTCGCGGGCGAGGCCGCCGCGGTCGACCGTTACCGCGCCTGGGTCGACAGCCGGTTGGGTCCCGGACAACGCGTCGAAACCATCCAGGACGCGCGCCCCGAAATCCGCTCGGCGCTGGAACGCGCCGAAAAATTCCTCAGCCTCACCGCATTGCTGAGCGTGATCCTCGCCGCGGTGGCGATCGCGCTCGCGGCGCGGCGTTACCTGCAGCGCCACCTCGATGCCTGCGCGATGATGCGCTGCTTCGGCGTATCGCGCGGCAAGGTGGTGCGGCTGCATGTGTTGCAGTTCATCGTGCTCGGTGCGGTGGCGAGTCTCGCCGGCTGCGCCGCCGGTCTGCTCGCACAGCAGGGGCTGGCATTGTGGCTGGGCAGCCTGGTTACCGTCGAACTGCCGGCCGCCGGACCGCGTCCGGCAGTGCATGGCTTCGTCACCGGTCTCGCATTGTTGCTGGGATTTGCGGTGCCGCCACTGATCGCGCTGGGCCGGGTGTCGCCGCTGCGTGTGCTGCGCCGCGATCTCGGCCTGCCCGGCGGCAGCGGCTGGCTGGGTTATCTGCTGGGCACCGCGGTCATCGCGGGACTGATCATCTGGAAGGCGGGCGAGTTGCGCACCGGCGGCCTCGTCTTCGCCGGTTTCGCCGTCGCGATGCTGGTGGCGGGGCTCGCGGCCTGGGGCGTGATCGCGCTGGTGTCGCGGCTGCGCGGTTCCGGCGTGTCCTGGCGTTTCGGCATCGCCAACCTGCGCCGCCGCCGTCTGGCGAGCATCCTGCAGGTGGTCGCGCTGGGCATCGGCATCATGGCACTGCTGACGCTGACCATCATCCGCAGCGAACTGCTGCAGCTGTGGCAGGCGAGCCTGCCGCCGGATGCGCCCAACCGCTTCATCGTCAACATCCAGAAGGACCAGGTGCCGGCGCTGAACAAATTTTTTGCCGCGCGCAATATCGCGGCACCCGAACTGCATCCGATGGTGCGCGCACGCCTGACCGGCATCAACGACCGGGCAGTATCTTCGTCCGATTACAGCGATGACCGCGCACGACGGCTGGTCGACCGCGAATTCAACCTGTCGTGGGCTACACAGATGCAGCCCGACAACCTGCTGGTGGCCGGCCGTTGGTGGGGCGACAAGCCGCAGCGCCGCGACCAGTTCTCGATGGAGGACGGCATTGCGAAATCGCTGGGCATCCAAATCGGCGACCGCCTGACCTTCGATGCCGCCGGCAGCGTGTTTACCGCAGAAGTCACCAGCCTGCGCAAGGTCGACTGGGATTCCTTCAACGTCAACTTTTTCCTGGTCGCGCCACCGGGGCTGCTCGAGGACAAGCCGCTGAGTTATGTCAGCAGCTTCTACCTGCCGCCGGGCAATGTCGACCTGCTCAACGCGCTGGTGAAGCAGTTTCCCAATTTCCTGCTGATCGACGTCGCCCAGGTGCTGACCCAGGTGCAGGCGATGATCACCCAGGTCTCGCGCGCGGTGCAGTTCGTGTTCCTGTTCACGCTGATGGCGGGGCTGGTGGTGCTGTATGCGGCAATCGCCAGCACCCAGGACGAACGCTTGTACCAGGCCACCATCATGCGCACGCTGGGCGCGAGCCGTACCCAGCTGGCCCGGGCCAATCTTGCCGAGTTCGCGATGATCGGTGCGCTGGCCGGCATCATCGCCGCCGCCGGCGCCAACGCGCTGGGTTACGCGCTGGCCGACCGCATCATCAACGTCGGTTACAGCTTCAGCCCGGCGGTATGGGCGGTGGGGCTGGTCTGCAGCATCGTCGGGGTTGCCGCCGCGGGTTATCTCGGCACGCGTCGCGTGCTGAGGGTCGCACCGCTGCGTGTCCTGCGCGAACTGTCCTGAAGCCTGTCCGCGGCGCGACCGCGGAGGCTATACTTCGGCGAAACGCAGCGAGTGCCCATGAGTGATTTCCCGGTATTTTATATATTATTGATTTTATTGACTTTTTTTGCAGGCTTCGGCGTGGTGCTGATGCTGCAGAAAAAGGCCGCGGCACAGATGACGCTGGAACTGCAGCAGGCGCTGGAGGCGAAGCACCGCGCGATGCTGGGCGACCTGCATGACGGCCTGACGAAGCAGGGCGACCGCATCGGCGGCCAGGTCAGCGAGGCCGGCGAACGTCAGCGTGTCTCAACCGCCGAGGAACTGAAACAGACGCGCGAGGTGCTGCATGCGCTGCGCCTGACGCTGACCCAGGAAATGGGCGGCCAGCGCGAGGCGCTGCTGGAACGGCTGGCCGCGACCACCGAATCCCTCAACACCAAAATCGACGCGCGGCTCGGCGAAATCGCCGGCAAGGTCAACGAACGCCTCGACGAGGGTTTCAAGAAAACCAACGAGACCTTCGTCAGCGTGATGACGCGGCTGGCGACCATCGACGAAGCGCAGAAAAAAATCGAAAGCCTCACCGGCAGCGTCGTCAGCCTGCAGGAACTGCTGGGCGATAAACGGGCCAGAGGCGCATTCGGGGAAGTGCAGCTTGAAGGCCTCGTTCGCAACGTGCTGCCGCCGAACGCCTATGAAATGCAGTTCACGCTGTCCACGGGTGTGCGCGCCGACTGTGTGCTGCGGCTGCCGGCGCCGACCGGCATGGTCGCGGTGGACTCCAAGTTTCCGCTTGAAAACTACCACCGCATGTTCGAAGCCGGCGTCAACGATGTCGACCATGCCCTGGCGCAGAAGCAGTTCCGCGCCGACATCCGCAAACACGTCGATGACATCTCGAAAAAATACATCATCCCCGGCGAGACCTCCGACGGCGCGGTGATGTTCGTGCCGGCGGAAGCCGTGTTCGCCGAGATCCACGCCCACCACGCCGAAACCGTCGAATACGCCAGCGCCAAACGCGTATGGATCGTGTCGCCGACGACGCTGATGGCGGTGCTCAACACCGCGCGCGCGGTGCTGAAGGACGTCGAGACGCGCAAGCAGATTCATGTCATCAAGGATTCCCTGTCGCGGCTGTCGGTGGAATTCGGCCGTTTCGACGACCGCATGAAGGACCTCGCCAAACACATCCGCCAGGCCTACGACGACGTCGAGAAGGTGCAGGTCACCAGCGGCAAGATTTCGCAGCGCTTCGCGCAGATCGAGGGTGTCGAGCTCGACGACGAAAAACCGGAAAGCGCGAAGGTGCTGAAGCTCGGCGACGGCCGGGATGGCGCCTGAGGCGATGGGCCTCGGCAACTGGTTCGGCCGCTGGCGCCGCACGCGCGCCGTCGAGCGGCAGCCGATCGGCGATGCGCAGTGGCTGCGCCTGATGTCGCGTTTCTCCTTTTTCCGGCTGCTGTCGGCCGCTGAGCAGCTTCGGCTGCGCGAGCTGACCGCGCTGTTCCTCGACAGCAAGGCGGTCAGCGGCGCCGGCGGCCTGCAGATGACCCGCGACATGCAACTGGTCATTGCCGCCCAGGCCTGCCTGCTGCTGCTGAACCTTGACCTTGAGCTCTACGACGACTGGGTCGAGGTCATCGTTTATCCCGACGAATTCATCGTCGAACACGACTACATGGACGAGCACGGCGTGATGCACAAGGTGCGCGCGCCGCTGTCCGGCGAAGCCTGGGAACATGGCCCGGTGATCCTGTCCTGGCGTGATGCCCAGGAGGCCGACGGCGGTGACGGCTACAACGTCGTGCTGCACGAGTTCGCCCACAAGATCGACATGCGCAACGGCACACCCAACGGTTTCCCGCCGCTGCATGCCGACATGGACCGCAAGGCCTGGAGCGAAGTGTTCAGCACGGCTTTTGCCGATTTCGAGCGGCGCCTCGACGCGCGCGAGGAAACCGTCCTCGATGAATACGCCGCCGAAGACCCCGCGGAATTCTTCGCCGTCACCAGCGAACTCTTCTTCGAACGCCCCGAAGCGCTGCACGGCCTCTATCCCGCGGTCTACGACCAGTTGTCACAGTTCTACCGGCAGAATCCCTTGGCGCGCATGCGCCCGGCCGGCAGCGGAGCCTCCGCTTGATGTTTTATTCCTCTCATCATCCACTCCCTCTCCCCGTTTCACGGGGAGAGGGCTGGGGTGAGGGGTGACCATGATCAGTGAATATCAAAGTCAGCTAATGACCACATCCCCACGCTTCATCCTCGCCGCCGACATCGGCGGCACCCACGCCAGCTTCGCCATTGCCGAACGCCAGACCGGCGGCGCCAGCCGCGTGTTATTCGAAAAATCCTTCGAAAGCCGCCAGTTCGCCGACTTCGATGCCCTGATCACGGCTTTCCTCGCGCTGCCCGAGCCCGCCGCCGCGCGGCCGCATCTGGGCGCCGTGACTTTCGCCGTCGCCGGCCCGGTGGCCGAGGGCGAATCGACGCTGACCAACCTCGGCTGGAAAGTCAGCGCCGCCGGTGTCGCGGCGCGTTACGGGCTGCCGCCGGTGCAGATCGTCAACGATTTCCACGCCGCGGGCCTCGGCGTGCTGGAACTGCCGCATGCCAGCTTCACCACGCTGCAGTCGGCCGAAGCGCCGGAGCAGGGCACCGCGGTGATCATCGGTGCCGGCACCGGACTCGGAGTCGGGCTGATCCACTGGAACGGCAGCGGCTGGGAAGTGCTGCCCTCGGAGGCCGGCAATGCCGACTTCGCGCCCATCGACGAGCTGCAGGACAAACTGCTGATGTACCTGCGCCGCACCTATGGCCGCGTGTCCTGGGAGCGGGTGATTTCCGGGCCGGGCCTGATGCGCGTGTTCAGCTTCCTGCAGGAGACCGGCCTCGGCGTGCCGTCGAAACAGCTGCTCGACGCCACCAAACGCGCCGGCGCCGATCCCAGTGCGGTGATCACCGAATACGGCCTCAACAAACTCGACCCGCTGGCGGTGCGCGCGCTCGACCTGTTCATCGCCGCCTACGGCTCCTTCGCCGGCAACATCGCGCTGACCGCGCTCGCGCGCGGTGGCGTCTACATCGGCGGCGGCATCGCGCCGAAAATCGTCAACCGGCTGAAGGACGGGAGTTTCATGCGCGCCTTCACCGGCAAGGGGGCGTTCACGCCGCTGTTGTCGGGGATACCGGTGCGGGTGGTGATGGATGCGCAGGTGGGGTTGCGGGGGGCGTTGAGGGTGGCAGCGGTTTCTTAAAAGTATTTTAAAAACAAATTCTTATATAACTTTTCTCATCGAACCTTTGCCAGCTGGATCAAAGTTTTTGGGACGTGGCGAATCTTTGAATAAAAAGCCTCGTCCCGACTAAACTGCAACTCTCAGCCAATCTGTGGCATTGGAAGCCGTATGGGTAACCCGAAAGATCAGGTTCAGTCGCTTCTGCAGAAGCTGCCGGAAAACGCGAGTTACGAAGACATCCAATACCACCTCTATGTATTGGAAAAAGTGCAGCGTGGCCTGCTGCGCGCCGAGTCGGAAGGTGCTGTCGATCACGCGGAGGCAAAAGGGCGACTCAAGCAATGGCTCGCATCGTAGTCTGGTCACCTGAGGCGATCGAGGATGCCGAGGCGATTGCGGCTTACATCAATCGCGCTCGCCCTGGTATGCGAAAGCAGTCGTCTCGAAAATTGTCGAAACGGTCGAGGATATCCCCGACTATCCCGAGATGGGGCGCGCGATTCCCGAGTTGGGTGATGCGGCCATTCGTGAACGTTTTGTGCACCGTTACCGGATCATTTACAGGCTCGATGCGGGGCGGGTGCTGATTGTCGCGGTGATCCACTGGCGGCAGGATTTTTCGCCGGTTCAAGGTCGGATGGCGGTCGATTAAATGATGGTGCGAGCTCCTTTTCTGAAAGTAAATCGACTCCGGTACCTTTGGGGGTACCTTTGGGGTGATGGCAGCGTGGTCCTGCCCTGAGCGGAGACACCCTGCGCAGCGATGAGCTCATGGCGCTGTTCGACCGGCAGACTGCCGGAGCCGGCGGGTGCGACCGCTTGCCCTGGATCTACATGATTATAAGTATTTGATTATATTTAATATTTTATGATCCGGCGGTTTTGCGCCGGTCATGGCGCCGGACTCATTCGGGTTCGATGCCCGCGGTCTTGACCACTTTCGCCCAGCGCGCGATCTCCGCTTTGTAGAAGGCGTCGAATTTGTCGCCGGACCAGTTGCGGGCTTCGACGCCGTGCTCGTTGTATTTGAACAGCAGGTCTTTCGATGACAGGGCCTGATTCGTCGCGTCGACCAGGCGCTTGACCACCGCGGGCGGGGTTTTTGCCGGGCCGCAGAGGCCGTACCAGACCGTCACCTCGAAACCCTTGAAGCCGGATTCGTCGAAGGTGGGCACGTCGGGCAGTGCCGATTGCCGCTTCATTGCAGTCACGGCAATCGGGCGCACCCTGCCGGCCTTGATGTTGGTCAGTTGCGTGGGCAGATTGTTGAATTGCGTGTGCACTTCGCCGGCGATGACGTCGTTGGTGGCCTGGGCGCCGACCTTGTAGGGCACATGCAGGATGTTGATCCCGGCGAGGGTCTTGAAATACTCCATCGTCAGGTGCGGTGAGAGCCCGACACCGGAGGAGGCATAACGGAAGCGGCCTTCGTTGGCCTTGGCATGGGCGACAAATTCCTTGAGGCTGCGCACCGGCACCGAAGGATTGACGACAAGGACGTTGGGCACGGCACCGTAGAGCGTGATGCGGGTGAAGTCCTTCAGCGGATCGAAGGACAGCTGTTTGCGCAGCGCCGGGCGGATGGCCTGGCCCAGGCTGCAGCCGACCAGGGTGTAGCCGTCGGGTGTGGCGCGGGAGACGACGTCCATGCCGATGATGCCGCCGGCACCGGGGCGGTTGTCGACGACGAACTGCTGGCCCAGCAGCTCGGTCAGCCTGGTGGCGAAGATCCGCGCGGTGACATCCGGTGCCGCGCCGGCGCCGGTGCCGAGGATCAGGCGCACCGGACGTTCGGGATATCCGGCGGCGGATGTGATGCCGGATGCGCCGGCCGCCAATGCCGCCGTGACCATGACGGCGCAGAGCCGCGCGCGCAGATGTTTGTTGCCGGTTTTGCGGGGTGTTTTTCTCATGTGGTTCTCCTCGTGATGTGTCGTGGTGTTATCGGCGGGCAAGGCGTGACTGGATGAAATCCGACAGGGAGCTGATCAGCCGTTCAAGATTGGCGGCCAGCCCGGTGAAACCCTGGTGGCGTTCGCGCGTGGTTTCGTCCATGTAAAGCGCGCGGTTGACCTCGATCTGGATGCTGTGGCGGTTGGCGGCAGGATCGGAATAACGGCGCACCAGTTCCGCGCCCTTGTACGGGTTGTTGACGTTGACGCGGTAACCCAGCCCGCGCAGCGTGGTCACGGCGCAGTCGATGAATTCGGGGGCGCTGGTGCTGCCTTCGCGGTCGCTGACGACAAAATCCGGGCGCGCCTGGCCGGCATCGACATTCATCGCATTGCCGCGCGATTTCATCGAATGGCAGTCGACATGCCAGACGCCGCCGAAGCGGGCATGCAGCGCATCGAGCTGGGTGCGCACTGCATCGTGGTAGGGATCGTAGTAGTCGCGGATCAGGGCTTCGACCTCGTTCACGCGCAGTTTGCGGCCATGCACCGGCATGCCGGGCAGGGCGAGGCGGCGGATCAGGCCCATGCCGCTCAGGGACTTGTCGGTGACGACCACGGGTTCGGGCCAGGGGGCGTCCAGCAGTTCGGGGTCGATGTCGTCGCGTGCGCGGTTGGGGTCGATGGCCCAGCGCGGGAAGGTGGCGGCGATCAGCGTGCACCCGTGGTCGGGGGCCATGCCGTAGAGTTCGTCGACAAACGCGTCGCAGCCGCTGGCCAGTGCTTCGGGCGGCGCTACAGGCTGCATCCAGGACGGTGCGATGGTGCCGCTGTGGGGGGAATCAAACAGCAGCGGCAGGGGGGTTCCCCGCGCTGGCCTGACGATTACCGGCGGCACGGCATGGGCCTCTGGACGGTTCACCGGACTGCTCCTGTCGGATGGATGCGCTGGCAGTCTCCACAGCCCGTAACAAATGCGCAACAATATCCGTGTTCCGTATTAATCTATGCACTTCTGACATGGGGGGCGCATGGACTACCGGCAGCTTGAAGTGTTCCGCGCGGTGGTGGACACCGGCTCGGCGAGTGCCGCGGCACGCCTGCTGGGCCTGTCCCAGCCCGCGGTGAGCCGCCAGATCGCGCAGCTCGAAGCAGGATTCGACATCGACCTTTTTGCCCGCGAGCGCGGCCGGCTGCTGCCGACGGCGCACGCGCTGGAACTGCATCGCGAGGTTGCCCATGCCTTCGAGGGCGTCGACCGGGTGCTCAATCTGGTCCGCAAGATGCGCGCCAACAATACCGGGATGCTGCGCATTGCCGCGCCCTACAGCTTCTGCGAGGTGCTGCTCCCGCGCATCATCGCGCGCCTCGCGCCGCAGCATGCAAACCTGCGGTACGCCGTCGAACTCGGGAGTTACGAGGCCATTGCCGCGATGATTGCCAAACGCGAGGTCGATGTGGGCATTCTCAAGGAGCCCGTGGCGCATGCGGGCATTTCGACGCTGCCGCTGGCGGAGAGTTCTGTCGCCTGCGCGCTGTCATCGAGCCACCGCCTGGGGCGCGCCCGGATCATCCGCGCGCGCGATCTGGCCGGCGAGCCGCTGGTCATGCTCGGGCGCAACGCGGCTTGGCTGCAGGAAGTCCGCGCGCTGCTGAGTCATGGCGGAAAAATGCCGACGGTCCGGCTGGAGACCCATGCGGTGGGAGCGGCCTGCGGATTTGCGGCCAACGGGCTCGGCATCGCGCTGGTGCCGGAACTGCTGGGCGCGCAGTTCATCAGCCGTGGCCTCGTGCTGCGCCCGCTCGAGACTCGCATCGAGCAGCGTTTTGCGGTCGGTTATCCCAAGGGCCTGCAGCGCGCCGGCCTGGTTGGCAAATTCACGCGTGCAGCGGCACAGGTGGCACAGGAGCTGATGCGCGAGGCGCGGCGCGCGTCATGATGCAGCGGGTCAGGCCTTGCTGCTGGCGGCCAGTTCTTCCCGGGTATTGATGTTGCGGAACGCGGCCTCATCCGCGAACTGCACTTCCACCACCTTCAGCTGTGAATACCAGAGGTCGATCTTGCGACCGCCGCTTTCGAGAAAGGCGGTCAGGCCCGGCAATACGGATTTGCGGCACAGGCTGAACACCGGATGTGGCTGGTCGCCGGTCTTGGCGACGGCGAGTTCGGCCTGATGGGTTTCCAGCGCGTTCTTCAATTGCGTCACCAGGTCCAGCGGCAGGAAGGGCGAGTCGCAGGGCGCGGTGACCACCAGCGGGTGCGCGGCTTCACTGAGGCCCCGGTGCAGGCCCGCGAGCGGACCCACAAAGCCGCCGATGGCATCGGGTATCACGCGATATCCGAGTGACTGGTACTGCTCAATATTCTGGTTGGCGTTGATCAGCAGTTCGTCGACCTGCGGCGCGAAACGTTCGATGACGTGCTGCGCCATCGGCTGGCCGCGCAACAGCTGCAGGCCCTTGTCGACGCCGCCCATGCGCCGGCCCTGGCCGCCGGCGAGGAGTATCCCGGTGATGCCGCTCATGCCAGCATCGTCTGTGTCACCGGCTTCACGAAACGCTCGCGGCCGGTGAACAGCAGGTAGTGCTTGTTGACGGCGCGGCCGATCATCGTGATGCCGGTGCGCAGCGCGACGTCATGGCCCATCTGCGTGAGTCCCGACCGCGACACCAGGAAGGGGATGCGCATCTGCGCGGCCTTGATCACCATTTCCGAGGTCAGGCGGCCTGTCGTGTAGAACACCTTGTCGGAGCCGTCGATGTCCTCCAGCCACATCAGGCCGGCGATGGCATCCACGGCATTGTGGCGGCCGACGTCCTCGACGAAATGGAGGATTCCGGCGCTGTCACCGTTCACCGCCGCCAGCGCACAGCCGTGCACCGCACCGGCGCTCTTGTAGATGGTTTCGTGGCGGCGTACGGCGTCGAGCAGGGCGTAGAGGCCGGTTTCGCTCAAACGCACGTCGTCGCGCAGTTTGATTGAATCGATTTCTTCCATCAGGTCGCCGAACACCGTGCCCTGGCCGCAGCCGGTGGTGACGGTGCGTTTGCCCATTTTTTTGCCGAGGCCGCGGATCGCCTTGCGCGTAGTTACGGCGGCGGATCCGGTTTCCCAATCGACCTGCACCGCGGCAATCTCATCGATGGATTTGACCAGCCGCTGGTTGCGCAGATAACCCAGCACCAGTGCTTCGGGGTTCTGGCCCAGGGTCATCAGCGTGACGATTTCGCGCTTGTCGATATAGATCGTCAGCGGGTGTTCGCCGGCGATGGGCGTGGCTTCGGCTTCGCCGCGCTCGTTGACCGATTCGACTTCGACGGTCAGCGGGCGGATGGCTTTTGTGATTTCGGGTTTGGGCACGGGGATAGGGCTAATGGCTTTTGTTGCCCCTCACCCTGACCCTCTCCCCGCAAGTCTGCGGGGAGAGGGAATATTTTGGGGGAGAGGGAATCTGGGTTAGCCGCCGATGTAGGACATCTCGATTTTTTTCAGCGGCACGGTCTGCTGGCCGCGGATTTCGGAATAGCGGTCTTCGCGCGCGGTCCACACGCCGCCGATTGTCGCGAGCAGGGCTTCGTCGCTGGCACCACTGCGCAGCAGCGTGCGCAGGTCGTGGCCGCTGGTGGCGAAGAGACAGGTGTAGAGCTGGCCTTCGGTGGAGATGCGGGCGCGGGTGCAGTCGCGGCAGAAGGCCTGGGTCACCGAGGCGATGACGCCGATCTCGCCGCTGCCGTCGGTGTAGCGCCAGCGTTCGGCGACTTCGCCGGTGTAATTCGGGTCGGCGGGCTCCAGCGGCAGTTCGCGGCTGATGATGTCGACGATTTCGCGTGCGCTGACGACGTCGTCCATGCGCCAGCCGTTGGTGGCGCCGACGTCCATGTATTCGATGAAGCGCAGGATGTGGCCGCGTTCGCGGAAAAACTTCGCCATCGGCAGGATGCTGTGTTCGTTGACGCCGCGCTTGACAACCATGTTGACCTTGACCGGCTTGAAGCCGGCCGCGGCGGCGGCATCGATGCCTTCAATCACTTTCGCCACCGGGTAGTCGACGTCGTTCATTGCCTTGAACACGCTGTCATCGAGCGAGTCGAGGCTGACGGTGACGCGTTGCAGGCCTGCGGCGCGCAGGGCAACGGCTTTTTTGGCGAGCAGTGAGCCATTGGTGGTCAGTGTCAGGTCGAGGCCGGGGATCTCCGACAGCATCGCAATCAGTCGTTCGATGCCGCGGCGCACCAGCGGCTCGCCGCCGGTGAGGCGGATTTTTTCGATGCCGAGCTGCGTGAACAGCCGTGCCAGCCGCGTGATTTCCTCGAAGGACAGCAGCGCCGAACGTTCAAGGAACTGGTAGTCGGCGCCGAACTTCTCCTTCGGCATGCAGTAGACACAGCGGAAGTTGCAGCGGTCGGTCACCGAAATGCGCAGGTCGCGCAGCGGCCGGCGGAGGCGGTCACGCACGGCGGTGGCGGTGGATGCGGGGCTGGAGGCGGTCATGGCTCGGGGCTCGGAACAGGGGCTGATTATGGCCGAGTCGAATCCCGCGGTGCAAGGATGACAACACTTGCAAATCAGGTATTTAGCTGCAGTGCAGGGTTGTATGGCCGCCGCTTCTCCCGCAGAATGGCTTTCATGTCCGAATCCCCGACATCCGTGACGCAACGCCGGGCTGCTGCCGTGGTGATGGAGCGCACGCCGCTGAACAACCGCTGGGCCAGCGAAAAATGGGAAGCCAAAAGCGTCCTGCCCGATCTCGACCCGGCTGCGCCGCCGCAGGTGCTGGCGGAGGATGCCGGCCGCCTGCAGATGCTGCATTCGGGATTGCAGATCACGCTGCAGCGTGACGAGGCGGAGGGGTATTACATGAACATCACCTCGCCGCAGCCCAAGGTGTTCGTGTTGTGGCGGATGGAGGACGACGTGGCGAAGCCGCAACTGCTGACCGTGAGTTACCACGAAGGATCGCGCTGGCTCGACAGCGGTGAGACCGTCGACGGCGTGCCGCTGCCGCTGGAACTGCTGCCCTGGATGGCGAAGTTCTGCGAGGAGCATTACAAGCCGGAGCCGCGCAAGAAGGCGAAATATGCGACCAGCAAGGACAAGGGACGCATGGGCAACTGGCGACCCGATTGAGATTCACGAGCACGATGGCCGAGTCCGAACACAAACCCGCCGAGACCCCGGAAGAATTCCTCTCCCGCTGGTCGCGCCGCAAGCGTGATGCGCGCGAGGAGGCGCTGAAGCCGCCGGCACCGGTGACGCCGGCGACCGCGGAAGAGGCGCCCAAGTTGCCGCCGCTCGAGGAGCTGGGCATCGACTCCGATTACCGCGGTTTCCTGCATCCCAAGGTCGACGAGACCCTGCGCCGCGCGGCGCTGAAAAAAATGTTCAGCGATCCGCATTTCAACGTGATGGACGGGCTGGACGTCTATATCGACGATTATTCGATTTCCGATCCCTTGCCGGCCTCGATGCTGGCGGAACTGAAACAGGCGCAGAAAATCCTCGGCTGGGCGAAGGAATCGGATGAAGAGGCGCAGAAGCGGCGCGCGATGACGCCGCAGCAGGAGGTGGAGGCCGAGGCGGCAGCCGAAGCCGCGGCGCTGGCCGCACAGGAGGCGGAAGCCCTGCCGCCGGCGACGGCTGAGGATCCTGCGAAGCCTGCGCCACTGACGCAAAAAACGGACGACGAGCCCGGAGCGCCGCCGCAAACCGCGTAGACTGCGCAGACTTTTTCTTTCCGGCGGATTCCCCATGAGGCAAAAAACGCTGCTCTGCAACTGCAACAGGACCATGACGGTCGACGGCAAGGTGATTGCCGGCGCGCTCGGCGGCGATGAATGGCCGCCGCTGCGCAGCGAACTCTGCCGCCACCATCTCGCCAGTTTCGAGGCGGCGGTGAAATCCGGCGACGATCTGCTGGTCGGCTGCACGCAGGAAGCACCGCTGTTCTCAGCCTTGCATGCGGAAATGGGCGGGCAGGGCACGATCCGTTTCGTCAACATCCGCGAGACCGCAGGCTGGTCCGAAGAGGGCGCGCAGGCGGCGCCGAAAATGGCGGCATTGCTCGCCGCGGCTGACCTGCCCGATTCCGAGCCGGTGCCGACGGTGAGTTATGAGGCCGGCAATGAACTGCTGATCATCGGCCCCGGCGCAGCGGCATTGCCCTGGGCGGAGCGGCTGGCGGGACAGTTCTCGGTGACAGTGCTGATGAGCGACGACGGGCGCGGCGCGGAACTGCCGGGTGAACGCCGTTACCCGGTGTTCTCGGGCAAGGTCAGCGCGCTGTCCGGTTACCTTGGCGCATTTACGGCCAGTTGGAAGCAGCGCAACCCCATTGATCTCGAAGCCTGCACTCGCTGCGGCGCCTGCATCGAGGCCTGTCCGGAGCAGGCGATCGACTTCAGTTTCCAGATCAACCTCGACAAATGCAAAAGCCACCGCAAGTGCGTGACGGCCTGCGGCACCGTGCAGGCGATCGATTTCGGCCGCGGCGAATCGCCGCGCGAAGACCGTTTCGACCTGGTGCTCGATCTCGACGATACGCCGAACGTCCGTACCGAGCAGCCGCCGCAGGGTTATTTCGCGCCGGGCCGCGATCCGCTGGAGCAGGCGCTGGCCGCGGGCAAACTGGCGCAGCTGACGGGCAGCTTCGAGAAACCGAAATTTTTCGTCTACCGCGAGAAGCTCTGCGCCCATGCGCGTTCTGGCATCACCGGCTGCACGCAGTGCATCGACGTCTGCTCGACCGGCGCGATCAGCAGCGTGCTGAAGGAGAACAGGGTCGTGGTCGAACCGCATCTGTGCATGGGCTGCGGCGGCTGCGCGACGGTATGTCCCTCGGGTGCGATGACTTATGCGTATCCGCGCGTCGCCGATACCGGCGCACGGCTGAAGGCGGCATTAAAGGCCTACCGCGCCGCGGGCGGGCGCAATCCGCGGCTGCTGTTCCACAACACCACTGACGGCCGCGAACTGCTGGCTCAACTGGCGCGCCGGGGCAGGGGACTGCCGGCGGACCTGATTCCCGTCGAAGTGTTGCATGTGGCCGCGATCGGCATCGACCTGGTGCTCGGTGCCATCGCGCTGGGCGCGGCGCAGGTGGTGGTGCTCGGCGCAGGTTCGGAAGCGGCGGCTTATGTCGAGGCCGGCGGACGGCAGGTCGCGCTGGCGCAGGAACTGCTCGCGGGATTCGGCTACGAGGGCGAACGCGCCTGCTGGCTGCCGGTCGCCGACATGGCCGAGGCGGAGCGCCGGCTGTGGGCACTGCCGCGGCCCGCCGCTCTGCCCGAGGCCGGTTTCAACCTCGGTAACGACAAGCGCGGCACGCTGGATTTCGTGTTCGAGCACCTGCGCAGCCATGCACCGAAAAAGACCGATGCGATTGCACTGAAATCGGGCGCGCCCTACGGCAGCGTCGAAGTGAACAAGGAAAAATGCACCCTTTGCATGGCCTGCGTGGGGTCCTGTCCGGAGGGCGCACTGCTCGATTCCAAGGAAACGCCGGCCCTGCGCTTCCTCGAACAGAATTGCGTGCAATGCGGATTGTGCGTACGCACATGCCCCGAAGAGGCCTTGTCACTGCAACCGCGCCTGCTGTTGACGGGGCAGGCGAAGGCGGCCAGGACCCTCAACGAAGCCCAGGCCTTCAACTGCATCAAATGCGGAAAACCTTTTGGAACCAAGCAGATGGTGGACGGCATGTTGTCACGGCTGGGTCAGCACTCGATGTTTGCGGAGCCCGGCGCGCTGGACCGCATCAAGATGTGTGCGGACTGCCGCGTGGTTGACCTGCTGCAGAATTCGCGGCATGGCAACATAAATGATGTCTGAAATGTCCTGATCATAACGGCCGTTTTTGGAGCGATGAAGGTGGAAGTTTGGAAAAAACGCACCTAAGATAGGCACTGTTTCACATATTGGCTGCGACGGCAGATTGATGATTAGCGCGACGGCAACACCAGAACGGCAGACCGTGCATGCGTCCTCCGCAAGGGAGGGGGGTGACGGTATCCGCAGTGCGCTCTACGGCCTCCTGAGCCATCTCTTTTTCGCGGCACCCACCCCTGAACTGCTGCAACAGATCGCCGATTCGCGCGACGTGATTGGCGATGCTGATGATGAGTTGCCACGCGCATGGCGGGCACTTGCGGATGCTGCACGGCAGGCCGATGCCGCAGCCATCCGCAGCGAATTCGACGAAGCTTTTGTCAGCACCGGGCGTCCGCCGGTATCGCTGTATGCCTCGAGCCACATGCAGGGGCGGCGCAAGGGCCATCTGCTGGCGGAACTGCGCGAAGACCTGCTGCGCCTGGGTTACCGGCGCGCCGACGAGGCGGTGGAATACGAGGACCATGTTTCCGCGCTGTGCGACGTGATGCGCGGGCTGATCGTTGATGATGCCGCGCCGGAGGCTTCATTTGCCGCGCAGCAGGCGTTTTTCCGCAGCTATCTCGCGCCCTGGTTCACGGCACTGTGCGCAGCGCTGGACGGCGCCGGTCAGATTTCGTTTTACCGCAATGTTTCCCGCTTTGCCGCCGCTTTTTTTGCCCACGAATCCGACTATTTCGAGCTTGCCTGAAGGAGGAACAACATGAGCACCCAATTGAGCCGCAGAAAGTTTCTCGTCGCCGCCAGTGCCGGCGGTGTTGCAGCCGCCGCCGTGGTCGCCACCAGGACAGCCGGCGAAGCGGCCCCGGAGGACAAGCAGGCGGCGAAGCAGGGCAAGGGTTACCAGCTGACGGCGCATGTCCGCCGTTATTACGAAACCACCAAGGTCTGAGGAGCGCGCCATGTTACTCACCCGGAAATCGAGCCAGACTGCCGCTGCACCGAGCCGGCTTGCGCGCGGCGCATCGGCTTTCCTCGGCAACACCATTGATCGCCGCACCTTCCTCAAGCGCAGCGGCATGGCCGCCGGTGGCGCGGCTGCATTGTCGCAACTGCCTTTCCCGGTCATGCGCAAGGCCGAGGCTGCGGACAAGGCCGCGGGCGGCACGGTCGAGGTCAAACGCACGATCTGCACCCACTGCTCGGTGGGCTGCGCGATCGACGCGGTGGTCCAGAACGGCGTGTGGGTGCGCCAGGAACCGGTGTTCGATTCGCCGATCAACCTCGGCGCGCACTGTGCCAAGGGCGCGTCCATTCGCGAACACGGCATGCACGAGATTTCGCACCGCCTGCGTTCGCCGATGAAGCTCAACAACGGCAAATGGGAGAAGATTTCCTGGGACCAGGCACTGACCGAGGTCAGCGACCGCCTGCTTAAGGTCCGCAAGGAATCCGGTCCCGACGCTACCTTCTGGATCGGCTCCTCCAAGCACAACAACGAGCAGTCCTACCTGTTCCGCAAGTTCGTGTCCTTCTTCGGCACCAACAACATGGACCACCAGGCGCGCATCTGCCATTCGACCACGGTCGCCGGCGTCGCGAATACCTGGGGTTATGGTGCGATGACCAACTCCTACAACGACGAACAGAACTCGAAATGCATCCTGTTCTTCGGCTCCAACGCCGCCGAGGCGCACCCGGTGTCGATGCTGCATACCCTGCACGCGAAGGAAAACGGCGCCAAGGTGATCGTCGTCGACCCGCGCTTCACCCGCACCGCGGCCAAGGCCGACACCTTTTACCGCATCCGCTCGGGCACCGACGTCGCGTTCCTGATGGGCATGCTGCACCACATCTTCAAGAACGGCTGGGAAGACAAGGACTACATCAGGGCCCGTGTCTACGGCATGGACAAGGTGAAGGAGGAGGCGGCCAAGTGGACTCCCGACAAGGTCGAGGAAGTCACCGGCATGAAGGAGGCCGAGGTCCGCGACGTGGCGGAACAGATGGCCAAGAATCGGCCCAGCACGATTGTCTGGGCGATGGGCCAGACACAGCACACCAACGGCAACGCGATCGTCCGCGCCTCCTGCATCCTGCAGCTGGCGCTGGGCAATGTCGGCGTCTCCGGCGGCGGCTGCAACATCTACCGCGGCCATGACAACGTGCAGGGCGCAACCGATGTCGGCCCGAATCCGGATTCTCTGCCGGGGTACTACGGCATCGCGGAAGGCTCGTGGAAACACTTCGCCAATGTCTGGGGCGTCGATTTCGAGTGGATCAAGAAGCAGTTCGCGCCGGGCATGATGACCAAGCCGGGCATCACGGTGTCGCGCTGGATCGATGCGGTGCTGGAAAAGAACGAACTGATCGACCAGGATAACAACGTCAAGGCGGTCGTGTTCTGGGGGCATGCGCCGAACAGCCAGAGCCGCGGCAAGGAAATGATCGACGCGATCAAGAAACTCGACACCCTGGTGGTCATTGATCCCTATCCCTCGGCCACCGCGGCGATGGCGGCAATGGCGCGCAAGGACGGCGTCTACCTGCTGCCGGCGGCGACGCAGCTGGAGTGCGCGGGTTCCTGCACCGCCTCGAACCGTTCGATCCAGTGGCGCGAGAAGGTGATCGACCCGATGTTCGAGTCGCGCACCGACCACATGATCATGTACCAGCTGGCGCAGAAATTCGGTTTCGCCAAGGAATTCACCGCCAAGATCAAGCTCTCCAAGGGCAAGGGCGGCATGGACGAGCCGGACATGGAGGACACGCTGCGCGAGATCAACCGCGGCGTGTGGACCATCGGTTACACCGGCCAGTCGCCGGAACGGCTGCAGGCGCACATGCGCAACATGCATGTTTTCGACATCAAGACCCTGCGCGCAAAAGGCGGCAAGGACGCGAAGACCGGCTACGTGCTCGACGGCGACTACTTCGGTTTGCCGTGGCCGTGTTTTGGCACGGCCGCGATCAAGCATCCGGGCTCACCCAACCTGTACCAGACTGACCGGCACATCATGGACGGCGGCGGCAATTTCCGCGCCAACTTCGGTGTCGAGAAGGATGGCGTCAACCTGTTGGCCGAGGACGGCTCGCATTCCAAGGGGGCTGACCTCACCACCGGTTATCCGGAACTCGATCACGTGCTGCTGAAGAAACTCGGCTGGTGGGACGAGCTGACTGAAGACGAGAAGAAGGCGGCCGAAGGCAAGAACTGGAAGACCGATCCTTCGGGCGGCATGATCCGCGTGTTCATGAAGGAGCACGGCTGCCATCCCTTCGGCAATGCCAAGGCGCGTGCCGTGGTGTGGAACTTCCCGGATGCGATACCGCTGCATCGCGAGCCGCTGTACAGCCCGCGTCCCGACCTGATCGAGAAATACCCGACCCACGCCGACCAGAAGAACCGCTGGCGCCTGCCGGTGCTGTTCAAGACGGTGCAGGACGCCAACAAGGATGCCGGCAAGCAGTACCCGCTGATCATGACCAGCGGACGGCTGGTGGAATACGAGGGCGGCGGCGACGAGACCCGGTCGAATCCCTGGCTGGCCGAGCTGCAGCAGGAGATGTTCGTCGAGATCAACCCGAAGGATGCCAACGACCGCGGCGTGCGCAACAACGAGTATGTCTGGGTCGAATCGCCGACCAAGGCGCGGCTGAAGGTCAAGACGCTGGTCACCGAACGCGTCGGGGCGGGCACCGTGTTCCTGCCCTTCCACTTCGCCGGCTGGTGGATGGGCGAGGACATGAAGAAGCACTATCCGGAGGGTGCGGCACCGGTGGTGCGCGGCGAGGCGGTGAACACGGCGACCACTTATGGTTACGACATCGTGACCATGATGCAGGAAACCAAGACCACGCTGTGCCAGGTGTCCAAGGCGTAACGAACAGAGAACCAGGAGAACAACATGGCCAGAATGAAATTCCTGTGTGATGCCGAGCGCTGCATCGAGTGCAACGGCTGCGTGACTGCCTGCAAGAACGAGCACGAGGTGCCCTGGGGCGTGAACCGCCGCCGGGTGGTGACGCTCAACGACGGCCTGCCGGGCGAAAAATCGATCTCGGTGGCCTGCATGCACTGCTCGGATGCGCCGTGCATGGCAGTGTGCCCAGTCGACTGCTTCTACAAGACTTCCGAAGGCGTGGTCCTCCATGACAAGGATCTCTGCATCGGCTGCGGCTACTGCTTCTACGCCTGTCCCTTCGGCGCACCGCAGTTTCCGCAGGATGGCGCTTTCGGCATGCGCGGCAAGATGGACAAGTGCACTTTCTGCGCTGGCGGTCCCGAGGCCGACAACTCCGCGGCGGAGTTCCAGAAATACGGTCGCAACCGCCTGGCCGAAGGCAAACTGCCGGCCTGCGCCGAGATGTGTTCGACCAAGGCGCTGCTCGGCGGCGACGGCGACGTGGTGGCGGACATTTACCGCAACCGCGTGCTGAAGCGCGGCAAGGGCGCTGAGGTCTGGGGCTGGGGCACGGCTTACGGCAAGCCGGAAAAAGGCGCGACGCCGCCGGCGGGGGCCAAGTCATGAAAAAGCTGCTGGTTCCGGTCATCGCCGGCAGCGTCCTGCTGCTGGCCGGTTGCGGTGAAAAGACGCAGGTCACCGTCTACAAGCAGGGCCAGTACCAGGGCAAGCCGGACAAGCAGCCCTGGGACAATGCCCAGTTCAAGAACGACCGTGCCGCCTGGGAAAAAACCATCAAGGCGCGCACCATCGGCCAGAACGAATACGCACGCGTCAGCGGCAACTGAACAAAAAAGGAGGAGCCATGCAGGCAGTCCTGAAGCAATGGCTGGTCGCAGCGTCCTGTGCGCTGTTCGCTGCACTGTCGTTTCCAGCGCTTGCTGCTGACACCAGCTCGGCACAGGAACAGGCCGCACGCCAGCAGGTGCAGCCCGGCAACAACGCACCAATGTGGCGCGACGTGCGCGGCGGAGACAACCCGTACCAAACGACCCAGGTGCGCGGGGTCGAGACCGAGGTGCTGATGCAACCGGCCGGTGAAACCTGGCGGCAACTGCGCAACGGCCCGATCACCATCTACGGCGGCTGGCTGATCGTGGCGATGATGATCATCATCGGCGCGTTTTATTCGCTGAAAGGGCCGATCAAGCTGCATGACAAGCCCAGCGGCAGGAAGCTGCTGCGCTTCGGCGCCTGGGACCGGATGGTGCACTGGGGCGCCGCAATCAGCTTTGTGCTGCTGGCGGTGACCGGCATCGTGATCCTCTTCGGCAAACACATCCTGCTGCCGGTATTCGGCTATACGCTGTTCGCCTGGCTGGCGACGGCGTCCAAGTTCATCCACAACTTTGTCGGACCGGTGTTTGCGTTCTGCACGATCCTGATGTTCATTACCTTTGTGAAGGACAACCTGCCGAAGGCGCAGGACCTGCAGTGGTTAGCCAAGGCCGGCGGACTGTTCTCGGGATCCCATGTGCCTTCCGGACGCTTCAACGCCGGCGAGAAAGCCTGGTTCTGGATCGGCGTCACGCTGCTGGGGGTAGTCGTCAGTGTCACCGGCCTGGTGCTGAATTTTCCGAACTTCGCGCAGGGCCGCGAGCTGATGCAGCAGATGAACGTGATCCATGCCATAGCGGCGGTGGTGTTCATGACGCTGTCTCTGGGGCACATCTACATGGGCACGATCGGCGTTGAAGGCGCCTATGAATCCATGCGCACGGGTTATGTGGATGAGGTCTGGGCAAAGGAGCACCACGAATACTGGTACCGGGAAGCGGTTGCCGGCGACAAAGGTGGCGGCGGGACTGCAAGCCCTGCCGTGGCATCGTCTATGAAGGAGGGGTGGAGAGCATGAAAACGCCAAAAAAAGCAGTCACAATCATGACGGCGTTGGTGATGGGCTGCCTGATCGGGGTGGCGTCGGCCAAGTTGCCGGCACCGCCGCCCGTGGATCCGGCAGTGGCGGAGGCCGCCAAGAAAAAAGCCGCTGAAGCGGCAAAGAAGGAGGCGGATCTGCTGGCGAAGGCCCAGGATCGGGTCGCGGATCGTTACAAGAAGCAGAAGGGTGGTGCTATGGTGGCGTCGAAGAAAAAATAGCCGCAATCCGGTCCATCCGATTCAAAAGCCCGGCATGCCGGGCTTTTTTATATCCGGGTTATATGAAAATATAAATAAAATCAATTACTTATGATATTTTCCCGACGCTGTCCTCGAGGAGTCGCCAGGCTTTTTCCCCGGTGATTTCCCGCCAACGCCGGTAGAAGCCGGCATCGCGCAACCGCTTGCGGAAATCCCCGCGGTCCACGGTGGTGGCGGTCATGCCCCATCCGGCAATGCGTGATTCCAGGCCGCGGTTCAGGGCGTCGGTGTGTGCGCGCTGGCGCGCCACGTGTTTGCGCGCGATGCCTTCAATGGTCTGGCGGATGTCCTCGGGCAGGCGGTCCCAGAACTTTCCGCCGGCAATCAGGTTGAAGCCGGACCACATGTGCGAGGTCAGCGCGACATGGCGCGTGACTTCATGCAGTTTCAGCGCCTCGGTGATCGACAGCGGATTTTCCTGGGCATCGATCTCGCGGTTCTTCAGCGCGTCATACAGCTTCAGCACGTTGACTTCGACCGGTACTGCACCGAGGCTTTCGAAGGCATCGGCAAACATCCTGCCTTCCGGAATGCGGATGCGCAGTCCCTCGAGATCGGCCGCCCGGGTGACCGGCCGGTCCACGGTCGAGATGTGGCGGAAACCGTTTTCCAGCAGGCCATGGGGCAGGGCGTGTATACCCTTGGCACACAGTTCGCTGCGCAGGTAGTCGCCGAGAGGTCCGTCGAGCGTCCGGTGGACCTGCGCATGGCTCTCGAAGGCAAAAGGCAGGCCCTGGATTTCCATCGCCGGCAACATCGAGCCGAGCAGGCCGCCCATCAGTACATAACACTCGATGTCGCCGTCGACCAGCAGATCAACCACCGCCTGGTGCGTCGGCGGCAAACCGGCATTGGCCGCAGTCACGGTCGCCGCGACACGGCCCCCGGTGGCTGTTTCGACTTCCTGCCAGAGATCGACGAGGAAAGGATGGACATGGCTTTTTTCAGAAAGGTAGTGGTACTGGCGCACCCGCCACTGCGGCGTACTCATGCCGGCAACGCCGCGGCCATCAGTTCCGGTGTAATGCCGGCAGCTTCAGCGTTGGCAAAATTGAGCTCGACCTTGACGCCGTTGGGATCGAGCAGGAAAAGCTGGAACAGGCCCTGGTCGCTGACCATGCGCTGACGAAACTCGACCTTGCGGCTGCGCAGGTGCTCCATCATTTCGCGCAGTCCGGTGCAGCGGAAGGCGACGTGGTCGACCACGCCGCTGCCGTGTACGGCATCCGACTGCTGGCCGAGGTAGGCCTTGCGGTTCTCGCTGATGTTTTTCCCGCCCTGGGTCAGATGCACCACGTCGGTGTCGCCAAGGTAGAGCCAGACCACGGGAAACTTGAAGTCGGGATGCGGTCCCTCGCGGAATCCGAGCACATCGACATACCAGTCGCGTGTCTTCTGGATATCGGCAGTCTGGATCAGGAAATGTTCAAGATGGCTGACGGGCATGCAATGTCTCCTGCGTGTGTTTCAAACCGGTGTCGCATCGCCGGATTCGACGATGACCTGTTCGACCTCGCCGACGCCGGGCGCCCTGCGGAATGCGGCGGCAGCCTGGTACTCGGGCGACTGGTGGCATTTTACCGCCTGCTCCAGGGTCGGGAATTCGATGACCACGAAGCGGTGGAAGCGGTCGCTGCCTTCCATGATCCGGTACTTGCCGCCGCGGGCCAGCACCTTGCCGCCGAATCCGGCGATGATGCCTGGAACCTGGTCGGTATATTTTTTGTATTCGACGGGATCGTTGATTTTGCAGCGGGCAAGCCAGTAGGCGGGTATGTGCAGTCCTTTTGCATTGCGTTTTCGAAGCTTGCGGCCCGGTCTGGCCGGACAATTGCGGCAGACCTTCAGTCGGCCCTGATGCCCGCGGTTTTTGCGAGTCGTGCAAAGTCCTCGACGTGCCTGCGCAGATAGGCGTTGAATTCATCGAGGGAGTTGCTGGCGACCAGCGGGATGCCGATCCTGTCGAAACGCTCCTTCAGCGCGGGCACGGTGACAGCCTTCACGGTTTCGGTGCGGATTTTTTCAAGGATTTCACGCGGCGTGCCGGCCGGTGCGACAATGCCGTTGAAGGTGCTGTCCTCGAAACCCTTGACGCCGGCCTCGTCGATGGTCGGGATGTTCGGGAAGACCGGCGAGCGTGTTCTGGTGGTCACGGCGAGGCCGCGCAGACGGCCGGCCTGGATGTACTGGGCGGAAGTGCTGACCTGGTCGAACATCAGCATGATCTGGCCGCCTACGAGGTCGGTGGTGGCCGGGGCGTTGCCCTTGTACGGAATGTGCATCAGCCGGATGCCGGCCTGCTGGCTGAACATCTCGGCGGCGACATGGCCGGTGCCGCCGGTGCCTGCCGAACCGTAGGTCAGTTCGCCGGGACGTTTTTTGGCGAGCGCGATGAATTCCCCGAGGCTCTTCACCGGCAGCGCGGGATTGATCACCAGCACCATCGGAATGTCGCAGGTCAGCGAGACACCGGTGAAATCCTTCAGCGGGTCGTAGCCGGGTTCCCTGATGATCGCCGGCACTCGTGCAAAAGTGTTGGCGATGGCGAGAAAGGTGTAACCGTCGGCGGGCTGGCCCCTGACGTAGCGGGTGCCGACCAGTGCGCTGGCGCCGGGCCGGTTTTCCACCAGCACCTGCTGTCCCAGCGAGCGGCTCAGCTGCTCGGCGATGCCGCGGGCGACAATGTCGACATTGCCGCCGGCCGCGAGGGGATTGATGATGCGCACGGGCTTGGACGGGTAGGCCTGCGCATGGACGGCGGGGACGGATGCGACGAGCAGGGCGGTCATGGCGATGGCGGTGCGCACGATCATGATTTCCTCCGTTTGGATGCGGGTCCGGATCAGGGGATGACGGTGACGATGCGCCGTTCGTCTATCGACTGCAGCACGGCGTTGGTGACCGCGACGATGTACTGGCTGTCCTCGCCATCGGGCAGCAGGCTGCGTTTGCCGGCGACGTCATTCTCGAAGGCCCGCACCTGCAGCTCGTAGGCGGGGCTGGCCGGGAAACGTTCCTCCTCGATCCTGCCACGGGCGTCGCGCAGGGTGATCACGTGTTCCTTCGCGAAACGCAGCGGCGAGGTGACCAGCGTGGCCTCGCTGCCCTCGATCAGCAGGTTGTTTTCGGCGTTGCCGACTTCGCGGGTGGCCTTGGCCAGCGCATGACAGTCACCCTCCAGCCTGCCGAGCACGGTCATCGTGTCGTCGGGCTTGCGCTCGCGGCGGTCTGGATGGGTGAAGGCCGAGACTTCGACAAAGCGTTGTCCGGTCACGTACTGGATCAGGTCAAGCAGGTGCACGCCGACGTCGTAGATCACGCCGCCCTGCTCGAAATCATTGCGCCAGGAGACGCGGGAGCCGAGTCCGGAGGCGCGTTCCAGCGACACTTCGGCCAATCGCCCGAGCCTTCCCGAACGCACGATTTCACGCGCACGGACCACGGCGGCATCGAGCCGGATCTGGTGGGCGATGCGCAGCACGATGCCTGCCTTGCGGCAGGCATCGACCATTTCGCGGGCCTGCGCCGTTTTCATCGCGAACGGTTTCTCACAAAGGATGTGTTTGCCGGCGGCTGCGACCTTGAGGACCGCGGCATGATGCATGGCATTGGGCAGCGCGATGTAGACGGCATCGACCTCAGGGTCATTTACCAGGCCGTCGAGGTCGGCATGCTGGCGCGGGACGCTGAACTTCCCGGCAAAGGCACGGGTTTTTTCCGGCGTGCTGCCGAGGCAGGCGGTCAGTTCGGATCCCGGGCTTTTGACGATGCCGGGGGCAACAAAGTCCGTGGCGACCCAGCCGAGTCCGACCACGCCCCAGCGAAGGATATGTTGCCGGTCAGTCATGAATCAGCTGATAACGATGAACCATGAATGATGAGCGATGAGCAAAAAACAGGGACGTGTTCATCACTCATCATTCATCGCCACCCTAAATCACTCCTTCCATGACCTGCACGTCGACCAGTGTGCCGGGTGTGACGTTGCCCTGTTCAGTGGGCAGGATGATGAAGCAGTTCGCTTCCGACATCGAGCGCAGGATGCCGGATCCCTGTTCGCCGGTGACGCGGACACTGAGATTGCCGGAAGCGTCGAGTGACAATATGCCGCGCTGGAACTCGGTGCGGCCCGGGGCCTTTTTCAGTGTCGAAGTGCAGGGGACACGGAAAGAGGGCAGCGGGTCTATGGGATCGCGGCCGGAGAGCTTCAGCAGCGCATCGCGCACGAACTGGTAGAAAGTGACCATCACCGAGACCGGGTTGCCGGGCAGCCCGAAGAAATGGGCCTTGCCGATCTTGCCGTAAGCCAGCGGGCGTCCCGGTTTCATCGCGATTTTCCAGAACACCACTTCGCCGAGGCGGTTCAGCAGCTCTTTCACGAAATCGGCTTCTCCCACCGAAACGCCGCCGCTGGTGATGACCACATCGGCAACAGCGGCCGCTTCGCGGAACGCCGCTTCCAGCAGCTGCGGATCGTCGCGCACCACCCCCATGTCGATGATCTCGCAGCCCATGCGCGTCAGCATGCCGTGGATGGTGTAACGGTTGCTGTCGTAGATCTGCCCTTCGCCCAGCGGCGAGCCGATCGAGACCAGTTCATCACCGGTCGAGAAAAACGCGACCCGCAGCCGGCGGTAAACCGGCACTTCGGCGATGCCGAGTGAGGCGATCAGGCCGATCTCGGCCGGCCGCAACGGCTGACCGCGGCGCAGCGCCGGCTGGCCGCGTTGCAGGTCTTCGCCGGCCTTGCGCAGGTTCTGTCCCTTCCGGTGTCCGCCGCCGACGGTGACCTGGCCGTCCTTTGCCTCGACATGCTCCTGCATGACGATGGTATCGGCGCCCGCGGGAACCACGCCGCCGGTCATGATGCGCACGGCTTCGCCTTCATTGACGGCAGCCGGGTAGGGCACGCCGGCGAAGGAGCTTCCGGCAACCGTCAGCGTGACCTTGCCGTCGGCCTTCAGATCCGCAAACCGCAGGGCATAACCGTCCATTGCCGAGTTGTCATGCGACGGCACATCGACAGGAGAAATCACGTCCTCGGCGAGCACGCGGCCGAGCGCGGCGCGCACCGCAACGCGTTCGACCGTGGAGATCGGGGACAGGAATTTCGCGATGACTTCACGCGCCTTCGGCACGGGCATCGAGTTGGGATCGTAATCGTCGGCGCAGGACAACTCGCGCAGTGTCGGGCTGGTGCTCATGGCGCATTCCTCGATGCGGGGGATGGCCGGATTCTAGCAGGGC
>JALHND010000014.1 GCA_022843705.1 Burkholderiales bacterium
CGGACTGGTTCCGTCCCTATCCGGGTTTTGTGCGTGATCCCTATGCCGAATATTCCGAGCCCTGGTTCGGCAACCACAAGGTGCTGCGCGGCGGCTGCCATGCCACCAGTCCGGACCTGGTCCGCAATACCTGGCGCAATTTCTACACGCCGGACCGGCGCGACGTGTTTGCCGGCTTCAGGACCTGCGCGTTGTGAAAATCATCACCTCCTCCGACAATCCGCGTTTCCGCGCATTGCTGAAACTGGCACAGTCTTCGCGTGAACGGCGCAGTGCCGGTCTTTCGCTGCTGGACGGCATTCATCTGGTCGCGGCTTATGCGGAGCATGTCGGGGCGCCGGCCGAAATCGTGCTCAGCCGCAGCGGTGCGGGCAGCGCCGAAGTGCGCGTACTGCTCGCAGCGCAGGGCATTGATGATGCGCTGCTGCTGTCCGATGCCCTGTTCCGCCAGTTGTCGTCGGTGGCCACCCCCACGGGCATCATGGCGGTGGTGCCGACGCCGCGGGTGGCTGCGCCGGACAGGCTCACGGGTTCCAGCGTCTGGCTGGAGGACATCCAGGATCCCGGCAACGTCGGTTCGATCCTGAGATCGGCGGCGGCTGCCGGCATTGACACGGTATGTCTGTCGCGGCACGCGGTGCATGCCTGGTCGCCGCGGGTGCTGCGTGCCGGCATGGGTGCCCATTTCGCGCTGCGCATCATCGAAGGTGTGGATCTGCAGGCGCTGGCGGGAGTTTATTCCGGGGTCATCGTGGCTACTGCGGTGAATCACGGGGTGCCGGTATTCAGCGCCGACCTGACCGGTGATGTGGCCTTGCTGTTCGGCAACGAGGGCGCGGGGCTGTCGCCGGATCTGGCCGCGCTGGCCCGACAAACCGTGCACATCCCGATGCCGGGCCGTGTCGAGTCGCTCAATGTCGGTGCCGCCGCAGCGGTCTGCCTGTTCGAGCGGGTGCGGCAGCTGCGAGCTCAGTAGATCCGCCGCTCCAGCTTTGCTTCCTGCAGGATCGTGGTGGCGAGTTCCTCGACCGATTTGCTGGTCGCGTCGAGATAGGGAATGCCTTCCTGACGCATCAGCGCCTCGGCCTCGCGGATCTCGAATTCGCAGTTGGCCAGTGTGGCGTACTTGCTGCCCGGCCGGCGCTCGTTGCGGATCTGCTGCAGCCGGGCCGGCTTGATGGTCAGCCCGTAGAGCCTGTTCCGCAGCGACTTGATCTGGGCCGGCAGCTGCATGGTGCTGAAATCCTCCGGGATCAGCGGATAGTTCGCGGCCCGGATGCCGAATTGCATGGCCAGGTAGAGGCAGGTGGGTGTTTTGCCGCAGCGTGACACCCCGACCAGGATGATGTCGGCCTCGGTCAATTCCCGTTTCGAGACGCCGTCATCGTGGGACAAGGCATAGTTCACCGCCTCTATCCGGTGATGGTAGTTGACGAAATCTTCGGTGCTGTGCGAACGGCCGATGGCATGGGAGGCCTTGACCCCCAGTTCCTTCTCCAGCGGGGCGATGAAAATCTCAAAGGAATCAAGGAACAAGGCATTGGCGGTGGCCACGATGCCGGCGATTTCCGTGTTCACCAGAGTGCTGATGACGATGGGGCGTACGCCATCGGCAACCCCCGTGGTGTTGACCTGCCGGACGAAGCCATGAGCCTTGTCCACGGTGTCGATGAACGGCACGGTCACTTCCTTCAGCCTGACCCCGTCAAACTGGGTCAGCAGGCTGTGGCCCAGCATTTCGGCCGTGATGCCGGTCCGGTCTGATACAAAAAAAGCCGTGCGGGAGGAATTCATTTTCGGAACCGGTGGGGGGTTTCGGTAAAATATCGTCTTTTGGCGAAGCATACAATCAAGGACAAAGGCATGGGCGGCAAGGAACTGGTGGTTGATCTCGGCGCGTTGCGGATGAGCGATGTCGGGCGGGTGGGCGGCAAGAACGCATCCCTGGGGGAAATGATCAGCCAGCTGGCTGGCGCCGGTGTGCGTGTTCCCGGCGGATTTGCGACGACTTCCGATGCCTACCGGCTGTTCCTTGCCCAGAACGGACTGGCCGACCGGATTTCGAAGCGCCTGTCCTCGCTCGATGCCGATGACGTCAATGCGCTGACTGCGGCGGGCAGCGAAATCCGCGGTTGGATCGTGGCCCAGGAATTCAGCGCCGAGTTCCGCAAGGCGATCGAGGCGGCCTATGTGAAACTGGTCGCCGATTCCGGCGCCGACGTATCGTTTGCGGTGCGTTCCTCGGCGACCGCGGAAGACCTGCCGGATGCCTCCTTTGCCGGCCAGCAGGAAACCTATCTCAACGTGCATGGCCTTGACAACCTGCTCGGGGCGATCCGCCAGGTGTTTGCGTCCCTCTACAACGACCGTGCCATTTCCTACCGCGTGCACAAGGGTTTCACCCATGACGAGGTGGCGCTGTCGGCCGCAGTGCAGCGCATGGTGCGCAGTGACAAGGGGTCCAGCGGCGTGATGTTCACGCTCGACACCGAGTCCGGTTTCGACCAGGTGGTGTTCATCACCTCGGCCTACGGGCTCGGCGAAACGGTGGTGCAGGGACAGGTCAATCCCGACGAGTTTTACGTCTACAAGCGCGGGTTGAAGGAAGGCAAAAGCGCGATCCTGCGGCGCGGGCTCGGCTCCAAGGCGCTGCGCATGGTGTTCACGGACAACCGGGCGGCGGGCAAATCGGTGCAGACCATCGAGGTGCCGGAGGCGGAACGTCGCAAGTTCTCGATCAGCGATGACGAGGTCAACGAACTGGCCCGGTATGCCATGATCATCGAGGCGCACTACAAGCGCCCGATGGACATCGAATGGGGTAAGGACGGCAACGATGGCAGGCTCTACATCCTGCAGGCGCGGCCGGAGACCGTAAAGGCCAGCGAAAAGGTCGATACCCTGCGCCGTTACCGGCTGAAGGAGCGCTCGGAGGTGCTGGCCACCGGCCGCGCCATCGGCCAGCGCATCGGCGGCGGACCGGTGCGCCTGATCAAGAGCGCGTCGGAGATGGACAGTGTCAAACCGGGTGATGTGCTGGTCACCGACATGACCGACCCGGACTGGGAGCCGGTGATGAAGCGGGCTGCCGCCATCGTCACCAACCGTGGCGGCCGCACCTGCCATGCGGCGATCATTGCCCGCGAGCTGGGCATCCCGGCGGTGGTCGGCTGCGGTGACGCCACCCAGGTGCTGAAGGACGGCAAACCGGTCACCGTGTCCTGCGCGGAGGGGGATACCGGTTTTGTCTATCGCGGCGAATTGCAGACCGAGATCATCGACCTGTCACTGTCGAGCATGCCCAAGTGCCCGGTGAAGATCACGATGAATGTCGGCAATCCGGAACTGGCCTTCGAGTTCCAGCGCCTGCCCAACGAGGGCGTTGGCCTGGCGCGCCTGGAATTCATCATCGCGCGCATGATCGGTGTCCATCCCAAGGCGGTGCTGGCCTATCCCGATCTCAGCGCCGACCTCAAGCTGGCGGTCGAGGAGCACAGTGCCGGTTATGCTGATCCTGTGAGTTTCTACGTCGACAAGCTGGCTGAAGGTGTGGCGACGCTGGGCGCGGCGTTCTGGCCGAAGCCGGTGATCGTGCGTCTATCGGATTTCAAGTCCAACGAATATTCGAGCCTCACCGGCGGTTCGCGTTACGAACCGCACGAGGAAAATCCGATGCTCGGTTTCCGCGGTGCCTCGCGTTACGTGTCGCCCGCATTCAGGGACTGTTTCGAGCTCGAATGCCGGGCGATGAAGAAGGTCCGTGACGAGATGGGGCTGACCAACATCGAGATCATGGTGCCGTTCATCCGCACGGTGGATGAAGGCAAACGGGTTTTGAAGTTGCTGGCGGAGAACGGTCTCGAGCGGGGCAAAAACGGCCTGCGCATCATCATGATGTGCGAAATCCCGTCGAACGCCATTCTTGCCGACCAGTTCCTCGAACATTTTGACGGCTTTTCGATAGGCTCCAACGACATGACGCAGATGACCCTGGCGCTGGACCGCGATTCGGGCATCATTGCCGACGCCTTCGACGAGCGCGATCCGGCGGTCAAGCACATGCTGCACCTGGCAATCGCGGCCTGCCGCAAGGCCGGCAAGTATGTGGGCATCTGCGGGCAGGGGCCTTCCGATCATCCCGATCTTGCCGAATGGCTGGTGAAGGAGGGCATTGAGAGCCTGTCACTGAACCCCGACACGGTGGTCGAAACCTGGCTCTATCTGGCACGGGGCGGCAAGCCCGCGTGATTGGAGGGCGGCGGGATTTGCGATAAAATAAGAAAACGTCGGCTTATATGAGATGACCAAATATATCTTTGTGACTGGTGGTGTTGTTTCCTCCCTGGGCAAAGGTATCGCTGCCGCCTCCCTCGCCGCAATTCTCGAATCCCGCGGCATCAAGGTTTCGATGCTCAAACTGGATCCCTACATCAACGTGGATCCGGGCACGATGAGTCCCTTCCAGCATGGCGAAGTGTTCGTCACCGAGGATGGTGCGGAGACCGACCTCGACCTCGGGCATTACGAGCGTTTCATAAATGCCCGCATGGGCAAGCGCAACAACTTCACCACCGGCCAGATCTACGAGAGCGTGATCAAGAAGGAGCGCCGCGGTGACTACCTCGGCGGCACGGTGCAGGTGATTCCGCACATCACCGACGAGATCAAGCAGTATGTCCGGCGTGGCGCGGGAGATGCCGAGATCGCGCTGGTCGAGGTCGGCGGCACCGTGGGCGACATCGAGTCCCTGCCGTTTCTCGAGGCGATCCGGCAGATGGGCATCGAGGTCGGCCGCGACAACGCCTGCTTCATCCACCTGACCCTGGTGCCGTATATCGCTTCTGCCGGCGAGATCAAGACCAAGCCGACCCAGCACTCGGTCAAGGAACTGCGCGAGATCGGCATCCAGCCCGATGTCCTGCTGTGCAGGGCCGACCGGCCGCTGCCGGATGGCGAGCGGCGCAAGATCGCCCTGTTCACCAATGTCGGCGTGGATGCGGTGATTTCCGCCGTCGACGTTGACAGCATTTACAAGATACCCGGCAAACTGCATGAGCAGTTCCTGGACGACATTGTCTGCAGGAAACTCGGCATCAGTCCGCCACCGGCCGATCTGTCGACCTGGGACCGTGTGATCCATGCGCTGGAGCATCCCGAACACGAGGTCAGCATTGCACTGGTCGGGAAATACGTTGATCTGACCGAGTCCTACAAGTCGCTGTCGGAAGCGCTGATCCATGCCGGCATCCATACCGGATCGAAAATCCGCATCCATTATGTCGATTCCGAGAGCATCGAGAAGAACGGCATCCGCTGCCTGGACGGCATGGACGCCATTCTGGTGCCCGGGGGATTCGGCAAACGTGGTGTCGAAGGCAAGATCCAGGCGATCCGTCATGCCCGCGAGAGCGGAATACCGTACCTCGGCATCTGCCTCGGCATGCAACTGGCGGTGATCGAGTATGCGCGTCATCTGGCGGGGCTCGCCGGGGCGCACAGCACCGAGTTCGACGCGGAAACCCCGCATCCGGTGGTGGCCTTGATCACCGAATGGCAGGACCGCGACGGCAAGGTCGAGCGCCGCGATGCCTCCTCCGACCTTGGCGGCACGATGCGTCTGGGCGGGCAGGAGTGCGAATTGAAGGCAGGGTCCCTCGCACGGCGGATTTACGGTGCCGATCGCATCATCGAGCGTCACCGTCACCGTTATGAAGTCAACAATCATTACCTGCCGCGCCTGCAGGAGGCCGGTCTCGGCGTCAGTGGCCGGTCTCTGACCGGCGATCTCTGCGAGATGGTCGAAATCCCCGGACATCCCTGGTTCGTCGGCGTGCAGTTCCATCCCGAATTCACCTCGACACCGCGCGGCGGGCACCCGCTGTTCAAATCCTTCGTCGAGGCGGCCCTGAAGAACGCGGGCGCCCGGCATGAGGCCTCGCGGCCCGCGCGCGCCTCTGCGGCGAATTGAGCGAATCCCGGGCCTGTCCATGAAACTCTGCGGATTCGAAGCCGGACTCGACCGGCCGATGTTCCTGATTGCCGGGCCCGACACCCTGGAAAGCGAGCAGATGTGCCTTGACGTTGCGGGTCATCTGAAGGAGCAGACCTCCCGGCTGGGCATGCCCTACGTGTTCAAGGGTTCCTTCGACAAGGCCAACCGGACCTCGGGCAAAAGTTACCGCGGCCCCGGCATCGAAGAGGGGCTGCGCATGCTCGAATCGGTGCAGCGGCAGATTGGCGTGCCGGTGCTGACCGACGTTCACGAAGACACGCCGCTTGCCGAAGTCGCGGCGGTGGTGGACGTGATCCAGACACCGGCCTTCCTCTGCCGGCAGACCAATTTCATCCGCAGCGTGGCCAGCCAGCACAAGCCGGTGAACATCAAGAAGGGCCAGTTTCTGTCGCCCTGGGAAATGGCCAACGTTGTCGACAAGGCGCGCAGCACCGGCAACGGGCAGATCATGGTCTGCGAGCGCGGCTTCAGCTTCGGCTACAACAACCTGGTCGTCGACATGCGGGGACTGGCAGTGATGCGCGGTACCGGCTGCCCGGTGGTGTTCGATGCGACCCATTCGGTGCAACTGCCCGGCGGACAGGGCAGTGCCAGCGGCGGTCAGCGCGAGCACATCCCGGTGCTGGCGCGCGCGGCGGTGGCTGCCGGCGTCTCCGGCGTGTTCATGGAAACCCACCCGAAGCCGGACGAGGCGCTGTGCGACGGACCGAATTCATGGCCGCTCGCCCTGATGGGCGAATTGCTGGATACCCTTCACGCTCTCGACGCAGCGGTCAAAAGCCGCCGTTTCGTGGAGCAGCATGTATAACCTCAAGCAACAGGACAGCATATGAGCGCAATCGTCGATGTCATAGGCAGGGAAATTCTGGATTCCCGGGGCAATCCGACCGTGGAGGCCGATGTTCTGCTGGAGTCCGGCATCCTGGGCCGGGCGGCGGTGCCTTCCGGGGCGTCCACCGGCAGCCGGGAGGCGATCGAACTGCGCGACGGTGACAAACAGCGTTACGGCGGCAAGGGCGTGCTGCAGGCGGTGGAGCATGTGAACACCGAGATCTGCGAGGCGGTGATCGGGGTTGATGCCACCGAGCAGGCCTTTGTTGACCGCACGCTGCTCGATCTCGACGGCAGCGAAAACAAGTCACGGCTGGGGGCCAACGCGATGCTGGCGGTATCGATGGCGGTGGCCCGTGCGGCTGCCGAGGAATCGGGCCTGCCGCTGCATCGTTACTTGGGCGGCGCCGGCGCGATGGCGATGCCGGTGCCGATGATGAACGTCATCAACGGCGGAGCACATGCCGACAACGGCCTCGACATGCAGGAATTCATGATCGTGCCCGTGGGGGCTGAAAGTTTCCGCGAGGCATTGCGTTGCGGCGCGGAGGTGTTTCATGCGCTGCGCAGGCTGCTGTCGGACCGGGGCCTTGCCACGGCAGTCGGGGACGAGGGCGGATTCGCGCCGCGGCTGCCGAAACACGAGGCCGCGATCCAGGTCATTTTGGAAGCGGTGGAGGCTGCGGGGTATCGGCCGGGCGAGGATGTTGCGCTGGCGCTGGACTGCGCCAGTTCGGAGTTCTTCGAGGACGGCGAATACACGCTGCGTTCCGAAGGCCTCAGCCTGAAGGCGCCGGAGTTCGCCGATTACCTGGCGGCCTGGGTCGACAAGTATCCCATCGTCAGCATCGAGGACGGCATGGCGGAGAACGACTGGGACGGCTGGAAGGTGCTGACGGAAAAACTCGGCAACCGCGTGCAACTGGTCGGTGACGACCTGTTCGTCACCAATACCCAGTACCTGAAACGGGGCATCGAGCAGGGCATCGCCAATTCGATATTGATCAAGGTCAACCAGATCGGCACGCTGACGGAAACCCTGGCTGCGATCGAAATGGCCAAACGCGCGCGTTATACCGCGGTCATTTCCCATCGTTCGGGTGAAACCGAGGATACGACCATCGCCGACATTGCCGTGGCCACCAATGCGATGCAGATCAAGACCGGGTCACTGTCACGGACGGACCGGCTGGCCAAGTACAACCAGCTGCTGCGCATCGAGGAGGACCTGGGTGACACGGCCTCCTATCCCGGGCGTGGCGCCTTCTACCAGCTGCGTTAAGCTTTTCTCGCGGGCTGTCCGCGTGCCTTCCTGAAGCCATGCGACTGCTTGCCATCACGCTCACCGGGTTGCTGCTGCTGATCCAGTATCCCCTGTGGCTGGGCAAGGGCGGCCTGCTGCGGGTCTGGGAGATGGAGCGGCAGATCGAGGCGCAGCGCGAATCCAACGACCGGCTGCGCGCGCGCAACTCCGCGCTGGATGCCGAAGTCAGTGATCTCAAGCAGGGATTGGAGGCGGTTGAGGAGCGCGCGCGCAATGAACTGGGGATGATCCGGCGGGACGAGGTGTTTTTCCAGGTGCTCGAAGGGGTGCCTGGCAACGGGCCGGCGACACAGCCCGGCAAATAACGGCGGACGAGGGCTGCCGGTCAATCGACAAGGGAATCGGGACACGATGGGTGCAATCATCATCGACGGCGCTGCCATGGCAAGACAGGTGCTGGATGAGCAGAAATCCGCGGTCGCACGGCTGGCGCAGCGGGGCTGCGTACCGGGGCTTGCGGTGGTGCTTGTCGGCGATGATCCCGCTTCCGCGGTGTACGTGCGCAGCAAGGAACGCGCCTGCCGCGAGACCGGTGTGATCACCTTTGATACCCGCCTGCCGTCGGCCACCACGACGGCGGAGATGCTGCGGAAAATCGACGAGCTGAACAACGACGCCCGGGTGCACGGCATCCTGGTGCAGCTGCCGCTGCCGGCGCACATCGATGCCGTGGCGGTCCTGCAGCACATCGACCCCGCAAAGGACGTTGACGGCTTCACCTGGCGCAGCCTGGGTGCCTTGCTCGACGGCCATGCCCTGCTGTCGCCCTGCACGCCGTCGGGCTGCATGCTGATGCTGGAACGCGCCGGCGTGCCGGTCGCCGGCCGGAAGGCCGTGGTGATCGGGCGCAGCAGCATAGTCGGCAAACCGGCGGCGCTGATGCTGCTCCAGCGCAATGCGACGGTCACGATCTGCCATTCCCGCACCCCGGAACTGGCGGCAATCACGCGCGAGGCGGACATCCTGCTCTGTGCCGCGGGCAAGCCGCGGATGGTCACCGCGGAGATGGTCAGGCCCGGTGCCGCGGTCATTGATGTCGGCATCAACCGCCTGCCCGACGGCAGCTTGTGCGGGGATGTGGATTACGCTGCCGTGATCGACAGGGCCGGCTGGATTACGCCGGTGCCGGGCGGCGTCGGCCCGATGACGGTGGCAATGGTGATTGCCAATGTCATCGCGGCGGCAGGGGCTGCGGCACGCTGAAGCCCGAAGGGCGGCCCTGTTCAGTACCTGCCGCACCACGACGGTGCGCCACTATTCATGCATCCACCAAGCGATATCTATAAGTATTTGATTTAATTTATATTTTTTAGGATTGCCCGGGATGGCAGCTGGTACGGCTTATGCGTACATCCAGACTGCCATGGCGTCCGAGCCCAGCCCGTTTCCGTTTCCCGAACCCGCCGGCATGCATCTTCCGGTGCACGCCGACGGGCGGCGGGTTCCCCTGCACGAACAGGTCTGCAACAGCCTGCGCGACCGCATCCTGTCGGGAGACCTCGCGCCGCACCAGCGCCTGCCCAGCGAAGCCTGCCTGATGCAGGCCTTCGGCGTCAGCCGGGTCACCGTGAGGCAGGGGCTCAAGGACCTGGCGGCCGAAGGGCTGGTCTACAGCCAGCAGGGCAGGGGCAGTTTTGTCAGCGCGCCGCATGCCACCTGCAATCTGAGCGCCTTGCTCGGTTTTCACGAATCCATGCAGGGCAAGCCCTTTGTTGCGGCCTCGCATGTGCGGTCAACCGGCGATGCGGCGGCGACGCGGGAAATCGCCGCGGCACTGAACCTGAAACGGGGCGACCCCGTGTTCGAGGTCAAGCGCATTCGCTGCCTGAATACCCGTCCGGTATCCGTCGATCTCAGTTATTTCCCGCCGGACATCGGCGAGCGGCTGCGGAGCCAGGACCTCAACCAGGACATCTTTCCGCTGCTCGAGGCCCGGGGTATCGGCCTCGGCCGCTCGCGGCTGTGGATCGAGGCGCAGCCCTGTCCGGAGGAATTTGCCGCCGATCTTGCCGTCGAGCCGGGTGCACCGGTGCTGCGCCTGGCACGCCTGACCTACAGCAATTTCGACCGCCCGGTCGATTACGAACACCTCTATTGCCGCGGTGATTCGTACCAGTACAAGGTCGAACTGAGGCGGCGTCCCTTCTGATCCGCCTGCCTGCGCCGGTGCAGTGCACGTCATTGCGGCCCCGCACTCCGATGGCGCGACCGGATTAATACAAGTCATCCCTCAGGTTTCCGGCGTCACGCGTCTGCGGCGACTCATCGGCGGCAGCGCTTGTATCGTGGCATGGCGGTTGCTCTATGACGGTCATGAGGCCGCAACCGGCTGTTCTCCTGAAGGGGGAAGGTTGAGGCGGTGCGGGACGAACCGGAGAGCAAGGTGAATATTCCAGAACCGATCATCATGGAAACCGACGTGCTGGTTGTCGGTGGCGGTACGGCGGGGCCGATGGCGGCAGTCAAGGCCAAGGAGAAAAATCCGAAGCTGCGGGTGATGCTGCTGGAGAAGGCCAACGTCAAGCGCAGCGGTGCCATCTCGATGGGCATGGACGGGCTCAACAACGCAGTGCTTCCCGGGCACGCCACGCCCGAGCAGTACACCAAGGAAATCACCATCGCCAACGACGGTATCGTCAACCAGAAGACGGTATACGCCTACGCGACCAACAGCTATCGCACGATCGAGGAACTTGACCGCTGGGGGGTGAAGTTCGAGAAGGACGAGACCGGCGATTACGCGGTACGGAAGGTGCACCATCTCGGCAGTTATGTGCTGCCGATGCCCGAGGGGCATCACATGAAAAAGATCCTCTACCGCCAGCTGAAGCGCACCCGGGTGGAGGTCGTGAACCGCGTGGTGGCGACCCGTGTGCTGACCGACAGGCAGGGGCGTGCCGCGGGACTGATGGGTTTCGACTGCCGCACCGGACAGTTCACGGTGATCCGCGCCAAGGCGGTGATCCTCTGTTGCGGCGCCGCCGGCCGTATCGGCCTGCCGACTTCGGGTTACCTGTTCGGCACCTACGAAAATCCGACCAATGCCGGGGACGGTTACGCGATGGCCTATCACGCCGGTGCGGAGCTGGCGAACCTCGAGTGTTTCCAGATCAATCCGCTGATCAAGGACTACAACGGCCCGGCCTGCGCCTACGTGACGGGTCCCTTCGGCGGCTACACCGCCAACGCCCACGGCGAACGCTTCATCGAGTGCGACTACTGGAGCGGCCAGATGATGTGGGAGTTCTACAACGAGCTGGAAAGCGGCAAGGGGCCGGTGTTCCTGAAACTCGACCATCTCGCCGAAGAGACGATATCGAACATCGAAGTCATCCTGCATACCAACGAAAGGCCCAGCCGCGGCCGTTTCCATGACGGCCGCGGCACCAACTACCGCAGCAAGATGATCGAGATGCACATATCCGAGATCGGTTTCTGCAGCGGCCACAGCGCCTCCGGTGTTTGGGTCAACGAAAAGGCCGAGACGACGGTGCCCGGCCTCTACGCCGCCGGAGACATGGCCAGCGTGCCGCACAACTACATGCTGGGAGCTTTCACCTACGGCTGGTTCGCCGGCGAAAATGCGGCCGTTTATTGCGCGGAGACCACGGCAGGCGAGGTTGATGATGCACAGATCGCGGCGGAACATGCGCGGGTGATGGCGCCGCTGCAATGCGCCGACGGGATTCCGCCGAACCAGCTCGAATACAAGCTGCGGCGCATGGTCAACGACTACCTGCAGCCGCCCAAGGCGACGCGGAAAATGGAACTGGGCCTTGAGCGGTTTGCCGAGATCGGCGAGGACATCCGGCAATTGAGCGCCGCCGACCCGCATGAACTGATGCGGGCGATGGAGGTGCAGCACATCCATGACTGCGCCAACATGGCCGCGCGTGCATCGCTGTTCCGCACCGAGAGCCGATGGGGGCTTTATCACTACCGCGCCGATTTCCCCGAGCGCAACGATGCCGAGTGGTTCACCCACTGCCACCTGCGCAAATCCGCCGACGGAAAAATGGAAAGCATCAAGCGCCCCGTCGAGCCGTACATCCTGCCCCTTGATGACGAGGAAAAAACCGCCTACCAGCGGCTCCGCGTCGTCAAGGAGGCCTCCACCGTCTGAAGGGAACCGCAATGACTTATGCCGTGCAACGCACCCGTGTCCCGGTTACCGTCGATGAGGAGAAATGCATCGCGCACAAGGGATGCACCGTCTGTGTCGATGTCTGCCCGCTCGACCTGTTGGCGATCGACATGCTGAAGGGCAAGGCCTACATGAAATACGACGAATGCTGGTACTGCATGCCCTGCGAGAAGGACTGCCCGACAGGCGCGGTGCACGTCGACATTCCCTACCTTCTGCGCTGAAGCGAGGCGAGCCATGACTTCCATGCAAACCGCAGATGCCGCGCCCGGCGACCTGATCGCGCGCCTGGGTGATGCCGACGCCGAAGTGCGCCGCATTGCCGTGATGGAGCTGCCGTACTGCGATGAAGACGACATTCTGCCGCTGCTGCTGAAGGCGCTGGCGGACGGCGATGCGCTGGTGCGTGCCGAAGCGGCAAAGGCAGTCGAGGGATTCGAGGAGCCCGAGGTGGTGACCGCGCTGATTGGCCTGCTGCATGACCCGGTGGAGGAGACGCGCCGCGCTGCCGCTGAAACCCTGTCTGAATTGAAGGACAGCAGCAACGGCGGCATTTTGCTGAAAGCGGCCGGTGATGCCGATCCGTTCGTGCTGGCGGCGGTGTTTCGCGCGCTGCGGCCCTTGCGTGTGCCCGACAGCCTGGCGCCGGCGCTGGCCAGCCTGGACCATCCGTCGCCGCAGGTGCGGCGTGAAGCCACCGGCGTGCTCGGTTACCTGAAACATGCCGGATCCCTCGGGCCGCTGACCCGGGTCGCGATGAATGATCCCGATCCGGAGGTGCGGCGCATCGCCGTGGGGGCCCTGGGTTTTGCCACGGATGTCGAAGTCCTGCCGGCGCTGACCCATGCGCTGAGCGATACCTCGTGGCAGGTGCGGGAAGAGGCTGCCGGCACCCTGGGAAAACTCAAGCTTTCAGGCGCGGTGGATCACCTGATCACGGTGATGGCTGACCGTTACTGGCAGGTCAGGGTGCGCGCGGCGCGCAGCCTGGGACGGCTGAAGGCCGTTTCGGCCCTGGAGGTGTTGAGTGCCGCTCTGAAACACGAAATCAGCAACCTGCGCAAGGAAGCCGCGATTGCGCTGGGCGAGATCGGAGATCCGAGGGCGATTCCGCTGCTCGAGGATGCGCTGAAGGATCCAGATCCCGATGTGCGCAAGCTGGCGCAGCTCGCGCTGAAGCAGATCCAGATCAGCAACCAGCAGCGCTGAGGAGTGGCCATGGCTTACGTCGTCACCGAACCCTGCGTCAACTGCCGCTACACGGATTGCGTGGAAGTCTGTCCGGTCGACTGCTTTCACCAGGGGCCGAATTTCCTGGTGATCAATCCGGAAGGCTGCATCGACTGCACGCTGTGCGTCGACGAATGCCCGGTCAATGCGATCTGCGAGGCATCCGAGGTGCCGCCGGGACAGGAACATTTCATCGAGCTGAACGCCCGTTATGCGGCGGTGTGGCCGGTGATCACCGACCGGACGGAGCCGCTGCCGACGGCGGAGGCCTGGGCCGGCGTGAGCGGCAAGGTTGCCGAATTGAGGGAAGCGTAGGACATGACGCGGAAACACAGAACACGCGTCGCCGGAGGAGGCATGCAGGGTGCAGTCGGTTTTGCCTGATCGTCAATCTAATTTCCGGGGAGCAGCCATGAGCGGAATCAAAGCGGATGCAGGGGCAGTCAAAACGGTTTTCGGGGGCATTTGCAGGACTTTGGGCATGGCCTTGCCGGTGTTGTGCCTTGTTGCGGGCGTGGCGCAGGCGCAGACCACGATCAAGATCGGAATAGGCACCCAGAACACGACAACCAACACGGTGACCGGCGGAATCGTCATCAAGGAGCTCAAACTTTTCGAGAAACACCTGCCGAAAACGGGTAAATACGCCGGCGTCAAATACGAGTTCGACTGGCAGAACGCAACCTCGGGCCCGCCCATCACCAACGGCATGATGGCGGACAAGATCCACATCGGCATGATGGGCGACTACCCGCTGCTGGTGGCCGGTGCCACCGGGCAGGCGACAAAAAACGAGACCCAGCTGGTGGCGATCATCGCCTACAACCAGTTCGGTGCCGGCAACGGTGTCGTGGTGCACAAGGACTCGCCGTATTTCGAGCTGTCCGACCTCAAGGGCAAGCTGGTGTCGGTGCCGTTTGGTTCCGCCGCGCACGGCATGATGCTCCAGGCCATGCAGGCACGCGGATGGCCGGAGAACTTCTGGAATCTGGTCAGCCAGTCCCCCGAGGTCGGCACCACCAACCTGCAGGAGAAGCGCATCGACGGCCATGGCGATTTTGTGCCATTCGCCGAACTGCTGCCGTTCCGCGGATTCGCGCGCAAGATCTTCGACGGCGCCGAGACCAAGATCCCGACCTTCCACGGCGTGGTCATCCGCAAGGATTTTGGCGAAAAATACCCCGAAATCGTGGTCGCCTACATCAAGGCCCTGATGGAAGCCAACGACTGGGTGCGCAAGAACCCGAAGCTGGCCATGGAAAAAATCGAGGAGTGGACCAAGATCGAGAAGGAAGTCGCCTACATGTTCCTCGGGCCCAGCGGAGCACACACCCTGGATCCGACCATCAAGCCGAAATGGGTGGAAACGATCGGCATTGTCCACGGCGTATTGCAGAAAATGGGCCGGGTCAAGGAGTTCGATGCACAGGCCTGGGTCAACGAAAGCTACCTGCGCCAGGCCTTCAAGGAGCTGAAACTCGACTATGACAAGCAGAAAGCGTCGTTCTCGGGATACGAAATCACCGGCAAAGACGCGCTTTGCAACGCGCCGATCAGGCAGCCGCGTGAAGCAGGGCAGGTCTGGCTGGCTGGCGGTGACATCATCCCTTTCAGCTCCACGGTATGCACGCTGTCCGGCGTCAGGAAGTACGAAGCGGAAGGCAGGAAAATCGGCGTTGTGTATGTCTTTGACCGTTCGTTGGGGATCAAGATGTTCGCCGACAAGGCCTTTTATGCGCTGAATGCCGGCGATCCGAAGAAACCGCAGATCGTGCCTTTCCTGCTGAAGAAGGATGCCGAGGCGCATGTTGCCAAGAGCGGCGGAAAGCTTGCGAGCTATACCGAAGCGCTCGCGGCAGCACCGGTTGTGAAGTGAGGCTGTAAATGAGTACGGTACAGGCTTTGCGCAGGGAAGAGCCCGCTGCTGAAAGCCGGGATGGCGTCCAGGCCGTCGCGGTGAAAGCGGCAGCCCCTGTACCCGAAGTGCGCCTGCAGATCGTGCACCCTGCCTTGCGCTGGGTGCACGACAACGGGGTGAGCATGATCCTTTGGGCAATCTCGATCGCAATCCTGCTCGGAGTTTGGTACCTCGGCACCCGCTACAAGGTGGAGCTTTATATCCGCTTCACCAACGTGCCCACACCGCTAGAAGTGTTCCGGAAAATTGCCGAAGTCAACGAATCCGGAAGGTTTCTCTACCACATCGGCATCAGCGTGCGCCGCATCCTGATCGGTTTCTGCATTGCGGTTGTTCTCGGCTCTGCCCTCGGACTGCTGATCGGCCGCTACCGTGTCGCGCGTGATCTGCTGTTTCCGATCTGCGAGGTATTGCGCCCGATACCGGCGATTGCATGGGTGCCGATGGCAATCATGCTGTGGCCGACCAACGAGGTCAGCATCGTGTTCATCACCTTCCTCGGATCGTTTTTTCCGATACTGCTCAATACGGTCCATGGCGTGCATTCGATCGATCCGGTGCTGATCCGCGCCGCACGTTGCCTCGGTGCCAACGAGTTCCGGCTGTTTACCAACGTCATTCTGCCCGGTGCAATGCCGCACATGTTCACCGGATTTTCGGTGGGGATGGGGGTTGCCTGGGTATCGCTGATCGCGGCCGAAATGATTTCCGGGCAATTCGGCGTCGGCTATTTCACCTGGGAGGCCTACTCGCTGGTGAGCTACGCTGAAATCGGACTCGGCATGATCACCATCGGCGTGCTCGGGCTGGTATGCAGCGGAGTCATCCAGGTCGTCGGCCGGATGCTGATGCCCTGGTCATCTTACGGCGGCGGAGGCAAGAAATGAGCGAACAATTGAGGGGTGCAATCAGCATCAGCGATCTGGGTGTCATCTTCAATTCGGGAGGCAACACACTGCAGGCAGTAAGTTCCGCAACCATGGACGTCAAGCCCGGGGAATTCGTTTCGCTGATCGGCCCATCGGGCTGCGGAAAGTCGACGCTGCTCAATATTGTCGCGGGTTTCGTCAACCCGACCTCGGGCAACGCGCTGGTTGATGGCGCCGCCATCAAGGGGCCGGGATCGGACCGCGGCGTGGTATTCCAGCAATACTCGCTGTTTCCGTGGCTGTCGGTGCGCAGGAATGTCGAATTCGGCCTGAAGATGAAAGGCATACCCGCGGCGCAAAGGGTGCCGCAGGCGCGCACGCTGCTGGGCCTCGCGGGTTTGCTGGCCTTTGAAAACCACTACCCGGACCAGCTTTCGGGCGGCATGAAGCAGCGGGTCGGCATCGTGCGCGCGCTGGCCACCAGCCCGCAGGTGCTGCTGATGGACGAGCCTTTCGGTGCGCTGGACGCGCAGACCCGGGTGGTGATGCAGGAAATCCTCACCAACATGTGGCAGCAGTTCCGCATCTCGGTGCTGTTCGTCACCCACGACATCGAAGAATCGATTTTCCTGTCGGACAAGATCTATGTCATGACGGCACGGCCGGGCCGCATCAAGGCCGAAATCACGGTGCCGCTGCCGCGCCCGCGCAAGCCGGAGATGACCTACACACCGGAGTTCATCGGGCTGGTGCAGCAGCTGAAGGCGCTGATTCGCGAAGAGTCGCTGGCTGCGATGGGATCGGAGCTGAAGGACGGCGGCCTGTCGGGTTTCGGCATGGAAGTCGGCCCGCAGGGCGTGGAGAAGGTTGTCTGAAATGAGAAAGGACATGCCGGAACCGCCGCACGCCCTGGAGGTCTGCAACCATCACGCCACCGGCATGCTTGAAATCGCCTGGTCCGATGGTGTCACGGGCATCCTCGCCCACCGGGTGCTGCGCGAATCCTGCCGCTGCGCCCATTGCACGGCGGAGATGCGCAGGGGGCGGCCGGTCCGCGCCGGGGACGGCACACGCATCGTCAGTATCGAGGCGCTGGGAGGGAGCATGCTGCAGCTGGTCTTCAACGACGGCCACCAGCGCGGGATTTATCCCCTGGCTTATCTGCGCTCGTTGGCGGCGCCTGGCAATTGAGCCGGTGATGGGGGCGGAGCAGGCGTCAGCAGGAGAAGCTGTTGGCGAATCCCAGCAGCAGCTCCGCGCTGAAGTAGCCGCGGAACGCCGCGTAACTCAGCGATGCCGCGAGTACGGACAAAAGTATCCAGACCAGCATTTTGCGTTGGTTTGTGCTCATTGGATTGAGGGCAGGCCGCCGCTGTCACTGGCATTATTGCACGCCGCATGCGCGGGAAAAGCGTGCGCGCGATAGTGCCGGAAAAGCTAAGCAAATAACCACTGGATTCATGCGATGGACACCCCGGTTGATATAATTTCCGCTTTGCCCAATTCCCGGAAAACCTTGAATCAAACCACGGATATTTTCCTCCGCGCCGGCTTTTCCTTCGCGGACCTGTATACACGCGACGGTCTGCTGCGGCTGGACCAGGCGTTCATCGACGGTCTTGCGGAGGCGGACGCGGCGCTGCATGCGCAGCTGCTGGCGGCGCGCCGGGCGGCAAACCCGCTTGAGGCCAAGGCGGAGTCGGAGCTGCTGCTGGCGCTGGCCCCGCATCTGGATGACTTCATCGCCCGGTTCTTCGGCATCGAGGCCGAAGTCCGCGCGCTGTCGTCACGCCACCAGGAACTGGCGCCCCTCTACCGGGTCAAGCGCCTGTTCGTGCAGCGCAAGGCCATGCACAAATACAAGTCCGAAGCAGCCGCGGCAATGGACGGGGATGCGGTGGGTGCAAAACTGGCCGCGCTGTTCGGCGAGGACCTGACCGAACTCGCCTTTGCCCGCCACGTCGAGCTGTGGCAACAGGACGAACAGGCGCATGCCGGGGCGCTGGACCTGGCGCTGCAGTACGCCGCCTGGGCCGCGCATACCGGAGCCGGCCGTGCCCGACACCATGCCGGTGTGCTGTTCAAGGCCCCGCACAAGCTTGATGTGCAGAACCTGGTGCCGGTACAGACCGATGCCGGCAGGGGTTACACCGAACACCGCTTCGACGTGTCGAAGCTGCGGCTGCGCGAGGGGTTCAGGCTGACCGATCGCGGCACCGACCTTGCCGGCGCGCTTGACGAAGCCAATTACTGCATCTGGTGCCACGAGCAGGGCAAGGATTCCTGTTCCAAGGGCCTGCGGGAGAAGGGGGCCAGCGGCCGCGGTGCGGCATCCTTCAAAAAATCGCCTTTCGGCATCACGCTGGCCGGCTGTCCGCTGGAAGAGAAAATTTCAGAGTTCCACAAGGCCAAGACTGAAGGGCTGGTGATCGGCGCGCTGGCGATCATCGCCGTCGACAACCCGATGGTCGCGGCAACCGGACACCGCATCTGCAACGACTGCATGAAGGCCTGCATCTACCAGAAGCAGGAGCCGGTCAACATTCCGCAGGCGGAGACGCGGACGCTGAAGGATGTGCTAGAACTGCCCTGGGGCTTCGAGATCTACAGCCTGCTGACACGCTGGAATCCGCTGAACCTGCGCAATCCGCTGCCGAAAGCGCCGACCGGAAAACGCGTGCTGGTGGTGGGCATGGGGCCGGCGGGGTTCTCGCTGTCGCATTTCCTGATGAATGACGGTCACACGGTGGTCGGCATCGACGGCCTGAAAATCGAACCCTTGCCGCCGGAGCTGTCGGGTGTCGATGCGGCAGGCGGGCGGGTGCCGTTCAAGCCGGTCAGGGATGTGCATGAATTGTATGAGTCGCTCGACGAACGGGCGATGGCCGGCTTCGGCGGTGTCGCCGAATACGGCATCACCGTGCGCTGGGACAAGAATTTCCTGAAAATCATCCGCCTGCTGCTCGAGCGCCGTGCGCAGTTTGCGCTGTTCGGCGGCGTGCGTTTCGGCGGCACGGTCACCGCGGAAGACGCTTTCGCACTGGGCTTCGACCACGTCGCACTGGCGATTGGTGCCGGCCGCCCGACGGTGCTGGACATGCCCAACGGGCTGGCCCGTGGCGTGCGCACCGCATCGGACTTCCTGATGGCGCTGCAGCTGACCGGCGCGGCGAAGGCCGACTCGATTGCCAACATGCAGCTGCGGCTGCCGGTGGTGGTTATCGGCGGCGGCCTTACCGCGATCGACACCGCCACCGAATCGCTGGCCTACTATCCGTTGCAGGTCGAAAAATTCCTGCTCCGCCACGAAACCCTGGTCCGGGAGCGGGGCGAGGAAGCCGTGCAGAAGGCATGGAGTGGGGAGGAGCGCAAAATCGCCTGCGAATTCATCGCCCATGCGCAGGCGATCCGCGCCGAGCGCGCCGCGGCGGCGCAGGAGGGGCGCGAACCGCGCATCCTGCAACTGCTGCAGTCCTGGGGCGGCGCCACGCTGGCCTATCGCAAGCGGATGGTCGACAGCCCGTCCTACACGCTGAACCACGAGGAAGTGCACAAGGCGCTGGAGGAAGGCATCACCTTCGCCGAATGCCTGACGCCGCTGGCCATCGAGACCGACCAGTACGGCCATGCCAGCGCGCTGAAGCTTGCCGTGCAGGCGAAGGGTGAGGACGGCAGCTGGCAGGATGCGGGGCAGGTGACGCTGCCGGCGCGGGCGATCCTGATTGCCGCCGGCACCCAGCCCAATACCGTGCTGGCACGGGAAGATGCGGACACTTTTGTGCTTGACGGCCGCTATTTCCGTGCCGTCGATGCCGACGGCCATCCGGTGGCGGCGGAGAAATCGATTTCCAAGCCGGAAACGGTCAACGTGCTGCTGGCGAAACGCGCCGACGGCCGCTGCATCAGCTATTTCGGCGACGTGCATCCCTCGTTCTTCGGCAACGTGGTCAAGGCCATCGGCAGTGCCAAGCAGGGTTACCCGGTGGTCAGCAGCGTGCTTGGCCGGATCAGCCCTGCGGCCGCAGTCGATGACATGGTTTTCCTCGGCGCGCTGCAGCGCGAGCTGCGGGCCACGGTGCATGAAGTGAAGCGGCTGACGCCGACCATCGTCGAGGTGATCCTGCATGCGCCGCTGGCGGCGCGGCGTTTCCGGCCCGGACAGTTCTACCGGCTGCAGAATTTCGAGTCGCGCGCGCCGCAGAGTTGCGGCAGCACCCTGGCGATGGAGGGCCTGGCGCTGACCGGCGCATGGACCGATCCCGGGCGCGGCCTGCTGTCGACCATCGTGCTCGAGATGGGCGGTTCCAGTGACCTTTGCGCCGAGCTGAAGCCCGGCGAACCGGTGATCCTGATGGGCCCCACCGGAGCACCCACCGAGATTCCGTCGGGCGAAACCGTGGTGCTGGCGGGTGGCGGGCTCGGCAATGCGGTGCTGTTCTCGATCGGGCAGGCGATGCGCAAGGCCGGCTGCCGGGTGCTTTATTTCGCCGGTTACAAGGGCATGGCCGATCGTTATCACGTCGAAAACATCGAAGCGGCGAGCGATGTCATCATCTGGTGCTGCGATGAAAAACCCGGCTTCACGCCATCGCGTCCCGGCGATCGCAGTTTCACCGGCAATATCGTGCAGGCGATGCTGGCCTATGCGTCGGGCGAACTCGGCACGCAGGCCATACCCTTCAAGGACGCCGACCGCATCATCGCCATCGGTTCCGACAAGATGATGGCGGCGGTTGCGCGGGCGCGGCACGAGGTGCTGAAGCCTTACCTGAAAGCGCAGCACCATGCGATCGGCTCGATCAACTCGCCGATGCAGTGCATGATGAAGGAGGTCTGCGCGCAGTGTCTGCAGCCGCATGTCGACCCGCAGACCGGCAGGACGAGTTATGTGTTTTCCTGCTTCAACCAGGATCAGCCACTGGATTGTGTCGACTGGAAGGCGCTCGACCAGCGGCTGAAACAGAACTCGACCCAGGAAAAGCTGACGGCGCAGTGGCTTAATCGCTGCCTGGCTGCGCTCAGGGCTTAGTTTGTAATATATAACTTATTGATTATAAAAAACTTTTTAATCCCGGCCAGGGTCTTCAAGGCGCCAGAGACTGCGTTCGATGCGTGCCCCCAGGGCCGTCAATCCCGCCATATCCAGCTTCAGGTCTCCGCAGGCGATGAATTGCGGCAGATCCCTTCCGCCCGACTGATATTTCAGGGCACTGATGCCTGCGCCTGAAAGCTTCTCCAGTACGGCGGGGCGTACCGAATCCGTGCAGAAGATGCCGGACCAGGTCTGCAGGTCTCCGCGCCGGAACATGCCGTCGCCATCCGCGTTGCCGGCATAGAGGGGGCGCTCGAAACGCCGGTAGAGCTGGCGCATGCCGACACGGATGGCTTCGAATTCCGGACTGGCCGCGCGCGCCGCCATGTCGGCATCCTGGGCGGCCATGTCCGGAAAATCGAGGCGCCACAGCGTGTCGGGCCAGCCATCGCCACCTTCGATTTTTGCGCAGACCTGTCCTCGCGGCAAACCCAGGCTTGCACGAACGTCGCAGGCCCTGATGCGCTGGCGCAGTACCGCATCCGCATTGCCGGGACGGGCATAGTAGAAATTCAGCGAAACGATCATGCCGGCCATCGCCGTCACTGCTGGCGCCCGACCTCCCGCAGTGCATCCCCCAGCTTGCCGACCAGTTCGTCGATCTGGGCCTTGCTGATGATCAGCGGCGGTGACAGCGCGATGATGTCGCCGGTGGTGCGGATCAGTGCGCCTTTTTCGTAACACTTGAGGAAGGTCTCGAAGGCGCGCGCAGTCGGTGCACCGGGCCGCGGCTCGAGCTCGATGCCCGCGACCAGGCCCATGTTGCGCACGTCGATGACATACGGGAGTTCGCGCAGCGACTGCACGGCCTCCTCGAAGTAGGGTGCCAGTTCCTGTGCGCGCTGGAACAGTCCTTCCTCCTCGAAAGTGTCAAGGCTGGCCAGCGCGGCGGCGGTGGCCAGCGGATGTCCGGAGTAGGTGTAGCCGTGGAACAGTTCGATCGTGCCCGGCGGAGCGTTGTTGACCACCGCGTCGTAGATGCCGCGGCGGGTGATCACCGCGCCCATCGGCACCGTGCCATTGGTCAGTCCCTTGGCGACGATCATCATGTCCGGCACCACGCCGACCGCGTCTGCGCCGAAGCAGGGGCCGGTGCGGCCGAAACCGGTGATGACCTCATCGAATATCAGCAGCAGGCCGTACTTGTCGCAGATCTGGCGCAGGCGCTCAAGGTAACCCTTCGGCGGCACCAGAACACCGGTGGATCCGGCCAGCGGTTCAACGATGACCGCGGCGATGTTGCCTGCGTCGTGCAGCGGAATGATGCGCTGCTCGAGTTCGTCCGCCAGATGCGCACCCCAGGCCGGCTGGCCGCGGCTGAAGGCGTTTTCCTTGAGGTTGTGGGTGTGCGCAAGATGGTCGACCCGGAACAGCATGTTGCCGAAAGCCTTGCGGTTGGCCGGAATGCCGCCGACCGAAATGCCGCCGAAACCGGCGCCGTGGTAGCCGCGTTCGCGGCCGATGAGCACATTGCGCTGGCCTTCGCCGCGGGCACGGTGGTAGGCCAGCGCGATCTTCAGCGCGGTATCGACGCCCTCGGAGCCGGAGTTGCAGTAGAAAACATGGTCAAGGTCGCCAGGTGCCAGTGCCGCCAGCCGTTCGGCGACGCGGAATGCGTCCGGATGGCCCAGCTGGAAGGCGGGGCTGTAATCCATCGTTGCGACCTGTTTTTGCACGGCCTCGACGATTTTCGGCCGGCAATGGCCGGCATTGACGCACCACAGCCCGGCAGTGCCGTCGAGCAGCTGGCGGCCGTCATCGGTGGTGTAGTGCATGTCCTTGGCGGCGACCAGCATGCGCGGCGACTGCTTGAAGGCGCGGTTGGCGGTAAAGGGCATCCAGAATGATTCAAGATCAGCGGGTCGGGCGGTCATGATTTTGCGGTTTTACCTTTGACGGACTCTGACGGGAATGGCGGCGCAGGAGCGTGATTCTCCTGCGGCGCCATGGTGCCTGCATGCTACCATTTTCGCGCGATGAAACGACACCGACACTGCGCTGCATGCGGCCTCGCCGTTGCGTTTCTGCGGCAGGGTCATCCGCTTTTTTTCGCCGTCCTCCTGCTCGCGGCATCCGCTGCAGCCGCCGGCGATGTGCTGAAGGTCGGCTCCAAACGTTTCACCGAATCCTATGTGCTGGGTGAAGTGATCGCGCAGACCGCAGCTGCGTCCGGCGCAAAAGCGGAGCACAGGCCGGGGCTCGGCAACACGGCGATCCTGTTTGCCGCACTCAAAAGCGGCGCCATCGATGTCTATCCGGATTACACCGGCACCATCGCGCTCGAACTGCTGCGCTTGCCGGGGGTGCCGCTGCTGGAGGAGCTCAACCGGCAGCTCTCCGCGCACGGTCTCGCCGCCGGCGTGTTTCCCGGTTTCAGCAATTCCTATGCACTGGCAATGCGGGAGCCGGATGCGGCAGCACGCGGCATCCGGCGGGTTTCCGACCTCCGGAATTTTCTTGATGCGCGCCTCGGGCTGTCTCCCGAATTTCTCAACCGGCGGGATGGCTGGCCTGCGCTGAGCGAGACCTACGAGATTGGCGGCCTGGCGGTCCGGGGCCTGGAACATGGCCTTGCCTATGCCGCGCTGGCAAGGGGGGAAATCGACGTGGTCGATGTTTACACCACGGACCCGCAGACCCGGCGGCTGGGTCTGCGCGTGCTGGAGGACGATCAGCGCTTTTTTCCGGAGTACGAGGCTGTGCTGGTGTACCGGCTGGACCTGCCATCGCGGCATCCGGTGGCCTGGGCTGCGATAGAAAAGCTCCACGGCACGATTTCGGCGGCTGCGATGCTGGAAATGAATGCCGCCGTCGAACTGGAGCGCAAGGCTTTTCCGGAGGTGGCGCGGGACTGGCTGGAAAAGCGCCCGCCGGTGACGGCAGCGGGGCAGCGGTCGCTGGCGGGCGCGGTGTTTGCTCCCGACCTGCTGCGCCTGACCCTGGAACATCTGCGGCTGGTGGCGGCCTCGCTGCTGCTCAGCATTGCAGCGGGCATCCCGCTGGGCATCCTGGCGCAGCGCGTGCCCCGGGCGGGACGCTGGATCCTGGCTGCAGCCGGGGTGCTGCAGACGGTGCCGAGCCTGGCCCTGCTGGCGTTCCTGATTGCGCTGCTGGACCGCATAGGTGCGTTGCCTGCGGTGCTTGCGCTGTCGCTTTATGCGCTGTTGCCGGTCATTCGCGGCACGGAGGTGGCACTGGCCGGCGTCGGTGACCGGATGCGCGATGCCGGGCGGGCACTGGGCATGAGCGGCGGGCAGCTGATGTGGCTGGTCGAATTGCCGCTGGCGGTTCCCGGCGTGCTGGCGGGCATCAGGACTGCGGCAGTCATCAACGTCGGTACCGCGACGATCGCGGCCTTTGTCGGCGCCGGAGGTTACGGCGAGCGCATTGTCGCCGGGCTGGCCGTCAATGATCACGTGGTGATGCTGTCCGGCGCCCTGCCTGCGGCAGCTCTTGCCTTGCTGATCGAGTGGGGGCTGCGCCTGTGCGAACGGCGTCTGCGTCCGGAGTGCGGAGGACGGTGAAAATCCGGAGCAAACCGGCCATCCGGATGGTCACATGTTGGAATGCAACGGCTGCTTTTTCGTCTCCGGCTTGAACTTAAATACCTGCCGCTGGTCACTGCAGACGACGCTTGGAGCGGATGTTTCATGCAGCCGTTCAGGCAGTTATACTGCGGCGCCTGTCAGGGCGGCGATTTTGCCGGCCGGGCGCAGGACTGCAGTATCGGGGACCGGATAATAATGAGCGATCGCGAAGTCGATCAGCAGCTGGTGGAGCGCGTGCAGCAGGGTGACAAGCGCGCATTTGACCTGCTGGTGAGCAAATACCAGCGCAAGCTGGGCCGGCTGCTGTCGCGGTTTATCCGGGATCCCAGCGAGGTCGAGGATGTGACGCAGGAGGCGTTCATCAAGGCGTACCGGGCTTTGCCGGGTTTCCGCGGCGACAGCGCCTTTTACACGTGGCTGTACCGCATCGGCATCAATACGGCGAAAAACCATCTGGTGGCGATGGGGCGGCGGGCGCCGACCAGCACCGAACTCGATGCCGAGGAGGCGGAAGGGGTGGAGGCCGGCGAGCAGTTGCGGGACCTGAACACCCCGGAAAACCAGATGATGAGCCGGCAGGTGGGTGACACAGTGAACCAAACCCTGCAGGAGTTGCCTGAGGAGTTGAGAACGGCGATTACCCTCCGTGAAATCGAGGGGCTGAGTTATGAGGAAATTGCGGCGGTGATGCAGTGTCCGGTAGGTACGGTGCGCTCCCGGATATTCCGGGCGCGCGAGGCGGTGGCGGAGAAATTGCGGCCCTTGCTTGGCACGGGCAAGGACAGGAGATGGTGAGATGGAACATGTATCGGCGTTGATGGACGGCGAAGCGGGCGGGCAGGAAGCGCACCAGGCGCTGCTGCGTCTCGGGGATACTGCGGAGGCGCGGGAATCCTGGGACACGTATCACCTGATCGGTGATGTCATGCGGGGCGAGGCGGTCCGCGGTGTTGACGTTTCCCGGCGTGTTTCCGAGGCGCTGTCCCGGGAGCCGACGGTCCTGGCGCCTGCACGGACCCGCAGGGCCGGCAAACCCCTCGCTTTTGCCTTGTCCGCCGCGGCATCGGTTTCCGCAGTTGCGGTGGTCGGCTGGATGGCTTTCTCCTCAAGCAATATCGCGAATCCGCCGGCGGAAATTGCGCGCGCCACGGTTCCTGCCGCGATTCAGGCCGAGCCGCCGCTGGTCAGCGTGCCCAATGACGGCCAGATGAACGAATATCTGCTTGCCCACCAGGGCATATCGCCGAGTACCAGCCTGCAGGGTGTGGCGCCCTACATCCGCACCATTTCGATAGCGCCCTCCGCCGACCGGTAACACCCCCATGAAATTCTGGTGGATCCTTGTTCTTGGTTTTGCGCCGGGGGCCGTAGCGGCAAACGGAGAATCACGCGAAGCCCTGGCCATGCTCGAGAAGATGGCCGAAGCGGGCCGGAAGGTGAATTACACCGGAACATTCATGTTCCAGCATGGCAAGCAGGTTGAAACCTCCAGCATCGCCCATTTCGTCAATCCCTCCGGTGGGGTATTGGAGCGCCTGGAAACGCTGGATGGCCCGGCGCGTGAAATCATACGCAACAATGACCAGGTGACCTGCTACATCCCGGGCAGCAAGGTCGTGCTGGTCGATCCCCGCGGCTCCCGCCAGTTTCCGATCCGTGTCGAACAGATCCAGGAAATCGTCCAGCATTACAGCGTCGTGAAAGGCGGGCTCGACCGGGTTGCCGGCTTGCAGTGCCAGTGGGTGACCCTGGTTCCGGCCGACACGCTGCGCTACACCCGGCGCTTCTGCGCCGAACTCAACACGGGACTGCCCCTGCAGGCGCGCACCCTGAACGACAAGAACGAGACGCTGGAGGCATTTGCGTTCTCGACGCTGGATATCGGCGGCTCCTTCCGCCGTGAGCTGGTGCAGTCCAAATATGCGGCGATAAGTGCCAGGCAGAACTGGCGTGTCGACCGGTCCGCGCTGACGACGGGCGACAGCGGGGATTCCGGCTGGGTGGTGCAGTCCCTGCCGCCGGGTTTCCGCAAGCTGATGGAACTGAGGCGGTCCATGGTGGGCAAAAAAGGCACGGCGTCGCACCTGGTGTTTTCCGACGGCCTTGCCGCAGTTTCCATATTCATCGAGCCCGGGGTCCGTACGGACAGGAAACAGACGCTCCGGCACCAGGGCGCGATGCACATTTACAGCCAGCCGGTTGCCGGGCATACCGTGACCATACTTGGCGAAACACCGGCGGAAACCGTGATGCAATTTGCGCGCTCGCTGGAACCCAGGGCATCCACCACGGTGCAGCGCTGAGCGCGGCTTTTTCGTATTCATTCTCCAGACCCTTGCGTTACCAGGAAAGGCTGAACATGTTCAGGTATTTCTTTCTGGCCCTGTGCCTGTTTGTACCCCTGCAGTCCGCCGCCCAGCTTCCCGACTTCACCGAGCTCGTGGAGAAACAGGGGGCGGCCGTGGTCAACATCAGCACCACGCAGTCCGCAAACCGCAATGCCCTGTCGCGGCAGCTGCCGCAACTCGACGAGAACGACCCGTTCTACGAGTTTTTCCGCCGCTTCATGCCGAACAATCCGAATCCGGGACAGCAGGGGCCGCGCGGATTCCAGGCGCAGTCGCTGGGTTCCGGATTCATCATCAGCGCCGACGGTTACATCCTGACGAATGCGCATGTGGTTGAGGGCGCCGATGAAGTCAGTGTCAAGCTCACCGACAAGCGTGAATTCAAGGCGAAAGTCATCGGCACCGACCGCCGCACCGATGTCGCCCTGATCAAGATCGACGCCGGCGGCTTGCCGACGGTCCGTTTCGGCGATGCCAACCGGCTCAAGGTCGGGGAATGGGTAGTTGCCATCGGCTCGCCGTTCGGATTCGAGAACACGGTGACCGCAGGCATCGTCAGCGCCAAGGGACGTTCCCTGCCGCAGGAGAACTTCGTGCCCTTCATCCAGACCGACGTTGCCGTCAATCCGGGCAATTCGGGCGGGCCGCTGTTCAACCTCAGGGGCGAGGTGGTTGGCATCAATTCGCAGATCTACAGCCGCACCGGCGGGTTCATGGGGCTGTCTTTCGCAATCCCGATTGATGTCGCCAATGACATTGCGCAGCAGCTGCGAACCACCGGCAAGGTGACGCGCGGCCGCATCGGCGTGGTGATCCAGCCGGTGACCCGGGAACTCGCGGACGGTTTCGGCCTGCCCAAGCCCCAGGGGGCGCTGGTCAATTCGGTTGAAAAGGGCGGTCCGGCGGAAAGGGCCGGCATCGAGGCCGGTGATGTCATCCTGCGTTTTGACGGCAAGCCGGTGAATTCCTCTGAGGACCTGCCGCGCATCGTCGGCGGCACCAAGCCGGGAAGCAGCATCGCCGTCCAGGTCTGGCGCAACAAGGCGGCACGTGACATGCAGGTGGTGGTGGCCGAGCTGTCTGATGATCGCGCGACGCGCCAGGCACGGGGCGGCAAGCCGCAACCGCAGGCAGGCAACCGGTTCGGCATGGCGCTGGCCGACCTCAGCGATGCGCAGCGCAAGGAACTGAAAATCGAGGGCGGCGTGCTGGTTGACGGCGTGCAGGGTGCCGCGGCGCAAGCCGGCCTGCGCCGCGGCGACGTGATCCTTGCGATCAACAACCAGGATGTCAAGTCGGTCGAGCAGTTCCAGCAGCTGATGGGCGGCTTCGACAAGGGGCGGATCGTGGCCCTGCTGGTGCGCCGCGGCGGCAACTCGCTGTACATCCCGTTCCGCATCGACGGGAATGGATGATTCACCGCCGCTTGAGCTGACCCTCTACGGCCGCGCATGGTGCCATCTCTGTGACGACATGCTGGCCGGCCTGCGCGCGCTGCCGGCCGGCCGGCCGTTCCTGGTCACGGTCATCGATGTCGATGACGATGCCGCGCTGGAGCGGCGTTTCGGGGACCAGGTGCCGGTGCTGATGCACGGCGACCGGGAGCTCTGCCATTACCATCTGGATGTTGCCGCGGTTACTGAATACTTGCTGAATTTCCGCTAAAATACGGGACCTTGTGAATCGAACTTGGGCACGCCGGGGAAGTCGGGGTGCCCTTTTTGTTGTTTTTTCCGGCGGCCGGAACTGATGCAGCACATCCGCAATTTCTCCATCATCGCGCACATTGATCACGGAAAGTCGACGCTGGCCGACCGTTTCATCCAGCTTTGCGGCGGCCTGTCCGACCGTGAAATGGAGTCCCAGGTGCTCGATTCGATGGACCTCGAGCGCGAACGCGGCATCACCATCAAGGCGCAGACCGCGGCGTTGACCTACAAGGCAAAGGACGGGCAGATCTATCGCCTGAACCTGATCGACACGCCGGGACATGTCGACTTTTCCTACGAAGTCTCACGTTCGCTGGCGGCCTGCGAGGGCGCGCTGCTGGTGGTCGACGCTTCGCAGGGTGTCGAGGCGCAGACCGTCGCCAACTGCTACACCGCGATCGAGCAGGGTGTCGAGGTGGTGCCGGTGCTCAACAAGATGGACCTGCCCCAGGTCGAGCCCGAGCGCGTGGCGGCCGAGATCGAAGACATCATCGGCATCCCCGCAAAGGACGCGGTCAGGGTCAGCGCCAAGACCGGTGAAGGCATCGCCGAGGTGCTGGAGGCGGTGGTCAGCCAGATGCCGCCGCCGAAAGGCGATCCGGATGCGCCGCTGAAAGCACTGATCATCGATTCCTGGTTCGACAATTATGTCGGCGTGGTGATGCTGGTGCGGGTCGTCGACGGCGTGCTGAAACCCAAGGACCGCATCCTGCTGATGTCGACCAGCGGCAATTACCTGTGCGAGCAGGTCGGTGTTTTCACCCCCAAGTCGCAGGCCCGCGAAAGCCTTTCCGCGGGAGAGGTCGGTTTTGTCATTGCCGGGATCAAGGAACTGCAGGCCGCCAAGGTCGGCGACACGCTGACACTCGCGCACAATCCGGCGAAGGAGCCGCTGCCCGGATTCAAGGAGATCAAGCCGCAGGTGTTTGCCGGCTTGTATCCCGTGGAATCGAACGAATACGAGGCGCTGCGCGATGCACTCGAGAAGCTGCACCTGAACGACTCCTCGCTGCGCTTCGAACCCGAGTCTTCCCAGGCGCTGGGTTTCGGTTTCCGTTGCGGTTTTCTCGGACTGCTGCACATGGACATCGTGCAGGAGCGGCTGGAGCGGGAATACGGGATGTCGCTGATCACCACGGCGCCCACGGTGGTTTACGAGGTCGCGCTGCGCGACGGAACGGTGCTCGAGATCGAGAACCCGTCGCGCCTGCCGGAAGTGTCGCAGATCGAGGAAATCCGCGAGCCGATGATCAAGGCCTCGATCCTGGTGCCCAGCGACTATGTCGGTCCGGTGATGACGCTGTGCACCGAAAAACGCGGCGTCCAGAAAAACATGCAGTACCTCGGCCGGCAGGTGATGCTGACTTATGAATTGCCGCTGAACGAGGTGGTTATGGATTTCTTCGACCGCCTGAAATCGGTTTCACGCGGTTACGCCTCGCTGGACTACGATTTCATCGAGTACCGCGCCGGCGACCTGGTGCGCCTGGACATCCTGATCAACAACGAGCGGGTCGATGCGCTGTCGCTGATCGTGCATCGCGCCAACGCCCAGTACCGCGGCCGCGATGTCGCGGAGCGGATGCGCAAGCTGATCCCGCGGCAGATGTTCGACATCGCCATCCAGGCGGCGATCGGGGCGCACATCATCGCGCGCGAGACGGTCAAGGCGCTGCGCAAGAACGTGCTGGCCAAATGTTACGGCGGCGACATCACCCGCAAGAAGAAGCTGCTTGAAAAGCAGAAGGCCGGCAAGAAACGCATGAAACAGGTCGGCACCGTCGAGATCCCGCAGGAGGCATTTCTCGCCATCCTGCAGGTCGGCAAATAGGGAACCCTGTCATGAATTTCGCGCTGATCATGCTGGTGCTGCTGCTGGTCACCGGCGCCGTCTGGCTGGCGGAGGTGCTGTATTTCCGCAAGCACCGGGCGGCCGGCATGCAGCAGCCGTGGTGGATCGAGTACCCGGCGAGTTTCTTCCCGGTCATCCTGGTGGTGTTTGTGCTGCGTTCCTTCCTGGTTGAGCCGTTCAAGATACCTTCCGGTTCGATGCTGCCGACGCTGCTGGTCGGGGATTTCATCCTGGTCAACAAGTTCACCTACGGCATACGTCTGCCGGTGCTCAACACGCGGCTGGTCGAGGTCAGCGAGCCGCAGCGCGGGGAGGTGATGGTGTTCAGGTACCCCGAGAACCCGTCCCTGGATTACATCAAGCGGGTTGTGGCGCTGCCCGGGGATGACATCGTCTATGCGGACAAGCGCCTGAGCATCAATGGCAGGGAAGTGCCGCTGAAACCCGACGGCGACTACAGCTACGTCGAGGGCGGTCTCAATTTTGTTTCGGCAAAACGTTTCGAGGAGCGGCTGGGCGAGCATGCCCATGCGGTGCTGCTGCAGCCCGACATCCCCCCTGTGCAGCTTGGCGGGGTCCAGCGCTTTCCCTACCGTGACAATTGTGCGTACAATGACACCGGTTTCCGCTGCAAAGTCCCCGCCGGGCACTATTTCCTGATGGGGGACAACCGGGACAGCAGCAGCGACAGCCGTTACTGGGGATTTGTGCCGGAGCGCAACATCGTCGGCAGGGCATTTCTGATCTGGTGGAATTTCGACAACCTGAAACGCATCGGGCAGTCGATCAACTGACATACTCGGGAGGCATCAATGAATTCGCAGCGCGGCATCACGATCACCGGTTTTCTGGTATTTGCGGTACTGCTGATCTCGGCACTGCTGCTGGGCTTCAAGATCGGGCCGGCGTACATGGAATACCACACCATCCAGAAGATGTTCCGCACGATGGCCAGCGACCCTTCCATAAAGAACGCCACCCGCGGCGAATTCAACAGCGCATTCAACGCGCGCGCCGGCGTCGACAACGTCAAGGCGATCACCTACGATGACGTGCAGATCGAGAAGGACGGCGACGGCATCGTGATCAGCGCGGAATACACGGTGCGCGTGCCGCTGTTCAGCAATCTCAGCGCGTTCATGGAGTTCCGGCCGACGTCCCGGCAGTGACGGCCGGATGACGCGGTTTCCTGGCCTGCGGTGGATCACGGCCTGATCAGCGGCAGGATCGGTTACGTCTTCCGCGAGCCGGCACTGCTGCGGCGCGCACTGACCCACCGTTCTTTCGGCGCCGACCACAACGAGCGCCTGGAGTACCTCGGCGACAGTGTCGTCAACTGCCTGGTTGCCCTGGAACTCTATGACCGTTTCCCGCAGCTCAGCGAAGGCGAACTCTCGCGCATCCGCGCCAACCTCGTGAACCAGCAGGCGCTGCAGGGCATAGCCATCAATATCGGACTGGGCGGACAATTGCTGCTTGGCGAAGGAGAAGTGAAAAGCGGCGGCGCGGCGCGTCCCTCCATCCTGGCAGATGCCGTCGAGGCGGTCATCGGCGCGGTGGTCATTGACGGCGGATTCCCGGCTGCGCAGCAGGTCGTGCGCAGGCTGTTTGGTGAAAATCTGGCCGCGGTCGATCCCGGGGTCAGCGGCAAGGACGCGAAAACGCGGCTGCAGGAGTTTGTGCAGGGCAGGGGATTGCCCTTGCCCGTTTATACGCTACTCGGCACCCGCGGGCAGGCGCATGCGCAGTCCTTCGAAGTGCAGTGCTCCATCACTGAACTCGACATCCTCACCGAGGGGCGCGGCGGAAGCAGGCGTGCCGCGGAGCAGGACGCGGCCGGCAAGGCCATGGCCCTGGTGGAGAATCAATGACCGATGCCGTGCACCGTGCCGGGCACCTCGCGATCATCGGCAGGCCGAATGTCGGCAAATCGACGCTGCTCAACCGCCTGGTGGGCCAGAAAATCAGCATCACCTCCAGGCGTCCCCAGACAACGCGGCAGCGGATCATCGGGATCGTCACCCGTCCTGACGCGCAATATGTTTTCGTCGACACCCCCGGGTTCCAGACGCACCACGGCAGCACGATGAACCGCCTGATGAACCGCAGCGTGTCCCGCAGCGTATCGGATGTCGATGCCGTGGTCTGGGTGGTGGAGGCGCAGCGACTGACAGCGGAGGACAAGGCGGTGTTCGCCCTGCTGCGGCCGGAAACGCCATTCGTGGTTGCGCTGAACAAGATCGACGGTGTGGGCAACAAGAACGAACTGCTGCCCCTGATGCAGGAAATCCATGCGCTGGCGCAGCCGGCGGCCATCGTCCCGGTATCGGCAAAAACAGGCCTGGGAACCGATGCGCTGCTGGCGGCGCTGCGGCCGCTGTTGCCCGAGCAGGACTCCATGTACGGAGAAGACGAGATCACCACGGCCAGCGAACGCACGCTGGCGGCCGAACTGCTGCGCGAGAAACTGTTCCGGCTGCTGGGCGAGGAGCTGCCGTATTCGGCACTGGTCGAAATCGAGAAATTCGAAACCGTGGACGGACTGCGCCGCATCCATGCCGGCATACTGGTCGACAAGCCCGGGCACAAGGGTATTGTCATCGGCAAGGGCGGAGCCAAGCTGAAGGACATCGCAAGCCAGGCCCGCGCCGACATGGAACGCCTGTTCGGCGGCAAGGTTTTTCTTGAAGTCTGGGTCAAGGTGAAATCTGGCTGGGCTGATGACCTGGGGGTGTTGCGGCGCTCCGGGATAGAATAAAAAATACAATAAAAACAATATGTTAAAAATAACTCTTCAAGCGGACTCCAGGTTATGGCGGGAGCTTCTGCGGCATGGCTGAACGGGCACGGCGGGACGGGCAGGCGGCTTACCTGCTGCACACCTATGCCTACCGCGAAACCAGCCTGATTGCCGAGTTCTACAGCCGCGAATCGGGCCGGGTCGCGGTCATTGCCCGCGGAGCACGGCGGCCGCGTTCGGCGCTGCGCGGCGTGCTGATGGCATTCCAGCCGCTGCTGATCGGCTGGTCCGGGAAATCCGAATTGAAAACCCTGCACAAGGCCGAGTGGCAGGGCGGCTACGCGCCCCTGCGCGGACTTGGCCTGATCTGCGGCTTCTACCTGAACGAACTGCTGCTGAAGCTGCTGCCGCGGGAGGATCCCCACGAGCAGCTGTTTGAAGCCTACGCCGCGGCGCTGGCGCAATTGCCCGGCACCGCGGACCATGCGGCGGTGCTGCGCCGTTTTGAACGTGTGCTGCTGCGCGAACTCGGTTACGGCCTGGTGCTGGAGCGCGAGGCCGGCGCCGGTGCGCCGATCCGGGCCGAAGGCCTTTACCGTTACGTGCCCGAGCGCGGGCCGGTGCCGGCGCTCGGGAGTGACGGCCAAAGCGGCGTAGAATTGGCGGGGCAGACGCTGATCGACATGGCGGAGGATCGTTATGCCGACCCGAGGACAGTGCAGCAGAGCAAGTTGCTGATGCGGGCGCTGATCAACCACTGTCTTGGTGCGCAGACACTGTACACGCGACAGCTGTTGCGCGACCTGCAGCAGTTCTAGAACCGTTTACAGCACATTGATCCGTCACGATCCTGCAGCAATGCCATGACCCGCCTCAGTGTCAATGTCAACAAGGTTGCGCTGCTGCGCAATTCACGCACGCTCGGCATCCCGAGCGTGCTGCGCGCCGCGACCCTGGCCCTGGATGCGGGAGCGCATGGCATCACCGTGCATCCCCGGCCCGATGCGCGCCACATCCGGCCCGGTGACGTGCACGACCTGGCCGGCCTGCTGCGTCAGCGTCCCGGTGCCGAATTCAACATCGAAGGCAATCCCTTCGAGCCGCCGCTGATGGAACTGGCGCAGGCAGTCAGGCCGCAGCAGTGCACGCTGGTGCCGGATACGCCCGGCGCCTTCACCTCCGATCATGGCTGGGACCTTGCGCGGGATGGTGTACGGCTGCGGCCGGTGGTGGCAAACCTGAAGGCATGGGGTATCCGCGTCAGCCTGTTCATGGACGCCGATCCGGCGGTCATGGCCGCCGCTGCGGCCACCGGCGCCGATCGCGTCGAGCTGTACACCGAGCCCTACGCGGCGGCTTTCGGCACGGTTGGCGGGCAGGCGATGCTCGAGCGTTACGCCGCAGCATCCCGCAGCGCGCAGGCTGCGGGACTCGGCGTCAATGCCGGCCATGACCTGAACCGCGACAACCTGCCGCGTTTCCTCGGGGCGGTGAGCGGTGTGGCAGAGGTATCGATCGGTCACGCGCTGGTTGCCGACGCGCTCGAACTCGGACTTGCGGAAACGGTGAAGGAATACCTGCGCGTGATGGGAGTGCGGAATTGATTCACGGCATCGGCATCGACGTCATTCAGCCGCACCGCGTGGCGCGGCTGCTGGAAAAATACGGCCAGCGTTTTGTGAGGCGGGTGCTGACACCGGTCGAGCAGGCACGTTATGCGGAAACCGGGAAGCAGGTCCTGTTCCTTGCCAACCGGTTTGCCGCGAAGGAAGCCTTCTCGAAGGCGATGGGCACGGGGTTCCGCTATCCGGTGACCCTGCAATGCATCAGCGTCGTGCAGGACAGCGCCGGCAAGCCGGGCTTCGCATTCAACGATGCCCTGGAAGCGCTGGTGCGGCAGCGCGGCATCACCGGCCATCACCTGACCATCAGCGACGAATCGAATCTGGCCTGTGCCTGCGTCGTGCTCGAGACCTGAACGGAGAGACATGAAAAAAACGATGCCCCTGGGGCCGGTCATGCTGGATGTTGCCGGTGTCGTGCTGACCGACGAAGACAGGCGGCGGCTGCTTCATCCGCTGACCGGCGGCGTGATCCTGTTTGCGCGCAACTTTGAATCCTGCGCCCAGCTCGATGCGCTGACCGCTGAAATCCATGCCCTGCGTGATCCCGGCCTGATCATCGCGGTCGACCACGAAGGCGGCCGGGTTCAGCGGTTCCGGCAGGGGTTCACGCATCTTCCGCCGATGCGGATTTTCGGAACGATATGGGATCGCGACCGTGATGCCGCGGCATCGCTGGCACGGTCCGCCGGCTTTGTGCTTGCAGCTGAGCTGCGGGTTCACGGTGTCGATCTTTCGTTTGCGCCGGTTCTCGATGTCGATTACGGCAACAGCAGCGTCATCGGTGACCGCGCATTCCATGCCGACCCCGAAGCCATTGCCGAACTGGCATCCGCAGTGATGTGCGGCCTGCGCGAGGGGGGCATGGCGGCGGTGGGCAAACATTTTCCCGGTCATGGCCATGTCCGCGCCGACTCCCATCACGAAGTGCCGGTCGACGGCCGCAGTCTCGAGCAGATCCGTGCCGAGGACCTGCTGCCGTTCCGTCGCCTCTCCGCAGAAGGCCTGGAGGGCATCATGCCGGCACACGTGATTTACCCCGAGGTCGACGCTGCGCCGGCGGGGTTTTCGGCGACATGGCTGCAACGGATACTGCGCGGCGAACTGGGTTTTGACGGCGTGATTTTCAGCGACGATCTCAGCATGGAGGGGGCCAGTGTCGCCGGCGGCGTGATCGAGCGGGCACAGGCCGCGCTGGGCGCCGGTTGTGACATGGTGCTGGTCTGTAATGCGCCGTCCGCTGCCGACGAATTGCTCGCAGGCCTGCGTCATGACATGTCTGCCGCGTCGCGCGCGCGGCTGAAGCGAATCCTTGCCCACCCGTTTGCCGCGGATGCCGGAAGCCTGCAAGCCGATGCGCGGTACGCCGCGGCCTGCAAGGCGATTGCCGGAATCAGCGGGGCGGCACAATGATGCGGCAGGGTACCGCTTTCTTTACACCTGCCCGCCAATGGTGTTAGATGTGCAGCCATGGATCCCGCTGATCAGAAGGATTTCAATTTCGAGGAATGGGCGGCGCTTGCGCGCGAGGACGGTGATGCTTTCGAGCGCCGCCGCCAGCAGCTGATCGAGGACATGCTCTCGGCTGCCCCCGGGCGGATGCAGCGCCGCCTGCGCGGGCTTCAGTTCCAGATCGATCTCGAGCGTGAACGGGCGGGCACGCCACTGGGCGCCGCGGTGCGGTTGAACTCCATGATGTGGTCCAGTTTTGCCGATTTGCGGGATGCCTTGGCGGGTGTCAGCGACGATGTTCCGCCACAGCCGCGGACGCCGGAAACCGGCGCGCAGCTGATACCGTTTCCCAAGCGTTCCTGAGCGATGGGCGGGGCAGTGGCCGGGCGAGGCGGCAGCTTGCCGCCGCCGGGCAGGGAGTTCTCGATGGACTGCCGGCTTTGCCCGCGGCTGGCCGCGCACCTGGCCGGCGTCCGCAGTGATCATCCCGACTACCATGCCCGACCGGTGCCGGCCTTTGGTGACCCGCACCCCGGCTTGCTGATCGTCGGTCTGGCACCGGGCATGCACGGCGCCAATCGCACCGGCAGGCCTTTTACCGGCGACCATGCCGGCATCCTGCTCTACGAAACGCTGCATCGTTTCGGTTTCGGCAGCCAGGCCCTGGCCTTGTCGCCGGATGACGGCCTGGAACTGAAAGGCTGCCGGATCACCAACGCCGTCAAATGCCTGCCGCCGGAAAACAAGCCCCTGCCGGCGGAGGTCAGGACCTGCAACGGTTACCTGCGCGCCGAACTGCAGGCGCTGGCTCCGCCGGCGGTGCTGGCATTGGGTACGGTTGCCCACCAGGCGGTGCTGCGCGCGCTGGACTGCCGCATCGCCGGTTTTCCGTTCGCGCATGGCACCAGGCACCGGCTGCGGCCGGACCTGCTGCTGTTCGACAGTTACCACTGCAGCCGCTACAACACCCAGACCCGGCGCCTGACGCCGGAGATGTTCCGGGAGGTTTTTGCGGAGATCCGGAGCCATCTGGACGGGATCGGCCGATGACTCCGCTGGAGATTGCGGCGGGGCTGCCGCATCTGCCCGGGGTCTACCGCATGCTCGGCAGGGATGGCGATGTGCTCTACGTGGGCAAGGCCATAGACCTGCGCAAGCGGGTCAGCTCCTATTTCCAGCGCAGCGAAACGCTGTCACCGCGCATCCGCCTGATGGTGGCGCAGGTCTGCGGTATCGAGACGACGGTGACGCGCTCGGAATCGGAAGCGCTGCTGCTCGAGAACAACCTGATCAAGTCGCTGTCGCCCCGTTACAACATCCTGTTCCGCGACGACAAATCCTATCCCTACCTGATGCTCAGCGGCCATGCCTTTCCGCGCCTCGGCTTTTTCCGCGGCAATCCGGACCGCCGCCACCGCCATTTCGGCCCGTTTCCCAACGCCGGCGCGGTGCGCGAAAGCATGCAATTGCTGCAAAAGGTATTCCGGCTGCGCACCTGTGAGGACAGTGTGTTCACCCACCGCTCGCGGCCCTGTCTGCTGCACCAGATCCACCGCTGCACGGCACCCTGCGTCGGGCTGATCAGCGCTGATGCCTATGCCGAGGATGTGCGCAGCGCTGAACTGTTCCTCAACGGAGAGGAGGACGCGGTGTTCGAACGCCTCGACGGGCGGATGGCGGATGCCGCCGCCGCGCTGCGTTACGAGGAGGCTGCGGTCTATCGTGACCAGATCAGCGCATTGCGCAAGGTGCGCGAGCGCCAGTATGTCAGCGATGAATCCGGAAGGGACGTTGACGTGATTGCTTTCGGAATCGCGGGCGCGACAGGGTGTGTCAACCTGGTGATGATCCGCGGCGGACATCATCTCGGCGACAAGAACTTCTTTCCGCAGAATGCCGATGGCGCGGAACCGGCCCAGGTGCTGGAGGCGTTTCTGACGCAGCACTACCTGCTGCATCCGGTGCCGCCGCAGGTCATCGTCGGTGAGTCCGTCGCGGCCGGGGAGCTGCAGGAAGCCCTGTCACAACGTGCGGGGCGGCGTGTGCAGATCAGCACCAATCCGATCGGCGACCGCAGGGTATGGCTGCAGATGGCCGCAAAAAACGCGGGCCTGGGTGCCAGCCAGCGCCAGGCCCGGAAAACCGGTGATGCCGGCAGGCTGCAGGCGCTGCAGCAGGGGCTGGGACTGCCGGAATCGGTCCAGCGCATCGAGTGTTTCGACATCAGCCACACCCAGGGCGAAGCCACGGTGGCTTCCTGCGTGGTCTACGACCGGGGTGACATGCAGAACGGCGAATACCGGCGATTCAACATACGGGATGCCGCGCCGGGTGATGACTATGGCGCGATGCGCGAGGCCCTGACACGGCGTTATCGCAGGGTGGTGGCGGGAGAAGGTAAGATGCCCGACCTGGTGATGATCGATGGTGGAGAAGGGCAACTGGGCGTGGCCGGGGAAGTGCTCGCGGAACTGGGGCTCAGCGAAGTTTCGCTGCTGGGTGTGGCCAAGGGCGTTTCACGCAAACCCGGCATGGAGCAGCTGTTGATGCCCGGGCGTGAACAGCCCGTCGGCCTGGCGGCGGATGACCCGGGTTTGCACCTGATCCAGCAGATCCGGGACGAAGCCCACCGTTTCGCCATCGAAGGACATCGGGCTCGTCGCAGCCGGACACGGAATACCTCGCCTCTTGAGGACATTCCGGGCGTGGGTGCCAGGCGCCGCCAGCGCCTGCTGGCGCGCTTCGGCGGACTGCGCGGACTGGTCGCGGCGGGCGTCGACGAGCTCGCCCAGGTTGAAGGCATCAGCCGTGCACTGGCGGAGCGCATTTATTCGGAACTGCACTGACAATCTGACTGGACGGACATGCAACTGAACTGGCCCAACCTGCTGACCTGGCTGCGGATCGTGATGATCCCGCTGTTTGTCGGGGTTTTCTATTTCGAGCAGGGCTGGATGTCACATGCCACCCAGAATCTGGTTGCGACGGTCATCTTCACCGCGGCAGCCATTACCGACTGGCTGGACGGCTGGCTGGCGCGGCGCCTGAACCAGACCTCGGCTTTTGGCGCCTTTCTCGATCCGGTCGCCGACAAGCTGATGGTTGCCGCCGCGCTGGTCATCCTGGTTCAACTGGGCCGCATCGACGCCGTCATTGCCCTGATCATCATCGGCCGTGAAATCGCGATTTCCGCATTGCGGGAATGGATGGCGTCGATCGGGCAGGGGAAAAGCGTGGCGGTGTCGATGGCCGGCAAAGTCAAGACTGCCGCGCAGATGGTCGCCATTCCGATGCTGCTCTATCACGACCCGATCGGCGGTTTTTCCCCGGATTACTGGGGCACCTGGCTGATCTGGGTGGCGGCACTGCTGACCCTGGTTTCGATGGGGTATTACCTCAGGATGGCCTGGCGGGCTGCGAAGGAGCATGGCTAGCGGCTTGCGGCACCGGGGCGGGTTGAATATAATGCGCGGCTTGAAAGCAGCAGCGATGCGGGAATAGCTCAGTTGGTAGAGCGCAACCTTGCCAAGGTTGAGGTCGGGAGTTCGAGCCTCCTTTCCCGCTCCAGATCCCGGGGGAAAACGGTTGAATCAGAAACCAGCCGTTTTCCCCTTTTAGTTCCAGCGGCGGGGTGGCAGAGTGGTCATGCAGCGGCCTGCAAAGCCGTGTACGCCGGTTCGATTCCGACCCCCGCCTCCAGACAAGCGGCAGTTGCCAATTGCAGCGAGACCCGGTCCCGGAAACGAGCAACTCTCACGGGGCGAGTGGTGAAATTGGTATACACAAGGGACTTAAAATCC
>JALHND010000015.1 GCA_022843705.1 Burkholderiales bacterium
CCGCCGCCGAGCATGCCGAGCATGGCGTCGGGGAAGATCATTTCGGTGATACCCGCTGTTGCGCGAACGACAAGCTCAGTTCGTCATTCCGGCCAAGCGCAGCGCGAGCCGGAATCCAGTTCACTCTTCGAAAAAACCCTGGATTCCGGCTTTCGCCGGAATGACGGCGAGAAGGGAACATCATTTCTTGACCGGCAGCTTCATCGCACGCACGGTCGCGGCCTGTTTCTTGCGGAAGGTCGCGAGTTTTTTGGCGAGTTTGACGTCTTCACGCGCGAGCATCGCCACCGCAAACAGTCCGGCATTGGCGGCGCCCGCCTCGCCGACGGCAAAGGTCGCCACCGGCACGCCTTTGGGCATCTGCACGATCGACAGCAGGGAATCGAGGCCTTTCAGCGCGCGCGAGGTCACCGGCACGCCGAGCACGGGCACGATGGTTTTGGCGGCGAGCATGCCGGGCAGATGGGCGGAGCCGCCGGCGCCGGCGATGATGCACTGCAGGCCGCGGGCTTCGGCAGCTTCGGCATAACGGTAGAGCAGGTCCGGCGTGCGGTGGGCGGAGACCACCTGGGCCTCGAAGGGCACGCCGAACTGGCGCATCGTGTCCACGGCGTGGCGCATCACGTCCCAGTCACTCTGGCTGCCCATGACGATGCCGACCTTCGGTTTTTTCACTGCAAACCCCTTTGCGCAAAGCGGCATTTTACAGTACGGACACGCGGCAACGAGCGCGCAAAAGGGCTGCTAGAATCGGTGCGCCCGCCGGAGGCAACAGCAAAGCATTTCCACACCGGCCACAGCGCGGACCCATACCGCGGCAGCCCATTCCCGAGGAGAACCCGATGATCCGATTCCTGCGCTGCACCCGTATTGGCGCCTGCGCGCTCGCAATGACCGTCGCGCTGCCCGCCGCGGCCTTTCCCGAGCGCCCGATCCGCATGGTGGTCATCTCGGCACCGGGCGGCACCACGGACATCATGTCGCGGATGCTGGCGCAGTACATGGGCGAGGGCCTCGGCCAGCAGGTGGTGATCGACAACCGGCCGGGCGGCGGCGGCATCATTTCGGCGGAGATCGTGTCGCAGGCGGTGCCCGACGGCCACACCGTGCTCTATTCACACACCAGTTTTTCGGTGATGCCCAGCCTGCACAGCAAGCTGCCCTACGACACGATCAAGAGTTTCGAACGGATCAGCCTGTTCGCGCTGTTTCCCGGCGTGCTGCTGGTCAACAACAACCTGCCGGTCAAAAGCGTCAAGGAACTGATTGCCTACGCCAAGGTCAATCCGGGCAAGGTCAACTACGCGGCGGGCACCACCGGCGCCAGCGCCCACCTCGCCGGCGCCCTGTTCAAGTCGATGGCCAACATCGACATCGTTCACGTGCCGTACAAGGGCACCGGCGCGCAGCTGATCTCCGTCACCGGCGGCGAAACCCAGATGACTTTCGCGACCGTGCCCGCGGCGCTGCCGATGATCAAGAACAACCGCGCGCGCGCAATCGCCGTCGGCTCGGCCAAACGTTCGGCGGCACTGCCCAACATCCCCACCGTCGCCGAAGCCGGCCTGCCCGGTTTTGATGTCAGCGCCTGGAATGGCGTGATGGCGCCGGCCGGCACGCCGGCCGCGATCATCAAACGGCTCAACGCTGAAATGCTGCGCGTGGCCGGACTCGCCGACGTCAGGGAACGCGCCGCGGTGCAGGGCGCGGAACTCGCAACCAGCACGCCGCAGGAATTCACCCGCCACCTGCAGGCCGAGATCGTGAAATGGGGAAAACTGGTGCGTGAATCTGGTCTTGTCAATAAGTGATTGTTTATTAAGGGTTATTTATGGCTTATGAAATAGGAATGCGGCCCGGCGACGAACTCGCCGGCAAGGTCGCGCTGGTCACCGGCGGCGCGCGCAACATCGGCCGCGCCATTTCGCGCGCCCTCGCCGCGGGTGGCGCATCCGTGATGATCAATGCCAACACCTCGCGCGAAGCGGGCGAGGAAACCGTGGCGATGATCCGGAAGGCCGGCGGCAAGGCCGCGCTGTTCATGGGCGACATCACCGATCCCGCCACGGTGAAGAATCTGGTCGATGAAACCGTGAAGCAGTTCGGCCGGCTCGACATGGCGGTCAGCAACGCCGCGATCCGCGCGGAAACGCCTTTCGGGCAAATGCCTTTCGAGGAATGGAAACGCGTGATCTCGATCGTGCTCGACGGCGCCTTCCTCGTCTCGCAGGCCGCGCTGCCCCACCTGATCAAGGCCGGCGGCGGCTCGCTGGTCTATACCGGCGGCCTGACCGGCCACAAGGGCGCCATGCACCGCGCGCACGTGGTCGCCGCCAAGGGCGGTCTCGCGGCAATGACCAAGGCGGTGGCCCATGACCTCGCCGAACACAACATCACGGTGAACTGCGTGGTGCCGGGCCCGATCGAGACCGTGCGCGGCCTGCCCGGCGCGCCGGAACGTCCCGACCACCGCAAGACGCTGCCGCTGGTCGGCCGGCGCGGCCAACCCCAGGAAATCGCGACCATGGTGCGCATGCTCTGCGGACCCGACGCGCGTTACATCACCGGACAATCCATCCACATCAACGGCGGAGTACTGATGCCATGAGCAAGAAATCGAAAAGCAATTCCAAAACAACCGTGTCGCCGCTGATGAAGACGCTGGCGACCTATATGGCCGCCGCCGCGAAAAAGCCGCTGCCGAAAGCCGTCGCCGAAAAAACCAAGCATCACCTGCTCGACACCATCGCCGCGATGGTCTCGGGTTCACGCCTGCTGCCGGGCGAAAAAGCCATCGCCTACGCGAAAACGCTGGGCGGCGCGCCGCAGGCGCTGGTGATCGGCTCCGACATCCTGACCAACGCCGAGCAGGCCGCGCATGTCAACGGCATGCTGGCGCACGCCGACGAGACTGACGATTCACACGCGCCCTCGCTGTCGCACCCCGGCTGCGCGGTCGTACCCGCCGCGATGGCGATGGCCGAGCGCGAGAAATCGAACGGCACGCAGCTGCTGCGCGCCGTCGCGCTGGGTTACGACCTCTGCGCGCGGATCAACCTGTCGCTGCATCCCTATGATTTCCGTCAGGCCGGCCATTCGACCCACAGTTTCGGCCCCAGCTTCGGCGCAGCGGCCGCGGCCTCGCTGCTGGCGGGACTGAACTACAACGGCATGCGCCACGCGCTGTCGTACACCGCGCAGCAGTGTTCGGGCATCTCCTGCTGGATGCGCGACGAGGAGCACATCGAGAAGGCCTTCGACTTCGGCGGCATGCCGGCCCGCAACGGCACCGCGGCGGCATCGATGGTGTCCTGCGGCTTCACCGCGGTGGAGGATGTGTTTTCGGGCGAACGCAATTTCTACGTCGCCTACGACGAGACCCGCCGCATCGGCAAGAAGCCGCAGCCCGAGCGCCTGGTCAAGGATCTCGGCAAGGTCTACGAGATCATGAACACCAACATCAAGCGCTGGTCGGTCGGTTCGCCGATCCAGGCGCCGCTCGACGGCCTGCTCGAGCTGATCCGCGAACACGGCGTCAAGGCGGCGGACGTGGACAAGCTGGTGATCCGCGTTGCGCACCAGGCCGCCAACACCACCGACAACCGCAACATGCCCGACATCTGCATGCAGCACATGTGCGCGGTAATGCTGATCGACGGCATCGTCACCTTCGAGTCCTCGCACGACGAGAAGCGCATGAATGACCGCAAAGTGCTCGACCTGCGCAAACGCATCACGCTCTACGGCGACGACGCGCTGACCCGCGCGATGCCCTCGCGCCAGGGCATCATCGAGCTGAAGCTGAAAAACGGCCGCATGCTGCGCAAACACGTCAAGGCGGTGCTCGGCACGGCGCAGAATCCGATGACCCGCGAGCAGGTCGACGAGAAGTGTTACCACCTGATGGCGCCGATCCTCGGCAAGGCCCGCTCGCGCCGGCTCTGCGACGCGGTGTGGGGCCTCGAGAAAGTCGGCAACGTCACCAAACTGCGGCCTTTGCTCAAAGCCTGAATCCTTGATATTCCCTCTCCCCGCAACGCGGGGAGAGGGCCAGGGTGAGGGGCAACCACAGCTTTGCGTTGCTTGCCCTTCTCTGTTACCCGCAGAAAGACTCCCCATGTCCTGGAAATTCGAACTCCTGAAAAAACCCGTCGGCCTGCCGATCACCGAAGGCCCGGTGTGGGATGGTGAACATCTCTACTTCACCCACATCCACGCCCGCACGATTTTCCGCTGTGACCTGAAGACCAACGAAATCACCCCCTGGCGCACGGGGCTCGACCGTGTCAACGGGCTGGCCCATGACGCGCAGGGCCGGCTGTTCGGCTGCTGCCAGGGCGGCCGCAGCGTGATGCGTTTCGATCCGGACGGCAAAAACGTGGTCATCGCCGACAAGTTCGAGGGCAAACGCCTCAACACGCCGAACGATCTCGCGATCGACCGCAAGGGCCGCATCTGGTTCACCAATCCCTGGAATGACGGCAACGTCGACAAGACGGAGCAGGAAGAACTCGACAACCGTTCGGTCTACCGCCTCGATCCGCAGAAGGACGGCAGCTATTCGATCACCCGCGTGGTCTTCGACACCACCCAGCCCAACGGCATCCTGGTGTCGCAGGACCAGGGCACGCTCTATGTCGCCGAAAGCAGTTTCACCGCCGGCATCGCGCGCGAGCTGCGCGCCTATCCGATCCGCGACGACGGCAGCCTCGGCCCGTACAAAACGCTGTTCACCTGGGGCGAGGATTTCCGCGGCATCCACCGCGGCATCGACGGCATGACCCTGGACCGCGACGGCAACATCGTTGCCACCGCAGGCTGGGAAGTTGCCGGCGCCGGACCGATGATCTACGTGTTCTCGCCGACCGGCCGCGTGCTCGAAACCCATCCCGTGCCCTGCAACCGCCCGACCAACTGCTGCTTTGCCGGGCCGGACATGAGCACGCTGTTCGTCACCAGCACCGACGGCCATCTGTTCCGCGCGGAAACGGGGCGTGTCGGCTGGGCGATGTATCCCTGAGCACACAGCACTGCAGGCGATCTGAAACCGCTTGCAGTTTTCCATGATGTGGTTTCGCCACGGCGTACTGACTCACAGTGCTGCGGGCGGTAAAATCGGAGCCTCATCAATCCGCAGGTTCAAATCATGGATTTCAAATTCACCCCCGAGCAGGAACAGTTCCGCGACGCCGTGCGCGGTTTTGCCGAGCGCCACCTGCGTGACGGCGCGCTGAAGCGCGCACACCAGGAAGAACATCCCTGGGATGTCGCGAAGCTGATGGCCGAGCAGGGCCTGATGGGCATCACGATGAAGGAAGAGGACGGCGGCCAGGGCGGCTCGCTGATGGACGCCATCATCGCCATCGAAACCATCGCCTCGGTCTGCCCGCGCAGCGCGGACGTGATCCAGGCCGGCAACTTCGGGCCGGTGCGTGTGCTCGCCGAATACGGCACGCCGGACCAGAAAAAGCGCTACCTCGACAAGATCCTTGCCGGCGAATCCGTGATCACCGTCGGCATGACCGAGCCGGAAGCCGGTTCGGCGGTCACCGATCTCAAGACCAGCGCCACGCCCGACGGCGAGGGTTACCGCATCAACGGCGTCAAGGTGTTCCAGACCCACGCTTCTTACGCCGACGTGATGCTGACCTATGTGCGCTTCGGCCCCGGCGTCGGCGGCATCGGCTCGGTGCTGATCCCGCGGGACGCGGAAGGATTCAAGCAGGGCGCGCCGGCAAAATTCCTCAACGGCGAGGAATGGGTGCAGACCTATCTCGACAATGTCTACGTCGGCCCCGAGAACGTGATGCTGAAGGAAGGCGGCTTCAAGAAACAGATCGCCGGCTTCAACGTCGAACGCATCGGCAACACCGCGCGTTCGCTGGCCTTCGGCCGCTACGCCTACAACGTCGCCCGCGAGTGGGCGATGCAGCGCAAGCAGTTCGGGCGCCTGCTCTGCGAATTCCAGGGACTGCAGTGGAAATTCGCCGACATGAAAATGAAACTCGAGGCCGGCCAGCTGCTGCTCTACAAGGCCGCGGTCAATGCCGACAACGGCATCCCCTCGGCCGAAGACACCGCAATCGCCAAGGCCTTCTGCAACCAGGCCGGCTTCGATGTCTGCAATGAAGCGATGCAGATCATGGGCGGCATGGGTTACACCGACGAATCGCTGGTCGAATACTGCTTCCGCAAATGCCGCGGCTGGATGATCGCCGGCGGCTCGATCGAGATCCTGAAGAACCGCATTGCCGAGGGCATTTTCGAACGCAGCTTCTCGCAGCGACCGCCTAAAATCAGTGAAAAGTAAGGTGTGAGGAGTCAGGAGTTAACCCGCCACTCCTTCGCGCCTGCCCTGCCCCTCACTCTTTACGCCTCACGCCTCACTTGTTAAATCCATGTCCAACAACGAACTCTATCAAGCCGTATTTGACCCCCGTTCCATCGCGCTGATCGGCGCTTCGAGCGACGAGAAGAAGAACACCTCGCGTCCGCAGCGTTACCTGAAGCGCCACGGTTACCAGGGCAAACTGATCCCGGTGAATCCGGGCCGCGAGGAAGTCTTCGGCGAGAAGGCCTATCCCGATGTCGCCTCGATTCCGGGCGAAGTCGACCATGCCTTCGTGATGGTTCCGGCCAAGGCCGTGCCGGCGGCGCTGAAACAGTGTGTCGAGAAAAAGATCCCGGTGGTCACGGTCTACAGCGACGGTTTCGCCGAAACCGGCGAGGCCGGCCGCGCGAAGCAGCAGGAACTGAACGACATCATCCGCGGCAGCCAGACGCGGCTGGTCGGCCCCAACTGCATCGGCCTGCTCAGCACCCAGACCCATCTCGCGCTGTCGGTCAACGCGGTGCTGGAAAAACTCGACATCACCCCGGGCGGGCTGGCGATCGTGTCCCAGTCGGGCAGCATGATGGGCGGCCTGATGTCGCGCGGACTGGGCCGCGGCGTCGGTTTCTCGAAACTGATCTCGGTCGGCAACGAGGCCGACCTCGGCGTTGGCGAACTCGCCGGCCTGCTGGTCGATGACCCGCACACCCGGGCCATCCTGCTGTTCATGGAAACCATCCGCGACGCGGAGCACCTCGCCCGCGCGGCACGGCGCGCCTATGAAGCCAGCAAGCCGGTCATCGTCTACAAGCTGGGCCGTTCCGAAGTGGGTCAGGACCTGGCCGCATCACATACCGGCGCGATGGCCGGCGCCGACGAGGCCGTCGACGCCTTCTTCAAGGCCCACGGCATGCTGCGCGTCGATACGCTGGAAGCGCTGTTCGAACTGCCGGCACTGGTGCAGGGCCGCAAGCCGAACAAGCAACACCGTGTTGCGGCGATGACCACCACCGGCGGCGGCGCGGCCTGCGTGGTCGACCGCATCGGCACCTATGGCGTCGATGTCGTCGGGCCCACCGATGCCCTGGTCACGGCACTGGCGCAGAAAAACATCACGATCAGCAAGTCGCGCATCACCGACCTGACGCTGGCCGGCGCGAAAAAGGAAATCTACGGTGGCGTATTGAATGCCCTGCTCGCCTCCGACCACTGCGACCTGGTGCTGGCCGTCGCCGGCAGCTCGGCGCAGTTCCAGCCGCAGATCGCGGTGGAGCCGCTGGTCGAGGCCGATCGCCGTGACAAGGCGATCGCGGTATTCCTCGCGCCGCATGCCGAAGCCTCGCTGAAACTGCTGGCCCAGGCCGGCATTGCCGGCTTCCGCACCCCGGAGTCCTGCGCCGATTCGATCCGCGCCTGGAAGCAGTGGGTGCCGCCGGTCGACATCCCCAGGGCCGACGCACAGAAAACCGCAGCAGCGGGAACGCTGCTGAAGGCTGCCAGTGGCAAACAGCTCAACGAGCAGCAGGCCTGCGCGGTGTTCGGCGCGCTGGGCGTGCCGCAGGCGCAGACCGCGGTGATGGCCGACGCCAACGCGAAAGTCGACATGACCTATCCAGTCGTCGCAAAAATCCTGTCGCCGGACATCGCGCACAAGACCGATGCCGGTGGCGTGCTGCTGAACATCGGCGACGCCGCGCAATTGAAGCAGGCGGCCGAAAAGATTTTCGCGAACGTGAAGGCCAAACATCCGCAGGCCAAACTCAACGGCATCCTGGTGCAGCGCATGGAGCGCGGACTGGCCGAGGTCATCGTCGGCTTCAAACGCGACCCGCAGGTCGGCCCGCTGGTGGTGATCGGCGTCGGCGGCGTGCTGGCGGAGATCTACAAGGACTTCGCGATGCGCCTGGCGCCGGTGACCGCGGAGACCGCGCTGCGGATGATCGAAGAGGTCAGGGGCCTCGCGGTGATTCGCGGCTACCGCGGCATGACAAAAGGCGACTGCAAGGCACTGGCGGCAGCGGTGGCGGCCTTCTCGCAACTGGCCGCTTTCGAGGACATCGCCGAAGCCGAGATCAACCCGCTGATCGTGAAGAAGGAAAACGAAGGCGTGGTGGCGGTGGACGGCCTGATCGTCCGCCGCTGAGCAGGAAAACCGCAGTACTGGCACAGTCACGACACACCGAGCCGAACGGAGGAGACCCATCATGCTGCTGCAACAACTGGCCGATTACGCGATCCGCGAACAGACTTCAAAACTGCCGCCGCAGGTCATTCACCACGCCAAACGCGCGGTGATCGACTGGTATGCGGCACTGCTGCCGGGCAGCATCGTCAACCCGGCGAAGCTGATGGAAGAAGCCTTTGCCGAGGACCTCGACCGCGGCCGCGCGCGTCTTGCCACCGGCCGCCGCGCGACGCTGCGCGCCGCGGCGCTGATCAATGGTGCGGCTTCGCATTCGGTCGAATTCGACGACATTTACCGCGACGCCGGTTACCACCCGGGCAGCCCGGTGATCTCCGCGGCACTGGCCGCCGCCCAGGCCAGCGGCGCCAGCGGCGACAAGTTCCTGCGCGGTGTGATCGTCGGTTATGAAATCTCGACCCGCATCGGCGAAGCCATCATGCCTTCGCATTACAAGTACTGGCACACCACCGGCACCGTCGGCTCCTTCGGCGCGGCGGCGGCGGCGGCCACGATCCTCGGCGCCAACAAGGAACAGTTCATGCACGCGCTGGCGACCGTGGGCAGCTTCGCCTCCGGCCTGCAGCAGGCCTTCCGATCGCAGGCAATGACCAAACCGTTGCACGGCGGCCATGCCGCGGATGCCGGCTGCTGGGCGGCAATGGCGGCGATGAAGGGCCTCACCGGCGCACTGGACATGATCGAGGGCGAGGTCGGTTTCGGCAACGCGATGAGTGTCAATCCGGACTGGAGCAAGGCGACCAAGGGCCTCGGCACGGATTACCACATCATCCAGATGACCTTCAAAAACCATGGCTGCTGCGGCCACACCTTCCCGTCGATCGACGGCGCGCTGCACCTGCAGAAGCAGCACGGCTTCACGCACAAGGATGTGAAGCACATCCGCCTGCACACCTACAAGGCCGGCCTCAACATCATCGACAACAACAATCCCGAAGGCGAATACCAGGCCAAGTTCAGCATCCAGTACACCGTCGCCCACGCGCTGGTGCGCGGCAGCGTGCGCCTGAACGCCTTTGATCCCGACCACCTGAACGATCCGGATGTGCGCGCGCTGCTGAAAAAAATCGAGCCGATCGCCGATCCCGAAATCTCCGCGGGTTACCCGAACCGCCGCGAGTCACGCGTCGAAATCGAATTGAATGACGGCCGCAAGCTGGAACACTTCCAGCCCTACCGCAAGGGTGACCCCGAGCTGCCGCTGACCGACGAGGAACTGAACGACAAGTTCACCGAACTCGCGGAACCGGTGCTGGGCAAGGCCGCCGCCGCATCGCTGCTGAAACAGCTGTGGGATACCGAAAAACTGGCCAACGTCGATTACGACACCGGCGCCGGCGCAAAACGCGCAGCGGGCTGATCACACGGTCTCGTCATGCCGGCGCAGGCCGGCATCCAGGCCATCCCTGATCTGCTTGATATCGACCGGACCCCGGTTTACGCCGGGGTGACGTTTTGCTGCGGAATCAATCGGGCCTCGCGCCCGAGGCCTTGATCACCTTGCCCCACTTCGCCACTTCGGCAGCAAGGTACTTCTGTGCCTCGTCGCTGCCGGTATGCGCGGTCTCCAGCCCCTGGGCCGAGAACTGCTCCTTCACCGCCGGCATGGCGGCGATGGTTTTCAGCTCGCCGTTGAGCCGCGCCACCACCGCCTTCGGCACACCGGCCGGCAGCACCAGCGCATACCAGGTGGTGAAGTCGTAACCGGCAACGCCGGACTCGATCATCGTCGGTACTTCGGGAAAAAATGCCGAGCGCTTCACCGTGGTCGCCGCCAGCGGCCGCAGCTTGCCTGACTTCAGCTGCGGCAGCGCCGAGGCCATGGTCGAGATGATGAATTCGGTGCGCCCGCCCATCAGGTCGACCAGCGCCGGACCGAGGCCCTTGTACGGCACATGGGTCATTTTCGTCCCGGTCGACAACTGCAGCAGTTCGGTGGCGAGATGCGAGGCGGTGCCGACACCGCCGGAGCCGTAATTGACGCCGCCGGGTTTCGCGCGTGCCAGGTCGAGCAGTTCCTTCACGTTCTTTGCCTTGACGCCGGGATGGACGACGAGGATGTTGGGCTGGCGGCCGATGATCGATACCGGCGCCAGCTGGCGCAGCGTGTCGTAGGGCAGCTTCGGGATCAGCGTCGCGTTGACCGCGAGGCTGATGTTGTTGACCAGCATGGTATGGCCGTCGGCAGGCGCCTTGGCCGTCATGTCGGTACCGATGGTGCCGCCAGCACCGCCGCGGTTGTCGACCACCACCGTCTGCTTCAGCCCTTCGGCGAGTTTCTGGGCGACGATGCGGCCGACGATGTCGTTGCCGCCGCCCGGCGGGAAAGGCACGATGAAGCGGATCGGGCGATCGGGATACCCCTGCGCAAAAACGGAAACCGACGGAGCGGTTAGCGCGAGGCCGCAGGCGGCAAGGATGAAGTTTCGGATGCAGGTCATGGTTTCTCCCCGGACTGTGGTGATCAGGATGTTTCTCCAAGCCTGCGGCGCACGCGGTCCAGCTTTTCCAGACTGGACAGGGTGCGCCGCGGATCGAGCCGCGACAACTGCAGCACCAGCGCATTGCACAACGTCATCGGCACCGCCAGTGAACGCGGCTCCCCGGCAGGGCCGCGGCCTGCGGACAGAACGATCTGCGGCGCGGGCTTGAGCGGTGGCGCGGGTATGTCGGTGATCAGCACGCAGACGGCACCGGCGGCCCGGGCCTCGGCGATGATCTTCGGCATCAGTGGCGGCACTGTGTTCAGCGCAAACAGGACCAGCACGTCATGCCGGCGCAGTTGCGCGAGGTCGGCCGCCATGTCGCGGGCCACCGGCGACAGGATGCGGGTGCGGCAACCGGCGCGCCCCAGCCGGGAATCGAGCAGGCGGACGAGCGCGGCGGCATGGCCGACGGCATACAGGCAGACCTGGCCGGCACGCCCGACCGCGCGCGCAGCAGCGCGCAGATCGGCGTCGCTGACCTGCTCGGGCAGGCGCGCGAGGTTGGCGATTTCGTTTTCGACGAAGGTTTTCAGCACCGAGCGGCCAGCGAGTTTGCGCATGCGCTCGCGCATCCGGCTTGCGGCATCCGAAACGCCGAACAGTTCCTGGCGCAGCAGCCCGCGCAGTTCGGGATATCCCGCGCAGCCCAGCTTGCGCGCAAAACGCACCGCGGTCGCGGCATTGACGCCGGCGCGCTGCGCGACTTCACCCGCGGACAGGAAGGCGGTTTCGCGGGGCGCGGCGAGCAGCACCTCCGCCAGCCGTCGGTCTGCCGCCGTCAGCTTCCGGTCGAAGCGGGTCAGGAGTTCCAGCAGTGACATGGTTGTTGCGCGTTCTGCCACGGGTTAAGGTGCGGATGATTACAGCACGGACATCGATGTGCTGCAATGTTCATTGCAACAAGTCTGAAGTTATGCAATATTTGTTGCAGAATTATGGCAACAGCGGCCTAACCCACGGGAACAACTGACCATGAGCGGCGACTTCATCGAAATCTGCATACGTCTGACCGGCGCGCTGGGCGTAGGCGCGCTGATCGGCCTCGAGCGCAGCTACCGCGGCCGCCCCGCCGGTTTCCGCACCCATGCGCTGGTCTGCGTCGCCTCCAGCCTGCTGATGCTGGTCACGGTCTATGAAAGCCAGTGGTTCCAGCCCGACGGCAATTCGCGGGTGGTGGTCGACCCGACACGCATGGCGCAGGGCATCATGACCGGCATCGGCTTCCTCGGCGCCGGTGTGATCATGAAGGAGGGCACCTCGGTGCGCGGGCTGACCACCGCCGCATCGATCTGGATCACCTCGGCCATCGGCATCCTGGTCGGCATCGGTTTCTACCTGCCGGCGGCGCTGGCCACGGTGCTGACCCTGGGTACGCTGTCCGGCTTCCGCTGGATCGAGGGCAGGATGCGCACCGAGCAGTACGCGATTTTCAGCGTGCGGGTGCAGCGCAGCCACGAACTCGGCGAGGATGAGCTGCGCAGGCTGGTTGCCCGGCACCATTTCAGCGTCGCCCACGTGACCTACCGCCTGCGCGACGAGGGCGAGAGCTTCGAGTACCGCATGGTGCTGCGCACCCTGGACACCCGCAACCTGCGCGCGCTGGCCGCCACGCTGTCGGAGATGGAAGCGGTCAAGGGTTTCCAGATCACACCCACCAGCGATTGAGCGCGATGGTCGCCGCACCCGCACTGGTGCCCGTGTCGGGCTGCGGCAGCAAGGGGCCAGCCTGTTTTGTCGTCGAAGCCGGCAACTGGCGGCTGATGCTCGACCTCGGTTACGGACCGCAGCCCGGCCTGTGGCCCGACGTCAGCCGGGTCGGCCGCATCGACGCCCTGCTGCTGTCGCACGGCCACGCCGACCACGCCGGCGGCCTGAAGCTGCTGCCGGAGATCGGCAATCCGCCGGTGTACGCCACGGACATCGTCGCCCGCAGCCTGCCCTCCCGCATAGCCGTGCGTCCGCTGCCGCTCAACGGCAGCACCGAGGTGCTGGGCATACGCGTCACCACCGGGCGCTCGGGCCATGCGCCGGGTGGCATCTGGCTGCATCTCGCGCTGGGCGACGGCCTGCTCTACATGGGCGACAACTCGAACGAATCCCTGCTCTACGCCTGCGACACGCCGCCCGCGGCCGGCACGGTGATCATCGACGCGTCCTATGGCGATTACGATGTGCCACTCGCGGAATGCCGGATGTCATTGCGGCCGTTTTTCGACGGCCCCGGCGTGTTGCTGCCGGTGCCTGAAAACGGGCGCGGCCCGGAAATCGCGCTGCATCTGCTGCGCAGCGCCTTTCCGCTGCCGCGCATCGATGAGCGCATCCGCGCGGCACTGCGGCGGCTGGCCACGACCGATGCCGCCTGCCTCTGCCCCGGAGTGGCGGCGGAACTCGCGCGTATCGCCGAGGGCGCGCCCGGAGCCGGCGAACCCCGGGGCATCACGCTGGCCAGCCGCGCCGACGGCACGGCCGGCGAGGCCGCAGGATTGCTCGCGCAATGGGCAGGGCGTGACTCGCCGGCGATCGTGTTCACCGGTTACCTGCCCCCGGGCACACCGGCCGACGAGCTGACGCGCAGCGGCCGCGCAAAGTACCTGCGCTGGAACGTGCATCCGCGGCTGTCGGACAATGTCAGCCTTGTGCGCTCCACCGGCGCGCGCACCGTGCTGCCCGCCTTCGGTGACGCGAAACACCGCAAGACCTGGCAGCGCGCGTTTGCGCCGGCGCAGGTGCTGACCGCCGGAAGCATCGCGCTTTGACTGCAGTACCGCCGTTCACCGGCCCCTTCTGTTTCCTGCGCCACGGCGAAACCGGACACAACCGGCTGGGGTTGGTCGCCGGCGCCAGCGACGTGCCGCTGAACGCCGCCGGCCTCGCCCAGGCACGGGCGGCGGCGGCAAGACTCGCCGGCAGTGCGATCGATGTGATCTGTTGCAGCCCGCTGCAACGGGCCCGCGACACGGCAGCCTGCGTCGCCGATGTGCTGGGCATCACGCCGGTCATCATCGACGAACTCGCCGAGCGCAACTGGGGCGTGCTGGAAGGCCAGCCGCGTGAATTGCGGGTGCGCGGCGCCACGCCGCCCGGCGGTGAAAGCCCGGAGGCCTTCCGCGAGCGCACGCGCAGGGGCCTGCAGCAGCTGCGCTCCGGCCGCCTGCCGCTGATCGTCGCGCACTCGGGCACCTTCCGCGTCATCGGCGAATGGCTGGGCCTGCCACCGCAGGATGCAGCCGTGGAGAACGGCCTGCCGCTGCTGTTCACTCGCACAAACGACGGCCGCTGGCAGATCGCAGCCCTGTAAGGGCCCGCGGCGCGGGGAACCGCGATAAAATGGATGCGGTTCCGCAGTCCCGGCTCCGGTCCGTGCAGAACAACAGGCGCAGCAGCGGCATCCGCCAGCGCCGCCATCCAGAGGATCCCGCAAATGCAAATCAAACCCGTGACCCTGCTTGCACTGGCTGCACTGGCATGGCCTGCATTCGCCGCGGAGAATTTTCCGTCGCGGCCGATCCGCATGGTCGTGCCCTATGCGCCGGGCGGCAACGTCGACATTTCCGCGCGCATCATCGCCCAGCCGCTGAGCGAGGCATTGGGACAGACGGTGGTGGTGGACAACCGCCCCGGCGGCGGCGGCAATCTCGGCGCCTCGCTGGTGGCGAAATCAACGCCGGACGGCCATACGCTGCTGGTCGGTTCGAGCGGGCCGCTGTCGGTGAATCCCGTGATCTTCAAGAACCTGCCCTATGATTCGCTGAAGGATTTCGCGCCGCTGTCGACCGTGCAGGCGGTGCCGCTGGTGCTGCTCGCGGGGCCGAAATCCGCGATCGGATCGGTGGCCGACCTGGTCAATGCGGCGAAGTCGCGGCCGGGCAAGCTGACCATGGCTTCGGCGGGCGCGGGCACCACCAACCATTTCGCGATCGAACTGTTCGCCAGCATGGCCGGCGTGAGGGTGCTGCATGTGCCGTACAAGGGCAGCGGTCCCGCCCTGTCGGAATTGCTCGGCGGCCAGGTCGAGACCATGGTCGACCAGCTCGCGGCCTCGATCGGTTACGTCAAGGATGGCCGGCTGAAGGTACTCGCGGTGACCACGCGGCAACGCGCCGCGGCGCTGCCCCAGGTGCCGACGCTTGAGGAACTCGGCTACAAGGGTTACCAGGCGGCGACGCTGCTCGGCCTGCTGGCCCCGGCCGGCACCCCGAAACCGGTGGTCGCGAAACTCAACACTGCGGTGCGCAAGGTGATGGGCAACCCCGCGGTCGCCGAACGTTTCCGCGGACTCGGCGCCAATCCCGGCGCCAGCTCGCCCGAGGAATTCAGCGCCCGCATCCGCGAGGAACTGCTGCAATGGCAGGCGCTGGTGAAAAAACTCAACCTGAAATTCGAATAAGCCCGCGAAACAACGACGGAAAAATACTGATGAGCAAAAACATCGAACGTTCAACCACCCGCATGCGCGCGCTGCTGGCTCGCCCCGGCTGCCTCGTGACACCCGGTGTCGCCGATGCCTTTGCCGCACGAATGGTGAAAATGGAGGGTTTCGAAGCGGTCTACATGACCGGCTTCGGCACCACGCTGAGCCGGCTGGGCATGCCCGACGTCGGCCTGCTGACCGCCAATGAAATGATCGACAATGCCAGCCGCATCGTCGATGCCTCGGGACTGCCGGTGATCGCCGATGCCGACACCGGTTACGGCAATGCCATCAATACGCGGCGCACCATCCGCGATTACGAAAAGGCCGGCGTCGCGGGCATACACCTGGAAGACCAGGCCTGGCCCAAGCGCTGCGGCCATCTCGCCGGCAAACGCGTGATCCCGACCGCGGAGATGGTCGGCAAGATCAAGGCCGCCTGCGATGCGCGTCGCGATGATGACTTTGTAATCATCACCCGCACCGATGCGATTGCCGTCGAGGGCATGGACGCGGCACTGGAGCGCGGCGAACGTTACCGCGAAGCCGGTGCCGACGTGCTGTTCATCGAAGCGCCGGTGGGACGCGAGCAGGTCGAGATCGTCTCGAAACGTTTCCAGGGCGTGCCACTGCTCTACAACATGGCCTCCAGCGGCAAGACGCCGGATCTGCCTGCCGATGAACTGGGCAAACTCGGTTTCAAGATTGCGATTTATCCGAACTGGGTGATGCTGGCGGCGATCCCGGCGATGCAGAACCTGCTGCGCGAACTGAAGAAGACCGGCTCGATTGCCCACATGCGCGACAAGGTGGCGGACTTCAAGCTGTTCACCGACATCGCGGGCCTGCCCGAAATCCAGGAGCTGGAAAAACGCTACGGCCTGCCGGAAGATCAGCGCGCCGCACTGTGATTTTATAAGTATTTGATTTTATTGGATATTTTATGGTTTCTCCGCGCACCCTGTTTGACAAGATCTGGGACAGCCACGTCATCACCGAGCGCCCCGGCGGTGATGCGCTGCTGCATATCGACCGCAATTTCGTGCACGAAGGCTCCTTTCACGCCTTCGGCGCGCTGGCCAAGGAAGGCCGCAAGGTACGCAAACCGCGGCAGAATTTCGCGGTCGCGGATCACTACGTGCCGACCGTCGGTCGCGAACGCGGCCTCGACGCCACCGAGGATGCCGATGCGCGGCACATGATCCAGCTGCTCGAGGAAAATTGCCGCATCAACAACGTCGCCCATTTCGGCATGGACGACGAGCGCCAGGGCATCGTCCACGTGATCGGCCCCGAACTCGGCATCACCCAGCCGGGACTGACCATCACCTGCGGCGATTCGCACACCTCCACCCACGGCGCGCTCGGCGCCTATGCCTTCGGCACCGGTGCCTCGCAGCTGAAGCAGATCCTGGCCACGCAGTGCCTGTGGCTGAAAAAACCGAAAACGCTGCGCGTGACCGTCAACGGCCGCCTCGCTCCGGGCGTCACCGGCAAGGATGTGGTGCTGGCGATCATCGCGAAAATCGGCACCGCCGGCGCCACCGGCCATGTCATCGAGTTCGCCGGACCGGCGATCCGCGGCCTGACCATCGAGGGCCGGCTGACGGTGTGCAACATGGCGATCGAGGCCGGCGGCCGCGCCGGCATGATCGCGCCGGACGACGCGGTCTACGAATACCTGCACGGCCGCGAATACGCGCCCAAGGGCGCCGACTGGGAACGCGCGCTGGCGCAGTGGCGCGCGCTGCCGAGCGACGAGGGCGCGCGTTTCGACCGCGAAGTGACGCTCGACGGCTCCGCGCTGGAACCGATGCTGACCTGGGGCACCAGCCCGGAGGAAGCGCTGCCGGTGTCCGGCCGCATTCCCGACCCGCAGTCGCTGGGCGACGCCGACAAACGCGCCCACGCCCTGCAGGCGCTGGCCTATATGGACCTCAAGCCCGGCATGGCGCTGACCGACATCCGCATCGACCGCGCCTTCATCGGCAGCTGCACCAACGGCCGCATCGAGGACCTGCGTGCCGCCGCCGCGGTGCTGAAGGGCCGCAAGTCGATGATCCCGGCCTGGATTTCGCCGGGCTCGACCACACTGAAGGCGCAGGCCGAGGCCGAAGGCCTGCACCGCATCTTCCTCGATGCCGGCGTCGAATGGCGCGCCTCGGGCTGCTCGAGCTGCGCGGCGATGAACGGCGACAAGGTGCCGCCGGGCCTGCGTTGCGCATCAACCTCCAACCGCAACTTCGAAGGCCGCCAGGGCAAGGGCGCGCGCACCCACCTGATGAGCCCGGCGATGGCCGCCGCGGCGATGGTCACCGGCCGCGTCACCGATGTGCGGCAACTGCTCGCGGGACACTGACATGAAACCCTTCACCACGCTCACCGCCATCGCCGCGCCGCTGGACATGGCAAACGTCGACACCGACCGCATCATCCCGGTGCGTTTCCTGCGCAAGCTGCGCAACGAGAAAGCCGGTTACGATCCCTACCTGTTCCACGACATGCGTTTCGACAACAACGGCAACGAGATTGCGGATTTCGTGCTCAATCGCCCGGCGTACCGCAAGGCCGGCATCCTCGTCGCCGGCGCCAACTTCGGTTGCGGCTCGTCGCGCGAGGGGGCGGTCTATGCGCTGCTCGACTACGGCATCCAGGCCGTGATCGCGCCCTCCTTCGGCGACATCCATTACGCCAACGAGCTGCAGAACGGCATGCTGCCGGTGACGCTGCCCGAGGAGATCTGCCGCGGCCTGCGCGGCCAGCTGCAGGCGCAGCCCGGCGCGACACTGGCGATCGACCTGCCGGCGCAGACGGTCACCGACACCGAGGGCACGGCACATCCCTTCATGATCGACCCGGTGTACAAGGAGCGCCTGCTGAAGGGACTGGACGACATCGGCCTCGTCCTCGAAAACACGCCGGTGATCGAATCCTTCGAAACCCGCTACCACGGCGAACGGCCCTGGCTCGCCTGAGCCCGGACACCTGATTCCGGAGCCCCCATGCTGGTCAACAGTGTTGCCTACAAGGACGGCAAAAAAGTCGCCGATGTCGCGCAGGAGGAAATCCACACCTGGCTCGCGCGCAACGACGGCATCCTGTGGGTGGCCGTGCGCGACCCCGAACCCCACGAGCTCGAGAAACTGGAAGAGCAGTTCGACCTGCATCCGCTGGCGGTGGAGGATGCCCGCCACGGCCACCAGCGGCCGAAATTCGAGGAATACGGCGACTCGCTGTTTTTCGTGCTGCACATGCTGGAGCCGGACGGCGACGACCTGCACGTCGGCGAAGTCGACATTTTTGTCGCCCGCAACTATGTGCTGTCGGTGCGCAGCCGCAGTGAGCGCAATTTCCAGGACGTGCGCGCCCGCTGCGAGCGCGAACCCGAACTGATGCAGCACGGCACCGGTTACATCCTCTACGCGCTGATGGATGCGGTGGTCGACCGCTACTTCCCGATCCTCGATGACATCGAGACCCGCCTCGAAACCATCGAGGACCAGATCTTCGCCGGCACTTCGCCGCGCGCCAACATCGAGGCGCTCTACGACCTGAAGCAGAAGCTGGTGACGCTGAAACACGCCACCGCGCCGCTGCACGAGGCCGTCAGCAAGCTGCACGGCGGACGGGTGCCGCAGCTGTGCGCGGGACTGGGCGAGTATTTCCGCGACGTGGCCGACCACCTCGGCCGCATCAACCAGAGCATCGATGCCGCGCGCGAGATGATCACCACCGCGATCTCGGTCAACCTGTCGCTGATCACGCTGCAGGAGAACGAGGTCACCAAGCGGCTCGCCGGTTATGCCGCACTGGTCGCGGTGCCGACACTGATCGCCGGCATCTACGGCATGAACTTCCAGCACATGCCGGAACTGGGCTGGGTCTGGGGTTATCCGCTGGCGATCAGCGCGATGGTCATCATCGACGGTTACCTGTTCTGGCGCTTCCGCAAGGCCAAGTGGCTGTAAGCGCCGCGGTCATCGGCGGCGGCCCGGCCGGACTGATGGCCGCGGAAACCCTGCTCGCCGGCGGCATCGAAGTCGATCTCTATGACAGGATGCCTTCCGTCGGGCGCAAGTTCCTGCTCGCCGGCAGGGGCGGCCTCAACATCACCCATGCCGAAGCGCCGGAAAAATTCCTGACGCGTTACGGCGCGCGCGCAACACAGCTTGAAAAAATGCTGGCCGGTTTCGGCGCCGCGCAGTTGCGCGACTGGGTCCACGGCCTCGGCGTTGAGACTTTCGTCGGCACTTCGCAGCGGGTGTTCCCGAAGGAAATGAAGGCCGCACCGCTGCTGCGCGCCTGGCTGCAGCGCCTGCGCGCGGCCGGACTGCGCATCCATGTGCGCCATCGCTGGCTGGGCTGGAGCGAAGACGGCGGCCTGCGCTTCGCGACACCGCAAGGTGAAATCACTGCGCATCCGCGCTGCACGGTACTCGCGCCGGGCGGCGGCAGCTGGGCACGACTGGGTTCCGACGGCGCCTGGGTGCCGCTGCTGGAAGCCCGGGGGGTTGTGGTCGCACCGCTGAAACCGGCGAACTGCGGCTTTGAAGCCGGGTGGACCCCCCACTTCCGCGAGCGCTTTGCCGGACAGCCGGTGAAAGCCGTCACCGCCTTGTTCAGCGATGCCACGGGCAGGCAACACCGGCGCCAGGGTGAATTGCTGGTCAGCGAGTACGGCATCGAAGGCAGCCTGGTCTACGCGCTGTCGACACCGCTGCGCGACACCCTCGCGGCGCAGGGCAGCGTCACGCTGCTGCTCGATTTGCTGCCCGACCACGACGCGGCGCGTGTCGTCGCCGCGGTCAGCCACCCGCGCGGCTCGCGCTCACTCAGCAGCCACCTGCAAAGCCGGCTCGGCATCAAGGACGTCAAGGCGGGACTGCTGCGCGAAGCGCTGTCGGCGGAGGAAATGAACCATCCGGCAAAACTGGCCGCCACGATCAAGGCGCTGCCGCTGAGACTCACTGCGCCGCGTCCGCTCGACGAGGCGATCAGCAGCGCCGGGGGAGTGTCCTTCGACGCACTGGATGAACAGTTGATGCTGAAAGCGCTACCCGGCGTGTTCTGCGCCGGTGAAATGCTCGACTGGGAAGCGCCGACCGGGGGTTATCTGCTGACGGCCTGTTTTGCGACGGGGCGGGCTGCGGGACTGGGCATGCTCGACTGGCTGCGCAGCCGCTGAGTCCGTAATTCAGGATGCCGCATCGGCGGCATGCACCACCCGGTTGCGCCCGCCGCGTTTGGCGGCATAAAGCGCCGCGTCCGCCGCGCGCAGCAAGGACTCCCGGTCCCTGATGCTGCCGCCGAAGCTTGCAACTCCGGCACTGATGGTGACCTTGCGCTCGGGAAACGCGGTGGCCTCGACTGCCGCACGAATCTGTTCGGCGACCCTGCGCGCGCTGTCACGCCCTGTCGTGGTCAGCAGGATGGCAAACTCCTCGCCGCCGTAACGCGCGACGAAATCGCTGGCGCGGGTCCGGCGGCGCAGCACCTGGGCCAGCATCTGCAGCACGACGTCGCCGGCGGGATGCCCCCAGGCATCGTTGTACTGCTTGAAGTGATCCACGTCGGCCAGCATCAGCGACAGCGCAGCGCCATGGCGCTGCGCACGGGCGATCTCCTCATCCAGGCGCTGATCCAGCGCGGCACGATTGCCGATCCGGGTCAGCGCATCGGTCAGGCTCGCCCGCTGCAATTCGCTGTTTTCCTGCGCCAGCTGTTTCTGGTAATCCTCCAGCTGTGACAGGTAAACCTCGTGGTTGGCCAGCTCTTCGCGCAGTTCCCGCGCCGTCCGGTGCAATTCAAGCTGGGCCACGACCTGGCGCGACAGGGCTTCGAGGGCGGCAACACGTTCCTCGTCCATTTGACGGGGTTGCGAATCGATCACGCACAGCGTGCCCAGGGCCTGCCCTTCAGGTGTCACCAGCGGCGCGCCCGCATAGAACCGTATGGCGGGACCCCCGGTCACCAGGGGATTGTCTGCAAAACGCCGGTCCAGCGTGGCATCGGGCACGACCAGTGTGTCGCCGGGATGCAGGATGGCATGGGCGCAGAAGGCGGCATCCCTCGGGGTTTCGGTGGCTTCCAGGCCGACTTTGGACTTGAACCACTGGCGGTCACTGTCGATCAGGCTGATCAGCGCGATCGGTGTACCTGCAATGTAAGCGGCGAGCCGGGTCAGGTCATCGTAGGCCTGCTCGGCCCCGGTGTCGAGGATGCCATAGCGCTGCAGCGCCGCGAGGCGTTCCGCCTCGTTCGCAGGAAGGTCGGCCTTCACCGGAAACCTGTGCGCAGTCTGTTCATGCGGTTCACCCTATCAGACCCGGGCGCAACTGTCATGACCGCAGCAGGATCTCCAGGATGCGCCGGTAGATTTTTTCCAGCGGCTCGATTTCCGCGACCGGCAGGCATTCGTTGACCTTGTGGATGGTGGCATTGGTCGGGCCGAACTCGACCACCTGCGGGCAGATGTCGGCGATGAAACGGCCGTCGGAAGTGCCGCCGGTGGTCGACAGCTCGGTATCGACACCGGTGACTTCCCGGATCGCCTGCGCCACCGCGGCCACCAGGTCGCCCTTCGGCGTCAGGAAAGGCCGGCCGTCGAGCCGCCATTCGAGGTCGTATTTCAGGTCATGCTTGTCGAGTATGCCGTGGACCCGGGTCTGCAGCGACTCAACGGTGCTGGCGGTGGAAAAACGGAAATTGAACTGCACCCGCGCGGTGCCGGGAATGACGTTGTTGGCGCCGGTGCCGGCGTTGAAATTGGAAATCTGCCAGGTGGTCGGCGGGAAGTATTCGTTGCCGCGATCCCATTCGGCGGCGGCCAGTTCGGCGATCGCCGGCGCGACCTCGTGGATCGGGTTGCGCGCCATCTGCGGATAGGCGACATGGCCCTGCACGCCCTCGACGGTGAGGATGCCGGTCAGCGATCCGCGGCGGCCGTTCTTGATGGTGTCGCCGAGCTGCTTGACCGAGGTCGGTTCACCGACGATGCAGTAATCGAGTTTTTCGCCGCGCCTTGCCAGCGCCTCGACCACCTTCACGGTACCGTCGGTGGCCGGACCCTCCTCGTCGGAAGTGAACATCACCGCAATCGAGCCCGGGTGGTCGGGATTGGCGCGCACGAATTCGCGGATCGCGACGACAAAGGCGGCGATCGAGGTTTTCATGTCGGAGGCGCCGCGGCCGTACAACACGCCATCGCGGATGGTCGGCGTGAAGGGATCAATGCCCCAGTTCTCGACCGGACCGGTGGGCACGACATCGGTGTGTCCCGCGAAGCAGACCAGCGGCGCGGCGCGGCCGCGGCGTGCCCACAGGTTGGTGGTGCCGTTGCTGGCGATGATTTCGCAGTCGAAGCCCAGCGGCTTCAACTGCGCCATCACCAGATCAAGGCAGCCGGCGTCTTCGGGCGACACGGAATGGCGCGTGATCAGCTGCTGCGTGAGTTCCAGGGTATTGATTTCCATCGAATGGACTTCCAAGGGTGGATGTTGCACTGCAGTCATGCCCTGCATGTTAACAAAGAGCGGTTAAAATCTCCCTTCTCACGTAGCCGCGTCCTGCACGTCCCTCGCAATGACAACCCTGCTGGTTTCACACCCACTGCATGCCGCACGCGGCGCCGATCTGGCCCGGCGCGCGCAACAGCTCGGCATCGCGCTGGAGCAGATCGTGCTGCCGGCCGACCCCGAGGGCCGGCTGGCTGACGCCGACCTCGCGCGGCTGGAGCTGGCCTTTTTTTCATCCGACATTTTCCCGGTGAATTCGCGGCAGTTTTTTTCGACCGTGCGCAAGGCGCCCGCGCTGAAATGGCTGCATGTGTTCAATGCCGGCGTCGATCATCCGGTATTCACCGAGCTGCTCCAGCGCGGCGTGCGCCTGAGCACTTCCGCAGGCTCCACCGCGGTGCCGATTGCCCAGACCGCCATCACCGGGCTGCTGATGCTCGCGCGCAATGTCCCGCGCTGGCTGCACGGCCAGCAGGAGCGCCGCTGGGATCCGATGCGGCCGCCGGATTTCCCGCGTGATCTCGTCGGCCAGACCGTGCTGATCTACGGACTGGGCAGCATCGGACGCGAAATTGCCCGGCTGGCGCGGGTGCTGGGCCTCAGGGTCATCGGCATTCGCCGCAGCCCGGCGCAGCCCGGTGATCCGGTTGACGAGCTGCATCCGCCCGGGCAACTGGCGGCCCTGCTGCCGCGCGCCGACTGGCTGGTCCTCGCCGCGCCACTGACCGCGGACACGCGCGGCCTGATCGACGCGGCCATGCTCGCGCGCCTGCCCGCAGGGGCGCACATCATCAATGTTGCGCGCGGCGAGATCATCGACGAAACTGCGCTGGTCGCGGCACTGCGCGACGGCCGGCTCGGCGGCGCCTATCTCGATGTATTCGCGAAAGAGCCGCTGGCTGCGGAATCACCGCTGTGGGCGCTGCCCAACGTGCTGGTTTCACCGCACAATTCGGCGGCAGCGCAGGGCAATGACGGACGGGTGTACGGGATGTTCCTGGCCAACCTCGAACGCTGGCATCTGGGCAAACCGCTCGACAACGAGGTGCGCGCAGTCGCACCCTGAACAAGGAGGAGAAAAGTGAAAAAAATCAGCGCTTTATCTGCGGGGCTCGGCCTCTTGCTGGCCACTGCGCCGCTTTATGCCCAGAACTGGCCGGCACGCACGGTGCGCATCATCGTGCCCTATGCCGCCGGCGGCAACACCGATTACACGGCGCGCACCGTGGCCGCCAAGGTTTCCGAAATGTGGGGCCAGCAGGTGGTCGTCGACAACCGGCCCGGCGGCGGCACCAACATCGGTTCGGAACTCGCGGCGACCGCCGTACCCGACGGTTATACGCTGTTCATGGGCGGCGCTTCCAATGCGATCAACATGACGCTGTACGCCAAGCCGCCGTACAACACGGCGCGCGATTTCGCGCCGGTGGTGTGGTGCGTGCAGGGCGCGGCACTGCTCGCCGCGCATCCCTCGCTGCCGGCAAAAAACGCGAAGGAACTGATTGCGCTGGCCAAGGCGCGTCCCGGACAGCTCAATTACGGCCACGCCGGGCTCGGCAGCTCCAACCACATGGCCGGCGAGCTGCTCAACTTCATGGCCGGAATCAAGATCGTGCACGTGCCCTACAAAGGCAATGCGCCGTCGATCACCGACGCCATTTCCGGCAACGTCGAAATGGTGTTCAGCGGCGTGCCGGCGCTGGTGCCGCACGTCAAGTCAGGCCGCCTGCGCGCCATTGCCATCAGCAGCCTGGAGCGTTTCCCCGCCGTGCCCGAGGTTCCGACCTTCAACGAATCCGGCGTCAAGGGTTACGAGGCCAGCAACTGGTTCGGCCTGATGGCGCCGATCAAGGTGTCCAAAGACATCATCAACAAGGTGAACACCGACGTGAACAAGGCATTGGCAATGAAGGACGTCCGCGAGAAATTCGATCGTGACGGCCTGATCACCAAGGGCGGCAGCACCGAGGACTTCGGCAGGTTCATCCGCGCCGAAACCGAAAAGTACGCCAACGTCATCAAGAAAGCCGGCATCAAGCCGCTGTAATCCGCACCCACAAACCGAGGAGAATCACACCGTGAAATCTTTCATCGCAATCTTTGCCGCAGCCGTCATCGCGGTGCCCGCAGCCCAGGCCCAGCAGAGCTGGTCGCCCAGCCGCAATGTCGAAATCGTCGTCGGCTCCGCTCCCGGCGGCAGCAACGACAAGACCGCGCGCACGGTCGAGAAGGCCATTGTCGAAGGCAAGCTGATCCCGACCTCGCTGACCGTGGTCAACCGTCCCGGCGGCGGCAGCTCGATCGCCTTCAACTACGTCAACCAGAAAAAGGGCGATCCGCACACCCTGCTGATCGGCACTACCGCGCTGCTGACCAACCATATCGTCGGCACCAGCCCGCTGAGCTACATGGATTTCACGCCGGTGGCCTCGCTGTTCAATGATTACGTGGTGTTCGCGGTCAACGCCAATTCGCCGATCAAGACCGGCAAGGACCTGATCGCGAAGCTGAAGGAAAATCCGCAGTCGGTGTCGATCGGTTTCGCCACCACGCTGGGCAGCCACAACCACATCGCCGCCGGCCTGCTCGCGAAAAGCATCGGCGTCAATGCGCGCAACCTGAAGGCCATCGCCTTCAAGGGTTCGGCGGAAGCCATCACCCAGGTGCTGGGCGGCCACATCGACATGGTGACCACGGCTGCAGGCAACGTCGCGGGTCATGTCGCCGAAGGCCGGCTGCGCGTGATCGGCGTGTCCGCCGAAAAACGCTTCCCCGGCGCCTTCGCCCAGGTGCCGACCTGGAAGGAGCAGGGTGCCAACCTGGTTTATGGCGGATGGCGCGCGATCATGGCGCCGAGGGACATCACCCCGGCCCAGATCGCCTATTGGGAGGGCGTATTGCGCAAGGTGGCGTCGAACCCCGACTGGAAAGCCGATCTGGAGAAAAACTACTGGTCGGACGACTTCGTCGGCCATGCCCAGTTCAGCAAGGACATCGCCAAGGACTACAACGACATCAAGGCCGTGCTGGTCGATATCGGCCTCGCCAAGCAGTAAGCGGCGGACCGTTGAAAACGGGCTCCGCACGGAGCCCGTTTTTTCTTGTTTTGTTGATTTGACCGTACTGTTACCGAAAAGCAACCAGGAGTCCGCACATGAACGCACCCGTCGTCATCACCGAACGCCCCGCCGAAGGCGTGGGCCTGATCCGCATCAACCGGCCCGAGGCGCGCAACGCGCTCAACCTGGAGGTGCGGCGGCTGATCGGCCGGCACCTGACCGAGATGGGCGATGACGAGTCCGTGCGCTGCATCGTGCTCACCGGCAACGAGAAGGCCTTTGCCGCCGGCGCCGACATCAAGGAGATGGCGGACGCATCGACCATCGACATGCTGTTGCGCGGCACGCAGAAAATGTGGCGCACGATTTACGCCTGCCCGAAACCGGTGATCGCCGCGGTCAGCGGCTTCGCACTGGGCGGCGGCTGCGAGCTGGCGATGACCTGCGACATCATCATCGCCGGCGAGTCGGCGAAGTTCGGCCAGCCGGAAGTGAAGATCGGCATCATCCCCGGCGGCGGCGGCACCCAGCGTTTTCCGCGCACCGTCGGCAAGTACAAGGCCATGCGTTATGTGCTGACCGGCGATCTCTTCGGCGCGAAGGAAGCGAACGAGATGGGCCTGGTCAGCGAGATCGTGCCCGACGCCGAAGTCGAGAAACGCGCGGTGGCGATGGCTGCGCAGATCGCCGAGCTGCCGCCGCTGGCGATCCAGCAGACCAAGGAATCCGTGATCCGCGGCATGGACGCATCGCTGGAAACCGGACTGACGCTGGAGACACGCACGCTGCAGATGCTGTTCGCGTCGCAGGACCAGAAGGAAGGCATGGCGGCTTTCATTGAAAAGCGAAAACCCAGGTTCCAGGGGCGCTAGCCCGGACCAGACCCCGGCCGGAACCCGCCCGCCTGCGCGGGGGGTTCCCCTCGTCCTGGCCCTTGCCGGGGGCGCCATGTTCATGGCCATGGGCCTCCTTGTCATGGCGGCCGCATCGGGCCGCCTTCCCGCCGGATCCGGTCCGCAGATGCCGCTAGCGATCCTGTGGCTGGCCGGCACCGTGTTTTTCGCGGCTGGCTGCGGCATGTTCCTGTTCCGCTTTCTGCCCCGGCTTGCAGCAGCGTCCGCCCTGATCGCGCTGTGCGCTTTCATTGCCATATTCAACTGGATTGCCTTCGGCCCCGGCGAACGTCATTTCACCCGCACCACCGGCACGACCAGCGGGGCTGTCTCTTCCGGCAAGAAAGCGCCTGCTTCCGAACTGGAAGGGCGGCTCGCTTTCGGCGTGGTGGCGGGACTGCTTGATCTGATGATCATTGCCGGGCTCTACCATGCGCTGCGGCATCGTGGCCGCCGCGACAAGCCTGACGGAAGGCGACGGTCCTGAGCGGGCCACCGGCAGCATGGTTGCCGCTCGTCGCGCTTTTGGCAGGTGCCACCGCGATCGCCAGCGCGCCGCTGTTCGTCAAGGTCAGCGAAACCGGGCCGGTGGCCACCGCCTTCTGGCGCGTCTTCCTCGCGCTGCCGCTGCTGTGGCTGTGGACCCTGGCCAGCGAGGGCCTGGCGCGGCAGGCGAAACATTTCCGCATGCATCGCGGCGGGATTTTCGCTGTCGGCATATTTTTTGCCGGCGACCTTGCCGTGTGGCACTGGTCGATCCTGCTGACCTCGATCGCCAACACCACGCTGCTGGCCAACCTGGCGCCGATATTTGTCACCGCCGCGGCCTGGCTGCTCTACCGCCAGGTTCCGCGCAGACTCTTCGTCACCGGACTGGCCGCCGCAATGACCGGTACGCTGTTGCTGGTCGGTGCCAGTTTCGGTCAGGGCGGCACGGCGCTGCTCGGCGATGGTCTCGGCGTGATCACCGCGATGTTTTACGCGGCCTACCAGATTGCCGTGACGCGGCTGCGCGCGCACATGCCGACCGCGAGCCTGATGGCCTGGAGCAGCACGGTGATGGCGCTGTTGCTGCTGCCGGTCGCCTGGCTGTCCGGTGAACAGCTGCTGCCCGGCAGCAGCGCGGGCTGGCTGAAACTGATCGGCATCGCGCTGTTCGCGCAGGTCATCGGGCAGAGCCTGATTGCCTGGGCGATGGCGCATCTGCCCGCGACATTTTCTTCAGTGGGTTTGCTGCTGCAGCCGGTGATGGCCACGCTGTTCGCCTGGCTGCTGCTGGGTGAAACCCTGGGCCTGTTGCAGTTCGCCGGTGCGGCGCTGGTGCTGACCGGCATTGCCCTCGCGCGCCGCAGCGCACAAAAACATCAATAAAATCAAATACTTATATTCCGCATCAGCCGTCTATTTTCTGTTTCAGCTTGGCTTGGTATTTGTCGAGATCGACAACAAAACGTTCGTGATCACATTCACCAACCTGCTCGACGTCATCGAACACCCTGATCTTGAAACTCAGGCGCCGCCGGTCAACGCCGGTCAGTTCCACTTCGGCGCGCACGCGTTTGCCCATCGGGGTCGGGCCCATGTGGCGGATGGTCACCACCGTGCCGACCTGCCCCTGACCCGGTTTCAGATGCGGCGCGACCAGCTGTCCGGCCGAACTCTCGCAGAACTGCACCATGTTCGGCGTGGAAAAAACCCTGTATTCGCCGCGCTGCGTGGTCATCGCTTCGGTGACCTCGCGTTCGACGGTGAGTTTCATGCCGGTCTGCAAGGTATCCATGGCGCCTGTATCTCCGTGATTGAACCGCAGGCATTGTAGCCGAGGCTTTTGACACAAAAAACCGCCCCTCGCGGAGCGGTTGCGGGCAGGCCGGCTGCAGCGGTTATTTGGCCCGCTGGCGGTCGTGTTTCTGGCGATGGATGCGCTGGCTCTCCTGGTTCTGCGCATGATGGATGCGCGCGCGCTCCTTCTTGGTGACGGTGCCATCGGCCCTGGCCTTGTCTTCCATCTTGCCGATGCGCTCCTGGCGGCGCTCCAGCCTTGCAGCTTCGCGCTTGTTGAGTTCGCCCGACTGGACGCCCTGATCGATGCGCTTCTGCTGAATTTCCTGGCGCTTGTCGATGCCGGGGGTCGCGGCCGGATCCTGCGCGAAACCGGAAAGCGGCATTGCGGCAAGTACAGCCGCAATGACTTTGGACTTGATGTTCATCTGCGTTCTCCCTGTCTGGATGAATGGGGTAATTCCCACTTCCAGACTAACGCGCATGCCGCTGCCGGATCGACAGCGAAAGGTAAGCATTTGTAAACAGTTGTAAACCGCCGGCAGGATCACCAGCGGCCGATCGATGCCGCAAGAAGCAGGATCATCTGCAAGCCCGGCAGTATCAGGCCGAGCAGGAAAGACCGGTTGAAATGCGCCGCGATGTTCTGTCGGGGGCAGGAACGGATCAGCGCGAAATTCAGGATCAGTGTCAGCGGGATGTCCACCAGCGCCATCAGCATCGCCCCCGAGTCAGGCGAGGTAGGTCATCCCCGGGAGGCGGTCATTTCTCGGGATAGGCGTCGAAGGCGATGGCATCGGCATCGCAGCCCAGCGCCCTGGCCATGCCGGCCAGCGCGTCTTCGGTGAGGGCCACCACCGAATAGTCGGCCTCAATGCCTTTCGCGGCGAGGAAGGCCTTTGCCCTGTCCCCGGAAGTCCAGGTCACCACCAGATCAGGCTGGCCGCCGCCGACACTGCGGCTGACCGGATAACCATCGGATTTGCTGACAATTGCAAACATGACTGGATCCCCCTGCTGATTGTCGACCGCTGCCCGGCTGTCGCGGACCTTTGCGGCTTATTGCTCCGGCACATAAGCCCTGAAGTCAATTTTCCCATAGTCTTTGGGCGGCCGGCGCACGCTGCGTTTCTCGCGTTGCTGCGGGTCATGGATATCGAGGCTGCCGTCCTCGACCTGCACCAGCTGCCAGGCGGAATCACGGCGCGACCAGGCAAAGCTGAAGGCACGCGACCAGCGGTAGCGGCTGCCGCCGGCATTGGTCACGGTAAACCGGCCGGCGGCGGCGGCCAGTCCCTGGAAGGGATCACCCATCATGCCGCCGCAGCCGCGGCAATAGACCACGCGGTCGTTGCGCGCTGCCATCACCAGCCTGCCGTCGGCCCCGCGCCTGAGCAGCAGCAGGGCGCGCGGCCCCTCTTCCTCGAACCGGTCGCGGGGATCGATTCTCGGCTTCCCGTATTCCAGTACCAGCAGCCAGTCGGCACGACCATCGCGGTCGAGATCGGCCTTTTCCAGGGCTATCGGGATGCTGTCCGCCTCGACAAAGGGCACGACTTCGGCCGGCAACGCCACAGCCTCGGTCGCAGGCCGGGCCAGTGCCGGGCAGGCCGCCAGCGCCATCAGCAGTACAAACCGCAGCCCGCTCACCGGCGGTAGATTTTCTCGAAGCCGCTGACGCTGAATCCGTTCATCCGGCGCTTGTCGACGAATATGACCGGGATGCCCCTGCCGCCAAAGGCCTTGTAGTCGCGGCGGGCGGCGGCGTCTTTCTCGATGTCATGCTCGACGTAAGGGATGCCCTGCTGGCGGAAATAATTGCGGGCCTGCTGGCAGTACGGGCACCAGCTGGTGGCGTACATCACGACCCGCCGTTCGTTGTAATCGGCCAGTCCTGCCGCCCCGGCCCGGAGCGGCGTCAGAGCGGCCACCGCCCACAGCAGCAGGGCGCAGAACATCAGGCGTTTTGCGCGGTCGGGCATGGCAGTGCGGTCCCCGTGGTCGAAACCGCACTTTACTCCGCGCCGGCCGGGAAAGCACGGCGACAGCCCTGTCAGCCGTCGCGTTTGAGCACCGCCTCGATCTCCTCGACCGGCACCTTGATGCTGACGCCGGCGCGCTCCTGCTGCAGGATCAGATAGGAGCGGGAATCCCGATGGGCCCAGCCGCGGTTCAGTCCCTCGGTCATTTCGGCATAGGTCAGGTTCGCCAGCCGCATCGGCACGCCGATCTCGCGCGCCAGTTCGGTGGCCAGCGTGACGTCCTTGTGCGCCAGCGCCAATGCGAAGTTCGGCGGATCGAATTTGCCCTGCAGGAACTGGTCACCCAGGCGATCGAAGGAGCGCTTGCGGCCGAGCGCGCCCTGGCGGATCGCCGCCCACAGCGGCAGCGGTTCGACGCCGGCCTTGACGCCCATCGTGAACAGTTCGGCCAGTGCCAGCTGCATCGAGTAACCGGCGCAGTTGTGCACCAGCTTCGCCACCGAGCCGGCACCGACGGCGCCGATGTAGATCACCTGGTCGCCGACGGCGTCGAGCACCTTGCGGCAACGGTCGAACTCGGCCTTGTCGCCGCCGACCCACAAGGCCATTTTCCCCGACTTCGCACCCGAGGGTCCGCCGCTGACCGGTGCATCGAGCAGGGCGATTTTTTTTGCGGCGAAACGTGCGTGCAGATCGCGTATCACCGTCGGCGAGTTGGTCGACAGGTCGAACCACACCGTGCCGGGGCGCATGACCTTGATCAGCCCCTCGGCCACGGCTTTCACTTCCTTCGGTCCCGGCAGCGAGGTCAGCACCACGTCGGCGTCACGGCCGGCATCCTCGGCGCTGTCCGCCCACACCGCGCCCGCCTTGAGGTGGGGGGCCGCGGCTTCCTTGCGCACATCGTGCACCGTCAGTGCAAAACCGCCCTTCATTGCATTGAGCGCAATCGAGGCGCCCATCGTGCCCAGCCCTATGAATCCCACTCGCATCTTCTGCTCCTTTGCCGATCCGGCATTGTCGTTGTCAATCAACCTGGATTCCCGCCTTTTTCACGACTGCTTCCCATTTCACGATTTCGGCGGAAATGTGTTTCTGGTACTCCGCGGGCGTCGACCCCACCAGTTCCACGCCGTCAGCCTTGAAACGCTCCTGCATTTCCGCTGTGCCCAGGACCCCGGTAATCCCGCGATTCAGGATGCTGATGATCGCAGCGGGTGTCGCCGCCGGAGCCAGCACGCCGTACCAGTTGGTCACCTCGTATCCGGCAACGCCGGTTTCCGCGATCGACGGCAGCTCCGGCAATGCGGTTGATCGTTTGGGGCTGGTGACTGCGAGGGCACGAAGGCGCCCGGTCTTGATATGGGGCACCGATTCGAGGGGTGTCGCAAACACCATGCTGATCTGTCCCGCCAGCACGTCGGCGAGCGCGGGGCCGCCACCCTTGTACGCCACGTGCAGCAGGTTGGTGTTCGTCAGCGACCCCAGCAGCGCACCGGACAGGTGCTGCAGGCTGCCCTGTCCGGCAGAGCCGTAGGTCAGCCCGCCGGGTTTGGCTTTGGCCAGCGCCAGCAACTCCGGTATCGATTTCGCCGCAACGCCGGGATGCAGGACCAGCACATACGATTGCCGGGTCATCTGGGTGACCGCCCTGAAATCCCTCAGCAGGTCATACGGCAGGCGTCCGTGATGCGTGGCACGGCGCGCGGTATGGGTTCCCGTGATCATCACGATGGTGTGCCCGTCCGGCTGGGCGCGGGCCGCCGTTTCCAGGCCGATGGCCCCGGTGCCGCCGGGCCGGTTGTCGACGACCACGGTCTGGCCCCACAGCGCGCCAAGTCGCGGCGCCACGGTGCGCGCGGTGATGTCGACGCCGCCGCCCGGCGCGAGCGGAATGATGAAGCGGATCGGGCGCTGGGGAAACGGCTGCGCCAAGGCGTCCGGCATCGCGCTGGCAAACAGTGCGCAGGCGAAGCAGGACAGCGATGCAAGTCCGGACCGGCCGGCAAAACGCGGAGCATTCATGAATACCTCCTCGTGGTGGACAGGTATTGCCGTGCCCGCGGCTGAAGCCGCTGTTATTCTCGACTGAAAACCATTTTTTGCCGTGCCGAATCCAGCGTCAAGCTGCCGACCGCACTATGGAGCCCGCTTCACCAGGCAGCCTCCAGAACGGCCATCAATACATCACGCTCGCGCAGGAACTCCCGCTTCGGATCGGCATTGAAATTTTTCAGTGAAGCCTCCAGCACATCACCCAGGCTGTCACGCGGGATGCCGAGTTCGCGCAGCCGCACCGGCATGCCGGCCCCGGTGAAGGCCTGCTCGACGGCGGCGGCAGCACGTTCCTGCGGCGGGCGTCCGTCGATCACGCCGAAGGCCGCGGCGATCAGCGCCATCGCCTCCGGGTCACGCGCGCCGAAATGGCGGATCACGGTGGCGGTCAGCGCCGAGTTGGCTTCGCCCTGGCCGACATGGGCATGGCGGTTGAACAGGGCGGTTGCCAGCGCATAGGTCACCCGCGCCGGCCAGTGTTTTTCGGTCAGCGCGCCGCCATCGTCGGCATCGCGGTTCTGCAGGAAAGCCGCGGTGCACATCTCGATGCGCGCAGCGGCATCCGCAGGATCAGCCATGCGCGGATAGGCGCCTCGTGCGAGGCGAAAGGCCTGCAGGCGGTCGCCCTCGGACAGCGGCGCCATGGATGGCGCGCCGAGATTCATGATGGCGCGCCAGAACACCGAGGTGCCCGTGGTGCGCGCCAGTGACACCGGCGCAGTCAGCAGGGCCTCTTCATCCCAGAACAACGCGGCGGGCCGGGTCTTCGGATCGAAGAATTCCATCCGGTTCGGCCGCGCCGGATCCTTCACCGCGGAACCGGCGCGGTTCTGCGCGGTGGTCGCCGCGGTCAGCACATTGATGATCGGCAGCTTGGGCGCCAGCAGTTTCGGGCTGATCGCCGGCGCATTGTCCGGATACTGCGTGATCAGTTGATCGACAGGCGCCTGCTCGGCTAGCAGGATCGCCACCACGCGCGTACCCTGGATCACGCTGCCGGCGCCGACGCCGATCAGCAGGTCGGCACCCGCCGCGCGTGCCGCAGCCGTCGCCGCCTGCACAGACGCGAGCGTGGTGTCCTTTTCGATTTCGTCATAACGGCCGGCATAAGCCGGGCCGAGGATGGCCGCGATGCGGTCGACAAGTCCGGTTTTGCGCGAGACGCTGCGGCCGCAGACCACGAACGCGCGCTGCGAGCGATGGCGTTTCAGTTCCGCCGGCAGGTTTTCCAGCACGTCCCTGCCGCTGTACAGCCGCAGGGGATAAGCCGTGGCGCGGAATCCGTGCTGGTACGCCATCAGGCGCGTGCGGCCCTGTAACGTTCGAATGCGGCCAGCGCGGCCAGCGGATGGCCGGCGTTGGCCATCTCGTCATACACCGGCACACCCAGCGCCACCGCCTTGTCACGGAACTCGCGCTTGCGCGCTTCCAGCACCGGCTCGCCATCGGAGCGCAGCACCAGGATGAAATGTGACTGCCCCGGATACTTTTCCTGCACCCGCATCGCGGCAGCGACCAGGTTGTCGAGCACTTCGGGCTTGGTGCGCCCGACAAAGGCCGACAGGTTGAGGTGCATTACCAGCGCCTCGGGTTTGCCCTGGCCGCAGATGATGTCGAGGATTTTTTCAGCCACGCGGCCGTCATCCTGCTGCAGCGTGCCCACCGGACAGTCGACCGGATTGGTGATGCTGGTGCCCGGCGGCAGCTTCAGCGCCGCCAGTGCGTCAATCGGGCCCTGGTCGAATGGCGTGACGTCGAGGTCCAGCCGGGCGAAGTAATCAGTGGCGAGCACACTGGTGCCGCCGCCGTTGCCGAACAACACCACCTTCTGCGTCGGCCGCTGGGGGCGCGGTGTCAGGGTCTGGAAAATCAGCAGCGTGTCGATGAAATGGTCCAGCGTGTCGACCAGCATGCAGCCGGTCTGCCGTGCCAGTGCCACCCACACGCGGTCATCGCCGGCCAGCGAGCCGGTGTGCGACGCGGCGGCGGCAAGGCCCTGCCGGGTGCGGCCGCCCTTGAGGATCACCACCGGTTTCGCTGCCTTGGCATGACGCAGGATGTCGAACAGCCGGCGGCCGTCCTTGGCCGTTTCGATGTACATGCCGATCACCTTGGTCTGCGGATCGGCGAGGTAGAACTCGAGCAGGTCGGATGGCGTCACGTCGGCGCAGTTGCCGACGGTGACCAGCCCGGAGAACTTCACGCCGCGCGACAGGCCGCGGCGGATGATGTCGGTACCCAGCCCGCCGCTTTGCGACACGATGCCGACATGACCGACCTCTTTGGGTCCGATTTCGGCAAAGGTGACGCGGCCGCGCGGCGTGTAGATGCCGAGGCAGTTGGGCCCGAGCAGGCGCATGCCGCCGGCACGCGCGGCCTGAGCCAGCTCCTCTTGCAGCGCCTTGCCCTCGTCGACTTCACCGAAGCCGCTGGAAATCACCTGGGCAAAACGCACATGGCCTTTTGCCGCAGCGAGCATGCCGGGAATCTGCGCCCCGGACACCGCGATGTAGGCATAGTCGACAGGCTTCGGTGTGTCGGCCAACGACTTGTACGCGGTGAGGCCGTCAATCTCGTCCGCGGCGGGATGGATCGGATAGATGTCGCCGCTGAAACCGAATTCGCGGATGCGACGGATGAACACATTGGGCAGCGCGTTGCCCTTGGTCGAGGCGCCGATGACGGCGACGGTTTTCGGCGCAAACAGCGGTGTGAATTGTTCGATGATGTTCATGCTCATTGTCCTGTGATCATCCGAGGATGAAACGTGCATCGACCGCAACAGCGGCGGTGTCGGAGACGATCAGCGGATTGATGTCGGCCTCGCTGATCACGGCGGCATGCTGCATCAGCAACCCGTTTTCTCCGCCCACCTTGAGCAGCACGTCGATGATCGCCTCCCGCGAAGCGGGTTTGCCGCCGCGCGCACCCTTCAGGATCGCTGCAGCCTTCAGTTCGTCGAGCATCTCTTCGGCATCGATGCGCGCGATCGGGCACAGGCGGAAGGACACATCCTTGAAAATCTCGACAAAAATGCCGCCGAGCCCGACCATCACCAGCGGCCCGAACTGCGGATCACGCAGGCCGCCGATCACCAGCTCATGGCCGGCAGGCGCCATTTCCTCGACCAGAAAACCGTCGATGCGCGCGCCCCTGATCTTCGGCGCGGCCAGCATGCCTTCGATGGCGGCCTTCACCTCGGCGGCCGAACGCAGGTTGATCTTCACGCCGCCGGCATCGCTCTTGTGCAGGATGTCGGGGGACATCACTTTCACGACGACGGGTGTCTGCAGCCCGCTCATCACCGCATCGACTTCGGCGACCCCCTTTGCGACGCGCGACTGCGGCACCCGGATGCCGTGACCCGCCAGCAGTGCCTTGCCGGCGCTTTCATCCAGCGAGTTACGGCCTGCGGCCCGCGCCGAAGACAAAATGTCGCCTGTATCCATTTGTTTTTTAGTCATATTTTTCTGCCCGTCACTTCGCCGATGATGCCGGTATGAACCCGCCCTTCGCGGAACTGCGGCGAGCTCAGGATGTTCACCACAGCCGGGATGTTGTGCTTGAGACCCTGGATGTCGAAACCGTTGAGCGCATCGACCAGCCGGTCGATCGCCGCTTCACGCGTCGCCGCGCGGACAATGACCTTGGCGATCATCGGATCGTAATGCGGCGTGACGTCGCGGCCCTCGGCATAACCGGTGTCGATGCGGATGCCCTCGCCCTCGGGCGGACGGAATACCGTCAGCTTGCCCGGCGACGGGAAAAAGTTTTTCGGGTCCTCGGCATAAACCCGCGCCTGTATCGCGTGGCCCTTCACCTCCGGTTTTCCCGGCAGGATGTCGGCGAGTTTTTCACCGGCCGCGGAACGGATCTGCGCGCGCACCAGGTCAACCCCGGTGACTTCCTCGGTGACGCCATGCTCAACCTGCAGCCGGGTGTTCATTTCGAGGAAGTTGAAGGAGCCGTCGGCGCCGAGCAGCATCTCGACGGTGCCGATATTGTCGTAGCCCATGCTTTTCATGATGCCCGTGATCTGCTCGGCCACGCCGACCGCCTTGTCGCGCGGAATCAGCGGCCCCGGCGCCTCCTCGATGACCTTCTGGTTGCGGCGCTGGGTCGAGCAGTCGCGCTCGAACAGATGCATCGCGCCGCCATGCTGGTCACCGAGAATCTGGAATTCGACATGGCGCGGTCGTTCGATCAGTTTCTCCAGGTAAACCTCGGCGGTTCCGAAACCGCGGCTGGCCATCGAGCGCGAGCGTTCGACCGCGGTCAGCAGCTCAACCTCGTCCTTTGCCGGCAGCATGCCGATGCCGCCGCCGCCACCCGCGGGTTTGACCAGCACCGGGAAGCCGATCTTGCGCGCGGCCGCAATGATCGCATCGTTGTCATCGGGCAGCACATCCGAGCCATGCGACATCGGCATGCCGTACTGCGCGGCGATGTCGCGGGCGCGGGTCTTGTGGCCCATGGCATCGATCCATTTTGGCGACGGGCCGATGAAACGCGCGCCGGTGTCGATCACGCGCTGTGCAAAACCGGCATTTTCGGAGAGAAACCCATATCCGGGATGCAGACCGTCTGCTCCGGAATTTTTCAGCACCTCGATGATGGTGTCCTGATTGAGGTAACTCTCCCGTGCCGGCGCGGGACCAATGGCAAAGGTCTGGCTTGCCATTTCCAGATAAGGCGCATGATGGTCGGCCTCGGAGTACACCGCCACCGACGGAATATTCATCGCATTGAGCGCGCGCAGCACGCGGGCGGCAACCGCGCCGCGATTGACTACCAGTACTTTATTGAACATCGGGTACGGATTCCGGAAGCAGGATTAAAAAAGAAACGTGAGGCGCGGCCTTTGGGTGTTGGGTGCGCGCCCCGCGTTTCACGAAACCATCAATAACTGGTCGGCCAGCTGCGCATCAGATGCTGACCCACACCCTTGGTCATGCGCAGCTTGTAGACATCGAGCATGCGGATCAGGTAGTCGCGCGTGTCCTGCGGCCGGATCACCGACTGCGCGGCATACACCGCGGCAAGGCCCCAGACATCAGCGCCCTTGCGGATGTCGGCCAGCGCCTCCTCGAAGCCGGGTTCGCCGTGGCCGACGCCGTGGACAATCTTGGTCGCGAAGTCGGGGCTCATGAAGCTGACTTCGGCCGAGGGCCAGGCGCCGACCTCGTCGGAGTGGCGCCCGCCGCCCATGCAGACATAGGCGCGACCGTAACTCTTGCGCACGATCACCGAGATGTGCGGCACGGTGACCAGCGTCATCGCGTTCATGAAATTCATGATCTTGCCCGGCGCGCCGGCGCGTTCCGCCTCGGTGCCGATCTGGAAGCCCGGGGTGTCGACCAGCATCACGAAGGGAATGTTGAATGAATCGCACATCACGATGAAATCGACGATCTTGCGGCAGGCATCGGCATCCAGCGCGCCGCCGCGGTGCAGCGGGTTGTTGGCGATGATGCCGACCGACTTGCCGCCGAGCCGGGCCAGCGCTGTCACCGCGCTCTTGCCGAAGCGCGGCTTCATTTCGAACAGCGAATCCTTGTCGACGATGCACTTGATCACCCGCTTCATATCGTAGACCTGGGTGCGGCTCTCCGGCAGGATGTCAAAGACTTTCGCCATGTCGGCACCGGAACCGGCGGGCACCGGCGCTTCCGGCGGCGCCTCGCGATGGTGGCCGGGCATGTATGACAGGAACTTCTTGATCTGGTCGAATACCTCCTCCTCGGTATCAGCCACCTGGTCGATCAGGCCGGTGACCTCGGCATGCAGGCGCCAGCCGCCCAGATCTTCCGCCGAGACTTTTTCACCGAGCGCCATCGACACCAGCCCGGGGCTGGACACCGCCATGATCGCGCTCTTGTGCATGATCGCGAAGTCGGACTGGCACATCAGCCAGGTCGAGGAGCCGAAGGACGGGCCGAAAGCAGCCGCCGCGGTGGGCACTTCGCGCAGGCGGCGGAACTGGGTATTGTCGTTCCCCAGCAGCAGCCCCATGCCGCGCGAGCCCATCGCATCGGGCAGCCGCGCGCCCGTGGATTCACCGATCAGCACCAGCGGCATGCCGCGCTCGATCGCGGTGCGTTTCATGTGCCCGATTTTCTTGCTGTTGGTGGCCGAGGTTGATGCGCCCTTTACGGTGAAATCGTTGACCACCAGGCAGACATCACGGCCGTCAATGCGGCCGAAGCCGGCCAGTTTGCCGTCGGTCTGGGTCTCGTCCTCCATCTCGGGATACACCGCCGAAGAGCCGAACAGTCCGGACTCGATGAAGGAGCCGGAATCCATCAGGTAGTCGATGCGCTGGCGTGCATTCCACACGCCCCTGGCCGTGCGTTTGGCGTATTTTTCCTCGCCGCCACCGGCCAGTGCCTTGGCGCGGCGGGCTTCGTATTCCTGCAAGAGTGCTTCGTGAGCCATGTT
>JALHND010000016.1 GCA_022843705.1 Burkholderiales bacterium
TCGTTGGGCGCCTGCGCCGGGTTCGACTGCGCAACCACGATGCGGCTGTTGAGACTGGCGATTTCCTGCGCATAGGCGTTGATGCCGGTCACCGTACTGGCGATCTGGGTATTGACGCCGTTGAACAACTCGCCCAGCCGCGCATCCATCGCCTGGAAGCGGGCCGCCAGCGCCTCGCCGCCGGACAGCAACGCCTGGCGCGAGGGCACGGACGACGGATTGGCGGCAACGTCATGCACCGCGCCAAAAAATTCCTGCAGCGCGGGTGACAGTCCCGAGGCCGGATCGGCCAGCATGCCGTCAATCTGTGCCAGTTGCGCGCCATAGGCCGACAGGTAACTGGATCGCGCCTCGCTGCGGATCACCTGCCCCTCGAGGAATTCGCTGTACGAGCGAAGCACGTTCTGGACATTCACGCCCTGGCCGAAAAAGCCGCCGCCGGTGAACAGCGGCACCGGCGTCGACTGCACGATGCCCTGACGGTGGTAGCCGGGGGTGTTGGCGTTGGCGATGTTATGCGCGGCCGTGACCAGGCCCGCCTGCGCGGCATTCAGTCCGCTGACGCCGATGCCGAAAATTCCGCTGCCCATGTTCCCTCACATTTCCTGTTTCAGTCGTTGACGGCACGCGGGGGCCGCTTCCGGACCATGCAGCCGCCTCAGCCCTGCAGGCTCTGGCGCAGCACGCTGCCGTTGATCACCCGTGCCAGCTTGTCCGCATACTGCGGATCCGTCGCATAACCGGCCTTCTGCAGTCCGCGCGCAAACGCCACCGCGTCGTTGCCCGACTCCAGCACCGCGGCGTAACGCGGGTTGCCGCGCATCAGGTTTGCATAGTCGCGGAAGGAGTCGGCGTAAGAATCGTAGGCGCGGAAGCGGTCGACAACCTTCTGTGGGGCACCATTGATGTATTCGGTGGTCACGATGTCGACCGTGCGTCCGGTCCAGCCGCGGCCGGCCTTGATGCCGAACAGGTTGTGGCTGGGCGCGCCGTCTCCGCCGCGGATCTCCCGGTTTCCCCAGCCCGATTCCAGTGCCGCCTGTCCGATCATGAAATGCGCGGGTATGCCGGTGCTGCGGCTGGCTTCCGCGGCATGCGGCCACAGCCGGTTGACGAAATCGCGCGTGTTTGCAGCCGGCTGCGATCCGCCGGCGGGAGACGGTGCCGGCGCGGCCGGCAGCGGAATCGCGGTCTGTCCGGCACCGGGCAGGGGCATCGCCTGCGGTGCCGCCGGCTGCAGGGGCACCGGTTGCGCGGGCGCCGCAGGATCTCCGGCTGCAGGCGCCGCGCCGCTGCTTCGCTGCAGTTGCCGCACCATGATTTCAGCCAGCCCCAGTCCGCCCTTCGACGACGACAGCTTGTCCGACAGCTGCTGGTCGAGCATCGCGGTGTAGAAACGGGTCTGCTCGCTGTCGAACATGCCCTCCTGCGGCGTCGCATCGCGCATGCTCTTCAGCAGCATGTTCATGAACAGCACTTCGAACTGGCGTGCTGCATCCTTCAGCGCCGCATCGGGATCGGATTTCGCGCGGAACCTGAGCCCGTCGAGCCCGCGGACATCCGCGGTAAGCGCAGTATTGCCGGGCAGATTTGCAGACATGTTCGCCGGAGCCTCCGGTCAGATGATCTCGAGCTGGGCGCGCAGCGCGCCCGCGGCCTTCATCGCCTGCAGGATCGACAGCAGGTCCTGCGGCGTGGCGCCGATGGCATTGAGCGCCTTGACCACTTCGCCGAGGCTGACGCCCTTGACCATCGTCAGCAGGCCGCGGTCCTGGCGGATTTCAATCTGCGAACGCTCCGCCTGCACGGTCTGTCCGCCGGACAGCGGGCCGGGCTGGCTGATCACCGGTTCGGTGGTGATCACCACCGACAGGTTGCCGTGGGCAACGGCGCAGGTTTCGATGCTGACCGCCTGGTTCATCACCACGGAACCGGTGCGGGCATTGACTATGACCCTGGCCGCGCTGCTGCCCGGCCGCACCTCGAGGCTTTCCATCCTGGCGAGGAAGCCCACCCGTTCGCCGGGATCCGCGGGCGCGCTGACGCGCACGGTTCGGCCGTCCATCGCCGACGCGGTGCCGGCGCCGAATGCGCTGTTGATCGCATCGACGATGCGGTGCGTGGTCGTGAAATCGGCGCTGTGCACCCCGAGCTTGATGTGGCCGTCGCCGCCGAGCTGTGTCGGCACCATGCGTTCGACGGTGGCGCCGCCGGCGACGCGGCCGACACCGAGGTGGTTGACCTGCACGCTGGTGCCGGAACCGGTGGAGGCGCCGACGCCGCCGACCAGCACGTTGCCCTGGGCCATCGCATAGGTCTGCCCGTCGGCCCCCTTCAGCGGCGTCAGCAGCAGCGTGCCGCCGCGCAGTGACTTGGCATTGCCCAGCGAGGACACGGTGACGTCGATCGGCTGCCCGGGCCGTGCAAAGGGCGGCAGCGAAGCGGTCACCATCACCGCAGCCACGTTCTTCAGCTGCAGGCTTGCGCCCGGCGGCAGGGTCACGCCAAGCTGCGACAGCATCGTCGTCAGGCTCTGCACCGTGAACGGCGTCTGCGTGGTCTGGTCGCCGGTGCCGTCAAGTCCGACAACGAGGCCGTAACCGATGAGCTGGTTCTCGCGCACGCCCTGCACCGAAGCCAGTTCCTTGATGCGTTCGGCATTTGCCGCAAAACTCGCCAGCGCCAGCAGCAGGGCCAGCAGCATCAGTGCAAGACCCGATTGCATCAGGCGGCGCAAAATCTCCAGGCGCCCGGAGTTCATTTCGTGCGGGATATTCATGGTCAGAATGGCAGGAAATTGAGGAAGAACCGGCTCAGCCAGCCCATCACCTGGGCGCTGTCCATTCCGCCGTTGGCGCGGTATTCGATGCGCGCATCGGCAACCTGGGTCGATGCCACGGTATTGCTGCTGGTGAGGTTCAGCGGATTGACAATGCCCGAGAAGCGGATGAATTCCGATCCCTGGTTGATGCCCATCTGTTTCTCGCCGCTGACCAGCAGGTTGCCGTTGGGCAAGACTTCGATCACGGTTACCGTGATGGTGCCGGTGAAGTCGTTGTTGCTGGCGCTTTCACCCTTGCCGTCGAAGGACAGGTCGGAGGTCGCATTCAGGTTCGAATTGAGGAAACTCTTGCCCGGCAGCCCTGCCAGCGATGTGACGCCGAACTGGTTGTTGCTGGAGCGTTCGGTCGCTGTATTCGATTTCTTGCTGGCCGCGGTCCGCTCGCCGATCGCTATGGTCAGCGTGTCGCCGACGCGGCGCGCGCGCCGGTCCTCGAACAGAGGACGGTCGTTGTGACCGGCCTGGAAAATCGCGCCATTGCCCGCGGGCACCGGAGGCTGTGATGCCGGACGCGAGCTCATTGGCTGGTGGACGCTGGTCGGCGGCACGATGTGCACGCATCCGGCAGACAGGCCGGCCAGCACGAGAATCATTGCAAATGTGCGCATCTTGAACTCCTTCACCCGGATCAGAGCTGCGTCAGGCGCTGCAGCATCTGGTCGGAAGTCGATATCGATTTCGAGTTGATTTCGTAGGCGCGCTGGGTCTGGATCATTGACACCAGCTCTTCAACCACGTTGACGTTGGATGTCTCGGCATACCCCTGGTTGAGCAGGCCGAGGCCGTTGGTGCCCGGCGTGTTGGCACCGGGGGTGCCGGAGGACGCCGTCTCCAGGTAGAGGTTCTCGCCGAAACTCTGCAGCCCGGCCGGATTGGTGAATGCCACCAGCTGCAGCGAACCGACCTGGCTGGGCGCGGCCGAACCGGCGCGCTGCACCGAAATCACGCCGTCGCGGCCGATCGTCACCGACAGCGAGTTGGGCGGGATGGTGACCGCCGGCTGCACGGCAAAACCGCTTGAGGTCACCAGCTGGCCCTGGCCGTCCACCTGGAAGGACCCGTCGCGGGTGTAGGCCGTGGTGCCGTCAGGCATCAGCACCTGGAAAAAGCCGTTGCCCTGGATTGCGACGTCGAGCGGGTTGCCGGTCTGCTGCAGGTTGCCCTGGGTGAACACGCGGGCGGTGGCCACCGGGCGCACGCCGGTGCCGAGCTGCAGTCCGGTGGGCAGCTGGGTCTGCTGCGAAGACTGCGCACCGGGCTGGCGGATGGTCTGGTAGAGCAGGTCCTCGAACACCGCGCGCGCCCGCTTGAAGCCGTTGGTCGACACGTTGGCGAGGTTGTTGGCGATCACGTCCATCTGCGTCTGCTGCGCATCGAGGCCGGTCTTGGATATCCAGAGTGAACGAATCATGTTTGTCTCCGTTGTTGCGGGCGGTGGATCAGCGCGAGGACAGCAACTGGTCCGCCGAGCGCGCGTTGGTTTCGGCGTTCTGCATCATCTTCACCTGCATGTCGAACTGACGGGCCAGCGCGATCATGCTGACCATGGCATCCACGGCGTTGACGTTGCTGCCCTCCAGGGCACCGCCGATCAGTTTGACCTGCGGATCAGCCGGGGCCGCGGCACCGGCATTCAGCCGGAACAGTCCGTCGGCACCGCGCACCAGCTGGATTTCGTCGGGATTGACCAGCTTGATGCGCCCCAGCGCCGCGACCTGGGCAGCCTGGTTTCCGGTGGGCACCGTCGACACCGTGCCGTCGCGGCCGATGCTGACGCGGGTGTCCGGCGGTATCGCCAGCGGACCGCCATCGCCCATCACGTTCAGCCCGCTGCGCGTCTGCAACACGCCGTTGCCGCTGATCTCGAGGCTGCCGCCCCGGGTATAGGCTTCGCTGCCGTCGGCGGCCTGGACCGCGATCCAGCCGCGGCCCTCGACCGCGACATCGAGGTCGCGGTCGGTGTGCTGGATCGCGCCGGGACGGAAATCCGAGTTCGGCGTGGAGTCGACGACAAAGGCGCGCGTCGGCAGACCTTCGCCCACGACCGGTGCGGCGCGGAGCGCGACATTCTGCGCACGGAAGCCGGTGGTGGTCAGGTTGGCGAGGTTGTTCGCCACCGTGGCCTGCTGCAGCATCGTGTTCTTGGCGCCGCTCATCGCGACGTAGATCAGGCGGTCCATGCCGTCGCTCCTTCAGCCGTCAGCGCAGGTTGACCAGTGTCTGCAGCACCTGGTCCTGGGTCTTGATGGTCTGCGCATTCGCCTGGTAGACGCGCTGCGCGGTGATCATGTTCACCAGTTCCTGGGTCAGGTCGATGTTCGAATCCTCGACCGCAGCCGACTGCAGCGAACCCAGACTCGAGGATTGCGGCGCGCCGATCACGGCGAGCCCCGAATCCGAGGTCTCCTCCCACTGGTTGTTGCCGAGGGAGCGCAGCCCCGACGCGTTGGAGAAATTCGCCAGCACCACCTGGCCGAGCCGGTTGGCCTGGCCGTTCGAATAACGGCCGACGATCACGCCGTCCTCGCCGACATTGAAACCGGTCAGGCGGCCCGAGGTGTAGCCGTTCTGGGCCAGCGCGCTGACGCCGAATTCGGCGCCGTACTGCGAAGTCCCGGTGAAATCGAGATCAAAGGCGAGCGGACTCACTGCGCTGCCGCCGATGGCCAGGCTGACGCCCGCCACCGGCATGCCGGTGGTCAGTACGCCATTGCTGTCGAACGCGAGGTTGACCGGGTTGCCGGCGCCGGCGCCGAGATTGACGTCGCCCACCGCGCCACCGTCGACGGTTGCATGCAGGGCCCACTCGCCCGCAGCCGCGGCCTTGGCGAAGTACATCGTGAACACATGCGCGTTGCCCAGGCTGTCATAGACCGTGCCCGAAGTCGAACTGGTGTAGGTCGCCGGATCGGCGGGATCGAAAGCCACCGCGATGGGTGTCGCGCGTGAATCGAGGTTTAGGGTCGCATCGAAGGCACCGGTCGCCTGCGGCGCGATGTCCGCGGTCGACAGCCGTATCGGCTGCGGCGCGGAAGTGATGATGTTGCCGCTGGCGTCGACCGTGTAGCCGGTGAGCTGCAGGTTGTCGGCGCTGACGATGTAGCCGGCACTGTCGAGGTGAAACTGGCCGTTGCGGGTGTAGGAAATCGTGCCGTTGTTGCTCAGCCGGAAAAAGCCGCCGCCGTTGATCGCGATGTCCAGCGGATTGTTGCTGACCGAGATGTTGCCCTGGGTGAATTCCTGCTGCACCTTGGACAGCTTGGTGCCGATGCCGATCTGGCCGGTGCCGGCGCCGGTCAGCGACGCCGCGAACACGTCCGCAAACAGCGCTCGCGAGCCCTTGAAGCCGACGGTGTTGGAATTGGCGACGTTGTTGCCGATGACGTCGAGGTTCTTGGCTGCGGCGTTGAGTCCGCTGAGTCCCGATTGAAAGCCCATGTTGTCTCCTGTCCTGTAATGTTCTGATCAGAGAATGCGCCGCACGTCGGTGACCGGCAGTTCGCCACCGCTTTCCAGATTGAGCCGGACATTGCCGCCGCTGAAGCTGACGCCGTCAACGCGGCCGGCCATCAGCGGTGCGGCGGCAATGCTCTGCCCGCCCCGGCTCGCGGTGACCTGGAACACATAGCTGCCCTGGGCTGCGCGGCCGCCGGCATCCGTCATTCCGTCCCACTGGAATCCTGCGGTGCCTGCCGCCTGCCCGCCGAGTTCGATCTGCCTGATCACCGCACCGGCCGGTGTCGCAATCGTCAGCTGCACGCGGTCGGCCTCCTCGGCAAGTTCGTATGCCCCCATTGCGCCGGTCGCGCCCAGCGTGAGTGTGCTGCCCGATGCCAGGACATGGCGGCCGATCATCGCGGTCGACTGCAGCGATTGCGACGAAAGCATCGACTGCGAGAGTTTCTCGATGCTGCCGTTCAGTTTGTCGATGCCGGACACCGTGCTGATCTGCGCCATCTGCGAGGTGACCTGTGCGTTGTCCAGCGGATTGAGGGGATCCTGGTTGCGCATCTGCGTGACCAGGAGTTTCAGGAAACGGTCCTCCTGGTTGGCCGCCGAAGGTTGTCCGGAAACCGCCGGAGTACCGGCCGCCTTCGCGGAATCCCCGCCGAACATGGAGTTCAGCGCATTGAACGCACCGATGCCGGTGCTGATGGCCTGCAGTACGGGAAGTGCCATGAGTTGTCTCCTACTGTCCGATGTTCAGGGTTTTCATCAACAGCGTCTTTGCGGTGCTCATCATCTCGGCATTGGTCTGGTAGGACCGTGATGCCGAGATCATGTTGACCATTTCCTCGACGACATTGACGTTGGGAAGGCTGACATATCCATTGGCGTCCGCCGCCGGATGTTTGGGATCGTGCACCTGGCGCAGCGGCGAACTGTCCTCGACCACGCCGTTGACCCGCACGCCGGCGGCCCCTTCAGAACCGACGGCGGCGGTCGTAAACACGACATGCCTGGCGCGATACGGTTTTCCGTCCGGACCGGAAACCGAATCGGCATTGGCCAGATTCGACGCCGTGGTGTTGAGGCGGTGCGACTGCGCGGTCAGCGCGCTGCCGGCGACATCAAAAACGCGAAAGAGGGACATCGGTCGTTACCCCTGTATGGCGGCGAGCATGGTCTTGATCTGCCCGCTGATGAAATTCAGGTTGGCTTCGTAACGCAGCGCGTTGTCGGCGAACTGCGCACGTTCGACATCCATGTCCACGGTGTTGCCGTCGACGCTGGCCTGCACCGTGGAACGGTAGAGCAGCGGGGTACCCGCCGCGCTGCTGCCGGCAGGCAGCAGATGGCGATCTGCCGTGCGCGCCAGAACTGCGCCGCCGGCACTGCCGCCCTGCGCGGCAGCCATCGCCGCGCGGAAATCGATGTCGCGCGCCTTGTAGTTCGGCGTGTCTGCATTGGCAATGTTCGAGGCGATCAGTTGCTGTCGCTCCGCGCGCAGCGCGAGCGCCCTTTGGTTGAAGCTGAAGACCTGGTCGAGCGGAGATTTCATGGCACTGCACCCATTGCATCAAACGTGCCCGAATCTTAGGCGCCTGTTTTCCCGGCGGATCAGGGGATAAGGGCCGTAAAAGCGGGCCATATCCGGCCACCGGCGGTGGCGCGGTGGCGGCAGAATTTGCCGCATTCGGCAATGCGTGCTGCGCCTTGCCTCCGCCACCGCGACAGGAGTACGACATGGACCGCAAGACCCTCACCCTGATGACCGCCGGCCTGCTGGTGCTCGCCGCCTCGGCGCAGCCCCGCGCCGCGCAGATCCTCCAGGCCCCCGTCGCCGCCCATGCCGCGATCCGCGGCGCGGTCGGCGATTTTCTCGCCGCCCAGACCGGCGGACTGCCCGGACAGGTCGAACACGGCGTGGGCGCCATAGATCCGCGGCTGGTGCTGCCGGCCTGCGGCGCAATGGAGGTGTTCACTCCCCCCGGTGCCCGCCTGTGGGGAAAAACCAATGTCGGAGTGCGCTGCGCCAGTCCGGCGTGGACGATCTACGTGCCGGTCACCGTCAAGGTCACCGGCAGCTACCTGGTCACCGTGCGGGCGCTGCCTCCGGGACACGTGATTGCGGCTGCGGACACCATGGCCGCCTTCGGCGACCTCACACAACTCCCCGCAGGGGTGGCGCAGGATCCGGCACAGGTGGTCGGCCGCAGTGTCTCCGGCAGCCTCGCCGCCGGCCAACCGCTGCGCACCGACATCCTGCGCGCCCCGGTCGTGATCCAGCAGGGACAGGCGGTGAAGCTGGTCGCCCGCGGCCAGGGCTTCGAAGTCACCGCGGACGGCAAGGCGCTCTCCCAGGGCATCCTGGGCCAGGTTGTCCAGGTGCGCGCGCCCTCCGGACAAACCGTCAGCGGCATCGCCCGCAGCGCCGGGGTGGTCGAGATATCGAACTAAATATCGTTAAAAATCAAATGCTTGTAAAAAATCCTGCAGTCCGCCCTACAGCAGCCGTTAATACGATCCTGTCGGCGTTTTCCTGCCACGGCTCAAGCCGTGGCGGAATCCGGCCGTAAACGCATTTGCATACTCCGCTTACAACAGAGGCAGCCATGAAAATCGAAGGCAACGGCATCAAAACCGCAGCAGTCAACGGCAACAAGCCGGATGACAGGGGTCTGACCGCACGCACCGATGCACGCAGCGAAGGCAGCCCCACCAGTTCCACGGTGCAGCTGAGCACGCTGTCGGCACGCATGCGGGATATCGAAACCCGCCTCGGCGAGACCCAGGTGGTGAACACCGCCCGCGTCGAGGAAATCAAACAGGCGATGGCGGAAGGCCGTTTCAAGGTCAACCCCGAAGCCGTCGCCGACCGGCTGATCGACACCGTGCGCGAACTGATCAATACCGGCAAGGCGTCCTGATGTCCGGGGATTTCGCAGCCGGTGACGGCCTCTCCGCGGAAACCCTGCGCGAGGAGCGGATCGTCACCCAGGATTTCCTTGCCCTGCTGCAACTCGAGCAGGAGTGCCTGCTGACCGGCAATGCCGATGCCATCGGCGCGCACATCGAGAACAAGTCGGCCTGCCTGCGCAAGCTCGCGGGGCACGCCGAACGGCGGCGCCGCTTCCTGCTCGCCCGGCAGCTCTCCCCCGACCGGCCGGGCATGGAACAGTGGGTTGCGAACGCCGGCGAATCCGCGGGAATTGCCGCCGAATGGCGGCAACTGCTGGAGACAACCCGCCTTGCCCGCGAAGTGAACGAAACCAACGGCAGCCTGATTACCGCCCGCCTCCGGTCAAACCAGCAGGCGCTCGCCGCGCTGACCGCTGCGGCCAGCGGCACCGGCCTATACGGCCGCGACGGCCAGGCCTCGGGCAGCCGGGATCCGCGCCGTCTCGGCGCAGCCTGAAACACCGGCAGCAAGCGCTGCCGCTTGCCCGCACAAGCTGGAATAAACTGATCCGCCGCGCAAATGCGCGGCGGCGGATCATGCCGCCTGGCGCAGGCGGGCGCGCAGGCGGGTGATCGCCTGGGTGTGCAGCTGGCAGATCCGCGACTCGCTGACCCCCAGCACTTCGCCGATCTCGCGCAGGTTGAGTTCCTGCTCGTAATACAGGCCCATCACTTTCTTCTCGCGCTCGGGCAGAGCATCAATCGCCGCGACCAGGTCCTCGCGCACCGCGCGCTCCATCAGGAAGGACAGCGGATCGGGACGGCCGTCGGTGCAGTAGCGGTCGACGAAGGACTCCTCGTCGCTGCCCTTGAAATCCTCGTACGACACCAGCTGGTAGCCGCGCGCATCCTGCAGCAGCTGCTGGTAGTCCTCCAGCGTCATGTCGAGGGCGGCGGCCAGTTCCTTCTCCGAGGGCTGGCGTCCGTTGCGCTGCTCGAGCTTGCAAACCATCGCCTCGATCGCGCGCAGCGAGCGGCGCAGCGTCCGCGGCAACCAGTCCGCCTGCCGCAGCCCGTCAAGCATCGCACCGCGGATGCGCTGCACCGCGTAGGTTTCGAACTGCGCGCCCTCGGACTCCGTGTAACGCCGCGCGGCGTCGAGCAGGCCCATCATTCCGGACTGGATCACGTCATCGACCTCCACCGAGGGCGGCAGCGACGCCATCATGTGATGGGCGATCCGTTTGACGAGCGGCGCGAACTTGTGCACGCAGCTTTCGACTTCGTTTTCGTTGCTTGAATCGTACATGATCAGGCTCCTGCTCCGGCCAGTCGCGGCCGATGGGTTTGAATGACTCGGTGAAACAGGTGGTCCGGTGTGCCGGCCCCGCGGGCCTGCGCCGGCCAGCCGAGGATGCCGCGGGCAATGCGCTGGAAACCGCGGGCCGCCGCCGCCGCGGGCAGCATGTCGGCTATCGGCAGGAAGCTGCGGCCGGCCTGCACGGCGGCGTCATCCGCCGGCACGGCACCAATGAAATCGAGCCCGACTTCGAGAAAACCCCGGGCGGCCTGTTCGAGATTGGCAAACACGCGCTGCGCTGCGGCATCGTCGACGGCCCGGTTGATCAACACCCGGAAACGGTTGATGCCGTGGTTTGTGCGCAGCTGCTTGATGCGCGCATAGGCCTGGGTGATCGCGGTCACCGACGGATCGAGCACGATCACGGTCTCCTGCGCCGAACCGGCAAAACTGGCGCCGTGAGGGCCGGGCTGGGTCAGCGCGTCCACCAGCACCACGTCGCAGAGGTCGTCGAGCGCGCCGAATCCTCCGGCAGCGCGCTGCCGCTGCATCGCGGGCAGGCGGCCGAGCACCCGAACCCCGCTCGCGGCAGGCAGCACCAGCATCCCCTGCGGGCCGCGCAGCAGGGCGTCCCGCAGGCTGCAGTCGCCGGCAAGCACCTGTTTCAGTTCCGTGCGGGCTGTCAGGCCGAGCAGACCGGCGACGTTTGCAGGCCCGAAATGTTCGTCAATGACCAGCACGCTGCGGCCTGCCTGGAGAAGCGCGGCAGCGAGATTGATCACGCAGGTGGTGGTGCCGGTGCCGCCGCGTGCGCCGATCACCGAGATCGTGCGCACCCGGGCCGAACCGAGCATCCGGCGCAGGCCCTCGGCCTGGTCTCCGCGGAACTCAGGCATGGGCCGCTCCCGCCGGCGCGGCCATCATCAGGGGCAGTTCATCCGCGCCGGGTTTCAGCGCCGGGTTGTCCACCGTGTCGCGCAGCGCTCGGTGCAGCAGGTACGCGCGGTTGGGTGTGTGGATGTCCTCGGGCACGCGCTGCCCGTTGGTCATGTAATGCAGCACCAGTGCGTGGCGCACGCAGATGTCGAGCGCGGGACCGAGTCCGGCCGCCTCGTCGACCTTGCTGATGATGCAGGCCGCATGCTCCGCCGGCGCATAGGCGGCGACGACCTCCTCCAGCGTGGCCACGGTCGAAGTGGCATTGAGCATCAGGATCTTGCGCACACCCGGGGCCGCGGCCAGCAGCGCCGCCTGTCCGGAGACCATGCGATCGCGCTGGCTCATGCCGACGGTATCGATCAGAACCAGGCGCTTGTCGCCCAGTTCGGCAAGCAGCGCGCCCAGATCCGCCGCGTCCTTGACCGGGTGCACCGGCACGCCGAGGATCTTGCCGTAGACACGCAACTGGTCCTGGGCGGCAATGCGGTAACTGTCGGTGGTCAGCAGCGCAACTCCGGAAGCGCCGTAACGCATCACGCCGCGGGCGGCCAGCTTGGCCACCGTCGTGGTTTTTCCGACACCGGTCGGCCCGACCAGCGCGAACACGCCGCCGCCTTCGATCATCCCGTCGCTGTCCGCGGTCACCAGGCGCCGCTCCAGCGCGGCACTCACCCGCCGGCGCAGCATTTCGACGGGTTCATCCGCGGGCAGGCTGGCGGTCACCGCCCGTGCCGTCACCGGTGAAAACCCGGCGCAGAGCAGTTCGCCGAGAATGCCGCTGGCCGCGGGATTGCGCCGCTGCAGGTCACTGACGGCCAGCGCCGCCAGTTCCCCCTGGAGCAGCCCGCGCATGCGCTGGATTTCGCTGAGGATGCCGTCGACTGCAGGATGGGTCGCCCTCTCCGTGACCTGGGGCTCTGGCGGACGGGCATCCCGGGCGGCGGGCGCCGGACGCAGGGGCACAGCCGGCTGCACGCGCCGGGGAGCCGCCGCGACAACCGCCGGCGCCGCCTCCGCATTCGCCATCGCGGCGCCCAGCGCCGCGGCCGGCATGGCCAGCACTTCGACGCCCTCGGCAACAGCGTGATTGGCGATGATCAGTGCATCTTCTCCCAGCGCGCGCTTGACCTTGTGGAGCACTTCGCGGGATGTGGCACCGGTAAATTTCCTTGCACTCATTGACGACCCCCTGCAATCGATACGACCTTGATGGTGCGTGTGTCAGGCACCTCGCTGTGGGACAGCACTTTCAGCTGCGGAATGCTCCGGCGCAGGAAGCGCGACAGCAGCGCCCGCAGTTGCTGCGGCACCAGCAGCACGGCGGGCAGGCCCATCTGTTCCTGCTGCTGGGCGGCCGACTGAACGTTGCGCAGCAGGTTTTCCGCCAGCGTCGGCTCGATCACCGCGCTGTCGGCTGCCGCAGCCTGCATCAGCAGGCGCTCCATGCCCGGATCCAGCGCAATCACCTGCATGTCCGAGCTGCCGGGAAAGTTCTGCTGGGCGATGGCGCGGCCGAGCGCGATGCGCACCTCGCCGGTCAGTTCCGCCGGATCCTGGGTGCGGGCGGCGTGTGCGGCCAGCGTTTCGAGAATGGTGCGCATGTCGCGGATGTGGACCTGCTCGTCGAGAAGGTTCTGCAGCACACGCTGCACGACCGACAGCGGCAGCAGCTTGGGCGTGAGGTCTTCGACCAGTTTCGGCGTATCGCGCGAAACGTGCTCCACCAGCTGCTGAAGTTCGGGACGACCGAGCAGCTCGGCCGAATGGCCGTGAATCAGCTGCGAGATATGCGTGGCGATCACGGTGCTGGCATCGACCACGGTGTAACCCCCGGCCTGGGCCGCATCCCGCGCCGCGGCGTCGATCCACACGGCCGGCAGGCCGAAGGCCGGGTCTGTAGTCGTGATGCCCGACACCTGCTGCGTCACGCGGCCGGGGTTGATCGCGAGGAACATGCCCGGATGCGCGTCGTGGTAGGCAATCTCGACACCCTTCAGCAGCACGCGATAGGCGCCGGGCCGCAGTTCAAGATTGTCTCGGATGTGTATCGCCGGCGGCAGGAATCCGATGTCCTGCGCGAATTTCTTGCGGATCGCCTTGATGCGCTTGAGCAGCTCGCCGTCCTGCCCCTTGTCGACCAGCGGTACCAGGCGGTAACCGACTTCCAGTCCGAGCACATCGACCGGCACCACGTCGTTCCAGCTGACTTCCACCGGCTCCACCGAAGCCGGCGCGGCGGCTATCGAGGTGCCGGCCGCCGGCTGCGGCTGCTGCGCCTGGCGTTTCGCCATGATGTGCGCGGCCCAGGCCAGCCCCGCCGCAAGCAGCAGGAAGGCGAAGTGGGGCATGCCCGGCACCAGGCCGAGGAAACCGACGATCGCCGCGGTGATGGCCAGCGCCTGCGGGCGGCCGAACATCTGCGAAATCATCTGCTGGCCCATGTTCTGGTCGGTGCCGACGCGCGCGACAACCAGGCCCGCGGCGGTTGAAATCACCAGCGCCGGGATCTGCGCCACGAGACCGTCGCCGATGCTCAGCAGCACATAAGTCTTGGCTGCCGCGGAAAACTCCATGTCATGCTGCAGCACACCGATCGCCAGGCCGCCAAGGATGTTGATGACCACGATGATGATGCCGGCGACGGCGTCGCCGCGGACGAACTTGCTGGCGCCGTCCATCGAACCGTAGAAGTCCGCCTCCTGCGCGATCTCGGTGCGGCGGCGGCGCGCCTCGTCCTCGCCGATCAGTCCGGCGTTGAGGTCGGCATCGATCGCCATCTGCTTGCCGGGCATCGCGTCCAGTGTGAAACGCGCGCTGACCTCGGCAATGCGGCCGGCACCCTTGGTGATGACCACGAAATTGATCACCACCATGATCACGAAAACCACCAGGCCCACCGCGTAGTTGTCGCCGACGACAAAATGGCCGAAGGATTCGATGACCTTGCCCGCGGCATCGGGTCCGGTGTGGCCTTCGAGCAGCACGACCCGGGTGGAGGCAATGTTCAGCGACAGGCGCAGCAGCGTCGTCACCAGCAGCACCGTCGGGAACACCGCGAAGTCGAGCGGCTTAACGGTGTAGATGCCGGTCAGCAGCACCATGATCGCGAAGGCGATGTTGAAGGTGAACAGCACGTCAAGCACGAACGGCGGCAGCGGCAGGATCATCATCGCGAGGATCATCACGATGAGCAGCGGGCCGGCCAGTCCGCGCAGCATCGCCGCCCCGCGGAAATCGAAACTCAGCGCGCCGTTCATGCGGCACCCCCGGCCGGATCAAGCCCCGGCGGCACCGCGATTCCACCCGGCGGCTTCGGCGCGGCCCCGCCGTGGCTGCGGTGCTGCCGCAGCTGGAACACGTAGGCAAGGACTTCGGCGACCGCCGTGAACAGCGCCTCCGGGATTTCCTGGCCGATTTCGGTATGGCGGTACAACGCGCGTGCCAGCGGCGGCGACTCGAGCACCGGCACGCGATGTTCCGCGGCAATTTCGCGGATCCGCGCGGCAACGAGGTCGGAACCCTTGGCCACGACGCGCGGGGCGCGCATGCCGCCTTCGGCATAGGACAGGGCCACCGCGTAATGGGTCGGATTGGTGACCACGACATCGGCCTTCGGCACCTCGGTCATCATCCGCCGCCTGGCCATCTCGCGCTGCTGCTGGCGGATCGCCGCCTTGATGTGCGGGTCGCCCTCCGACTCCTTCATTTCCTTGCGCACGTCCTCCTTGGTCATGCGCAGCTTCGAAGTATGGCGCCACAGCTGCAGGGGCACGTCGATGATCACGATCAGCACCATTCCCGCGGCCACCGCCGCAAGGCTCCAGACCACGATCCGCCCCAGCCGCGAGATTCCGCTCTCCAGCGGCAGCGTCAGCAGTGCGGTGAACTCGTCGACCTGGCTCCAGATCACCAGCCCGGCGACGCAGCCGATGACGCCCGCCTTGGCCAGCGCCTTGCCCAGTTCGGCGAGCGCATGGCCGGAAAACATCCGCGCCAGGCCCTTCAGCGGATTGAGCTTCGAGAAATCCGGCTCCACCGGCTTGAAGGTGAACAGCCAGCCTGAAAGGGCCATCGGCGCCAGGAAGCCGACCAGCAGCAGCACGATGAAAAAAGGCGCCGCCAGCAGCAGCGCGCCGGTGGCCTGTCCGGACAGGGCATCCAGCATCTGCTGCGGATCGGCGGCCACCGATTCCACCCGCATGCCCCGGATCATCAGGTCCTCCATGCCGCGGAACATCTGTCCGCCGGAAAACCACAGTCCGCCGGCACCGGCCATCATCACCGCGAGTGCGGACAATTCGGGCGAACGCGCAACCTGCCCCTCCTCGCGCGCCTGCTCCAGGCGCCGGGGTGAAGGGGCTTCACTGCGTTCGAGATCGGATTCTTCGGACATGTGCCGGACTGCGGGCCAAAATTCGGATGAGCGGATTATCCGCAGCGTCCGGCGCCGGCTTGAGGGGGAGTACGTCGGAATTCGGCCCCTATTTCAGGGCTTCGCCGCGACGCCTCCTGCCGCCGCCCTGCCGTCCTGGCCAACCGGTGTGATCAGCGGCAGCAGCGCCGCCGCAGGCGGCACGCCGTACCAGGACCAGTCCTGCGCCGCCGTCAGCGCAATGCGTATCACCCGCCGGCGCGCGTTTTCCGGGGTCAGGCCGAGCATCCTGCCGATCTCTTCGTAATCATGCGCCAGCGCGGCATCATTCCAGCCGCGGGCACTGTGCCGGGCCACTGCGGCTGCAAGGATCACATTGGCCTCCCGCGGCCGGCGGGCATGATGGTCGTCCATCAGGTGGTGCAGCACGGCCGGCAGGCGCCACTCCCGGGCCGCGCTGAGCTGCACATCGACGAGGTTGACGCCGAGCACGGCATGCTGGGCATCTTCGCTGCGCAGCGCGTGGTCGGCACGCTGCAGGTCCTGGATGCGCATCGCCTGGATCGGCGCCGTGCACCACAGCAGCAGCTCGGCGACGTCATGGAGCAGGGCTGCGATCATCACTTCGTCGACCTCGATGTCGTGGCGCTCGGCCGCCCAGTCGCGGGCGTACAGCGCGGCGTGGCGGGCCCGGCTGGCCACTGCCAGCGCGCCCTGCAGTGCCGGCGGCCAGGATTCGAGCATCGATTCCAGCGTCGTCTGCCGGCTGAAATGGCGGAAGAAGGGACCAAGCCCGAGCATCATCAGCGCATGGGCGATGGTGGTGATTTCGGTGCGCTGGCTGGCATGGCGGTTCAACTGGATGTACTGCAGCACCTTCAGCGTCATCAGCGGATCGCGGAGCACGATATCCGAGACGCGCTGCGGCGTCGCATTGTCCTCATCGGCCGCCAGCACGGCCAGCTCCCGCACCGTGCGCGCCAGCACCGGCGGCTCGCGCCTGCCGAGTTTCTGCACCCATTCGGCCACGGCGGCCGTCGCGGCGCTCATCGTTGCTCCCGTGTTCCCGGAATGCGGTAGACGTAGAGCCGTCCCGCCCGGGCCTCCCCCAGCTCGATGACCGCCTCCGGCGCAACGCCGGGAACGGCAAAACTGTTGCTGACCAGCAGCGTGCCCGGACGCATCTCGGCCAGCACCTTGCGCCACAGCCGCGCCATCGGCACCGGCGACAGATAGGCATAAGCCAGGTCGTATCCCGAAAGGTCCGCCGTCCAGAAATCGCCCCAGCGCAGGCTGCAACGCCCGCCGTGCGGCAGGCAGCGCAGCCACGCGGCCAGCCAGGGCAGCGGCGCATATTCGATGCCGTCGAAGCTGCCATCGCCGCGCACCGCGGCAAGCCGCGCGATGACCTTGCCGTTGCCGCAGCCGAGATCGATCAGCCGCGGCCGGGGCGTTTCCGGCAGCAAGCCAGGCAGGGCATGCACCGCGGCATCGGCGGAGAAAAACAGCGGCACCTGCGTACGGCCCACGCCCCAGTAACAGAGCAGCAGCAGCACGAAGGCACCGGGCGCCCAGCCCGGATGCAGGTCCGCCGCCAGCGCCAGTGCCAGCGCAGGCACGAACAGCAGGTTGATCGGCAGCCACCACGGCGCCAGTCCCAGCAGCAGGCCGCCGCCCGCGGCGAGCAGCGATTCCGCCGCCAGCCACCAGGCCGTGCCATCGCCGCCGGCGAGCATCCAGGCCGGCGGCACGCACAAGGCATGCAGCAGCAGCGCGCGGGCGGCCGGCGGCCATCCCGCCGCCGGCCGCTCAGGAAGCGCTGCCGGCTGTCGCAGCATGTTCGACATGGACCGCCGGATTGGTTTCCGCAGGCGCGCCGTTGCGGTCGATCGCGTCCACGGCCTGCCTGTTCATGACGATCAGGCTGATCCGGCGGTTCAGCGGGTTGAAGGGATCATTGCGGTCCAGCGGCACCGCCGCGGCCATGCCGACCACGCGCACCAGGCGGCCGTCATCCATGCCGCCCTGGACCAGCACGCGGCGCGAGGCATTGGCGCGGTCGGCGGACAGTTCCCAGTTGCTGTAGCCGCGCTCGCCCGACGCGTAAGGCGTGGCGTCGGTGTGTCCGGAAATGCTCAGCTTGTTCTCGACGCCGTTCAGGGTGCGGCCAATCTCGAGCAGGATGTCACGTGTGTAGGGCTGCAGTTCGGCCCGTCCCGAGGCAAACATCGGACGGTTCTGCGCATCGACCACCTGGATGCGCAGGCCCTCGGTGGTGATGTCGATCAGCAGTTGCTCGCGGAACTGGCGCAGCGCCGGGTTCCCGGCAATCGCCTTCTCGATGCGGCCCTTCAGGTCGTTCAGCTTCGCCTGTTCGCGTTTTTCGAGTTCGGCCTGTGCCGCCTTGATGTTGATCATGCGTTTTTCGGTGGGCAACTCTCCGCGCATGACCTGCCCCTCGCTGCGCGTGAGATCCCTGCCGCCGCCCTTGATGATGTGCGAGCTGTCGCCGGTGCCGCTGCCGCCGGCCATCGCGACCTTCAGCGGCGTGTTGAAGTAATCGGCGATCCCCTTGAGATCACCCTTCGCCGTGGAACCGAGAAGCCACATCAGCAGGAAAAAAGCCATCATCGCGGTGACGAAGTCGGCATAGGCGATTTTCCAGGCGCCGCCGTGGTGTCCGCCGCCGCCCTTCTTGATGCGCTTGACGATGATCGGTCTTTGCGAGTCGTCCGCCATGGCTCAGTCTCCTGCCGGGATCATTTGCGCTTGACGTGTTTTTCGAGCTCGGCAAACGACGGCCGCTCGGTCGAGTAGAGCACCTTGCGTCCGAACTCCACCGCCAGCGCCGGCGAATAACCGTTGAGGCTGGCGAGCAGCGTGACCTTGATGCACTGGAACATCTTGGTTGACTCGCCCAGCTTCTGCTCAAGCAGCGTCGCCAGAGGGCTGACAAAACCGTAGGCGAGCAGGATGCCGAGAAAGGTGCCGACCAGTGCGTGCGCAATCATGATGCCCAGTTCGGCCGGCGGTGCGCCGACCGAGCCCATGGTCTTGATGACGCCCATCACCGCGGCGACGATGCCGAAGGCCGGCAAACCGTCGCCGATGCGCGCCACCGCATGGATCGGGATCTCCCCCTCGTGGTGATGGGTCTCGATCTCGTTGTCCATCAGGTTCTCGATCTCGAAGGTATTCAGGTTCCCGCCGACCATCAGCCGCAGGTAATCGGTGATGAACTCCATCACGTGGTGGTCGTTGAGTACTCGCGGGTATTTCGCGAACAGGGGGCTCTGCTTCGGATTCTCCACGTCGTTTTCGATGGTCATCAGGCCTTCCTTGCGCACTTTCGCAAGGATGTCGTAGAGCAGGGCCATCAGGTCCATGTACACCGCCTTGGTGTACCTGGAACCGCCCAGCGTCTTGGGCAGCACCTGCAGCGTGGCCTTGAGTGCCTTGCCGTTGTTGCCGACGACAAAGGCGCCGACCGCGGCCCCGCCGATCATCAGCAGTTCCAGCGGCTGGAACAGTGCAGCCAGATGGCCGCCGGCCAGCGCGTAACCGCCAAGCACCGAACCGGTGACAACTATGTATCCGATGATGACCAGCACCGCGCACTGCCTCCCGTTCGTTTGCCTTCGCCGGGCGGCGGCGTGACACCGGGTCGCGCCCCCGCCGGGGGCGCCTTCGCGGCACCCTCCCGACAGGGGAATTAACGGTCAAAACCGGGGGGTTCTTTAGCCGCGCCGGCAGGCGCGGCGCTCAGGCGGCGACGGCCACCCGGCGGCGTGCTGGTGTCGCGGCAGCCGGCAACGGGACAAAGGTCCGCCGCTCGCCCAGCACGGCGAGGTCTTCCGCGGCCTTGCGGGTCTTGCCCGCGCGCGAGGGTACATTGCACAGTCCGCAGACGAAATCGTGGTGCAGGTCCATCGAGTGCACCACGTAATGGCCGCCGCACTGGGTGCAGCGCGCGGTGTCGAGCATCTTCGCATCGAGGAAACGCACCAGGCTCCAGGCACGCGTGAAGGACAGCGCGGCTTCCAGCTGGTGCACATGCAGGTGTTCGAGGTAAAGCCGGTACGCCGTCATCATCGCCTCGATGCCGCGCGAGGGCGTGTTGACGGTGATGAAGCGGTAGATGTCGGTGAAGAGGGAGGCATGGATGTTCGGCATCCAGCTCATGAACCAGTCGGTGGAAAACGGCAGCATGCCCTTGGGAGGCGACATGCCTTTCACTTCCTTGTAGAGCTTGAGCAGGCGCTCCCGGCTGAGGGTCGTTTCGGCCTCAAGCACCTGCAGGCGCGCGCCGAGCCGCACCATCTCCGCGGCAAGCTGGACCTGCCGCGCGTCTGTCACCACACTCTTGTTCCGCATGCTCTGTCTCCCCTGTCAATGTCGGTACGTCGGCTTCCGGCTGGCACCGGCTCAGGCAAGCCCGGCGGCCGGCTGGCCGGCCATCAGCACCGCGGCATGGGAAGAGGCCATCAGCTTGTTCTTGCCGTATTCGGTGACCATGTTCATGATCAGGCGGTCATCGAGGCGGAAACGGCAGAGCAGCATGTTCGAAGTCGCCATCTTCAGGATCTGGCCCGGGGTCAGGGACTCGAGAATGTCGGCCACGTCCTGGCTGACACCGAGGCGGAACATCGCGGCCACCTTGTCGGTCTTGATCATCTGCTGGGCCAGCAGCATGTAACCCAGGTTGGCTTCGCGAATCTCTTCCATCAGTTTTTCCGTATCCATGACCGTTCTCCTGTTTGTGTATGGCGTTGACTTCGTGTTTTGTCTGACAACGGCGCCATTGTGCAGCGGTCGTACGGAAAACTTGAGTGGGTGTCTTCTGAAAGAGACGTGAGTACGGCGGCAGGTGGTTTGTAGGAGTTTTTCTGACAAGGATCGCCGCCGGAAACGCGGCAGCGTGCCAAATATCACGTCCGATCAACGCCTTGACGTGCAGCAGTTCACGCTTCAGCGGGGCTGCCGGGATCCCGACTTATCCACAGTGCGGCAAGCCATGAAGCCCGGCACGTCGGCGGCTGCCACCGGCGCGCTGAAAAAAAAGCCCTGCGCGCTGCCGCAGCCCTGCTCGCGCAGGCGGGCCGCCTGCGCCGCGTTCTCCACGCCCTCGGCAAGAACCGACAGGCCGAGGCTGCGGCCGATGTCGATGATGGCACGCACGATCGCCGCATCGCGCGCGTCGCCGATGATGCCGGCGACAAAACTGCTGTCAATCTTCAGCACATCGACGGGAAAATGCTTGAGGTAGCCGAGCGAGGAGCAACCGAGGCCGAAATCGCCGACCGCAATGCGCACGCCGGTCCGCTTGAGGATCCCCAGCGTGTGCATCGCCTCCCCGGCGTCGCGCACCAGCACCGATTCGGATACCTCGAGAATCACGCATTGCGGATCGACACGGGACTCGCCGAGGATGCGCGACAGCGCAGGCTGACGGAAGCGGGATGCGGAGATGTTCACCGACACGCCCAGTCCCGCGCAGCCGGTCGCATGCCAGGCCGCTGCCTGCCTGCAGGCTTCCTGCAATACCCATTCACCGGCACGCCCGCCCGCGCCGGGATCTTCGGCGAGGGCAGCCAGTCGTTCCGGTGAAATCAGCCCCAGCTCCGGATGCTGCCAGCGGGCCAGCGCCTGCATCGCGATGACCCCGCCGCTGTCCAGCGCGATAACCGGCTGATAGGCGAGCTGCAACTGTGCCTGCGTGTCACCGCCAAGCACCGCGCTGCGCCCGGCATCATCTTCCATCCCCTTGAAATAGAACAGGAAACCGTTGCGGCCCAGGAGTTGCCGGCAATGAAACATCGCGGTCTCCGCATGACGCATCAGTTCATCCGGTACGATGCCGTCCTCCGGCGCCACGCTGACCCCCATGCTCGAGGCCAGCTGCAGCTGCAGCCCGCCATGCGCGCTGCATTCGGCGAGCATGTCTATCGTCTGTTGCGCGAAGGACTGCACCGCCTGCAGCGTCGAAAATCCGCCGCGCACCAGCACAAAGCGGTCACCATCGAGCCTCGACACCAGGGTTTCCGTCGCTCCCGCACGCAAGCGCCGCCCAATCTGCGCCAGCAAGCGGTCGGCGGCCGCGTCACCGAAGGTCTGGTTGACCCGCGCAAGGCGCGCGAAGTCGATGAAACAGACCGCGACATGTTCGTCCGCGCGGATGGCTGCGAGGCGTTGCGCCACGCGCCGCATGAACAGCGCGCGGCCCGGCAGGCCGGTGATCCGGTCATACTCGTCCAGGCGCAACAGCTTGCCGGCTGCGGTATCCGGCGCAGCGCAAAGGGCCTGCTCCATTGCCGGCACCAGTTCGCCGAAATGCCCCTTGGTGATGCAGCTCCGCGCCCCGTCGCGGCATGCCGCAGCAGCCGCCTGGTCGCTGATGCAGCCGGAATAGATGATGAACGGGATGTTGCGTCCGCTCTGGTGCAGCACCTGCAGCGCCGAAGATGAACTGAATCCGGGCATCACGTGGTCGGAGATCACGATGTCCCATTCCGCAGCGAACAGTGCATCCCTCATCGCCGCCGCGCTGTCGACACGCTGGTGGATGATGCGGCGTCCCGCGCGGGCAAGTTGCGCCGCGAGCAGCGCGGCATCGTTCTCGCTGTCCTCGACAATCAGCACGCGCAGCATCGCGGAGGGCCGCGGTTCCGCCGCGGCGTTGTCGATTTTTTGATGTTGTTCGGTCATGTGCGGTCGCCAGCAAGCGGCCCGCGACACGCGCGGGACAGACAGTTTGTCCCGTGTTAACGGCAGGAAAAGGCCCCGGCTGTAGGGCTCAGGGCCGCGGAAATGCCGGAGGCGCCGTCACTTCCTGCGACAGGCGCTGCGGCCGTCGTTCCAGCCCATCATGTAGTCCGCATCCTCGCGGAAACGCCGCTCGTCGCGGCGCTGCGCGCCCTCTGCCGAAGTGCAGCCGTCGGCATGGCCCTGGCGGAATGCCGGCGAATAACCGGCGAGGTTGAACCGCGGCTTCTGCGGCGGCGGACTGCCGCAGGCGGCCAGCAACAGCGCCGCGAACAGCAGCGCACCCGTTTTCGGGAAAACGCCGCTCATCCTGCAGGCACCGGGCGGCCGTCGCGGATCCTCACCCGCTGGCCGACACCGACATCGGCATTGGCCGTCGTGAATGTCCGCAGGCTGCGGTCATCCATGCGCACGCGGATTTCGTAATGCAGGTTTTTTTTCATGTTTTTCTCGAGTTCATGTCCGGCATAGGCGCCGGCTCCGGCACCGACCACGGTCATCGCCGTACGCCCGCTCCCGCCGCCAACCTGGTTGCCGAGTATGCCACCGACCACGCCGCCGGCCACCGCACCGACGCCGGTGCCCTGTCCCGCGGTTTGAACCCTGCGCACTGACTCGACCACACCGCAGGCGGTGCAGGCGGCAGCCGCTGTTTGCGCGGCGCTGCTCCGCGCGGCAGGCGCCTGGCCCTGCAGTGCCGGCTGATTCGCGGCGGTCTGTGACTGCGCAACCGGCAGCAGTCCGGTCATCGCGGCAATGCCCAGCATGCTGGCGATGATCACCGCAATCCCGGCGATCAGCAGCGTCGGATAAAGCAGCGCCGGCACATTGCGCGTGGCCGGTGCCGGTTGTGTGTTGTGGATCGTGCTCATGGCCTCGTCTCCCGTCGAAAATCCGGGTGGACCGGCGCTGCCGGTGACCACCGCAGGATTGCTTTCGCAAGAGCAATGCCAGAAAAAATTACTTTAAAAACAAATACTTATGAAATACCCCCGAAGCCTGACGTCGTCGCCCAACGACAAGGCCGCGGAGGCTTCAGGCAAGTGACTGTTTTTGCTCGGAATCCACCAGTCTGCGGGCGGCGACGCCGCAGCCCTTCAGGCACGCACCGGCTTGAACAGGCGCGGATCAAGCTGGTGGCGCTGCAGCAGCTTGTAGAACTCGGTGCGGTTGCGCTTGGCCAGCCGCGAGGCCTGGGTCACGTTGCCATCGGTGATCTTCAGCAACTGCGCGAGGTAGTCGCGCTCGAACTTGCGCCGCGCCTGCTCGAAGGACGCGAGCTCGGTCTGCTCGCGCTGGATTGCCTGCTGCACCAGGTTTGCCGGAATCAGCGGCGTTGTCGACAAGGCGACCGACTGCTCGATGACGTTATAGAGCTGGCGCACATTGCCCGGCCACGCAGCCGACACCAGCTGCTCGACCGCTTCCGAGGACAGGCCGCTGACGCTTTTCTGGTACCGCCCCGCCAGTTCGCCGAGGAAATGCCCGGCGAGCAGCGGAATGTCCTCGCGCCGTTCGGCCAGCGAGGGCAGCGCCAGCGACACCACTTTCAGCCGGTAATAAAGATCCTCGCGGAAATTGCCGGCCGCCATCTCGGCCTCGAGATCGCGGTGCGTCGCCGAAATCACGCGCACGTCGATCGGCGTGTTCTGCAGTCCGCCGACCGGGCGCACCTGCTTCTCCTGCAGCACGCGCAGCAGCTTGACCTGCAGCGCCTGCGGCATGTCGCCGATCTCGTCGAGCAGCAGCGTGCCGCCGTCAGCGGCGAGAAACAGGCCGCGGTTGTCGCGCACCGCGCCGGTGAAGGCGCCCTTGATGTGGCCGAAAAGCTCCGACTCGAGCAGCGGTTCCGGGATCGCGCCGCAGTTGATCGCGACGAAGGGACGGTCGCGGCGCGGGCTCGCGGCATGCACCGCGCGCGCCAGCAGTTCCTTGCCGGTGCCGGACTCACCCTGGATCAGCACCGCGGCATCACCCGCCGCGACCAGCCGCGCCTTGGCCAGCACCTCCTCCATCGCCGGATTGCGGGTGATGATCGACTTGCGCCAGGCGCCGTCATCGGCGCCCGCGGCATTGGGCAGGCCGGACACCGCCAGCGCGCGCTCGATCTCGACCAGCAGTGCCCGCGCATCGAAGGGTTTGGTCAGGTAACCGAAGACGCCGCCCTTCACCGCCGCAACCGCGTCGGGAATCGTGCCATGCGCGGTAAGGATGATCACCGGCAACGCCGGATTCTCGGCGCGGATCGCCTCGAACAGCGCGATGCCGTCCATGCCACCCATCTGCAGGTCGGTGACCACCACCCGCGGCCGCGACACCGCCAGCTGCGCCAGCGCGCGTTCGCCGCTGTCGGCCACGGTCACGCCGTAACCCGCCGCCTCCAGCCGCAGCTGCATCAGCCGCAGCAGCCCCGGATCGTCATCCACCACCAGTATCCGCGCCGCGCCCGCCGTCTTCATGTTCATGTCCATGCCTGCCTCCTGCATTGTTTCGTGAATGCCGCGGTCACTTCTTCCGCGGCGCGCCGCCTTCGCGGCCCGTCATGTTGCGCTCCAGCGTCATCAGCGCATCGAGTTTCTGCTGCAGTCCCTGGGCGCCGGCCTCGAGCCGGCGCTGCTCCTGCAGGAACGCCGTCACCAGCAGCGCCAGTCCGCGCAGCCCGCCGTCGGTGCTGCGCGTCACCGGCTCCAGCAGCTCCAGCGCCCGCACCTCGTCTCCGGCCGCCGCGCCGGGTAGCGTCAGCAGCAGCGCGTAACGCAGCCGGTTCGGATCCGTGCGCGAACGGGCCAGCGCGCGGCGGGTGTTTTCCTGCTCGCGCGCAAGCTCCGGTCCCGCCAGCTGGCGCACCCGCGCATAAAACGCCATCGTGCGTGCAAGCTCCGCCCCGTCACCGCGCACATCCTCCACCGGCGGCGGTGTTTCCTGCACGTCGCCGCCGCGCAGCGTGCCGCAGCCGGCCAGCAGCAGCGCCGGCAGCAGCAGGACGGGTATTCCGGTGCGCCTCATGCCGGTGCCACCTGCCGCAGCGGCAGCCTCAGGCGCAGCCGCGCGCCGGACTGCCGCGGCTCGTCAACCACCTCTACGGTGCCGCCGTGCGCCTGCGCGTAGTCGCGCACCACCGACAAACCGATGCCCGACCCGCGCAAGGGACCGCCGGCAACGCTGCGTCCGCGGAAAAACGGATCGAACACCCGTTCGCGCTCCGCAGGCGGTATGCCGGGACCCGAATCCGAAACTTCGAGCAGCAGATAGGCCCCGTCGCTGCGCACATCTACCTCGATGACGCCGCCTTCGGGCGAAAACTTCACGGCATTGGACAGCAGGTTGTCGAGCATGATGCGCAGTTTCTCCGGATCGGCCTCGAGCGTGATGTCCTCGATCTGCGGCGCCACCCTGAGCGCCCTCGCGCGCAGCGCGAGGTTCTGGTCATCGAGCACGCGGGCAACCACGCGGCGGACCTCCACCTGCGCGAAACGCATCGCGCTGCGCTGGTACTCCGCGGCGCCGTAGGACAGCAGGTCCTCGATGAGGCGCTGCAATTCTATACTGTTGGCGCGCAGGATCCCCGCCACCTCCTGCTGCTCCGGCGTGAGTTTCCCCAGCGCCTCCTCCGACAGCAGTTCCGAACCTTCGCGCAGCGCGGTCAGCGGCGTCTTCAGCTCGTGCGAAACCTGGCGCAGGAAACGGTTCTTCTGCTGCTCCAGTTCGCTCAGTCGGTGGCGCAGCCACTCGATGCGGCGCCCCACCATCTGCAGGTCGCGCGGGCCGCTGACGCCGACCGGCACCGTGAAGTCACCGGCACCCATGCGCCGGATCGCCGCGTCGATCTGGCGGATCGGCCGCGCGATCAGCACCGTGAAACCCGCCGCCAGCAGCAGCGCCACCGGCACCAGCGCCAGCATCTGCCAGAAGGTGATGACCTGGGCCCGCGCCGCGGTGTCGCGCATCGCCTCGATCTCGCGGTCGATCAGGCGGTCACCCCGCTCGATGATGCCGCGCGCGCGGCTGTCGAGCTGCGCGAAGGCCTCGGCGGCGCGGCCCAGGCCGGCGCCGCCGGCGGGCCCTCGCAGCACCGCATGAATCGCGGCTTCGCCGCGGACAATCTCGTCCAGCGCCACCCGCTGCTCGGCATCAAAAGGCAGCTCGGCGAATTCGCCGGCGACCTTGAGAAAGGCCTCGCGGTTGCTCTCGTAGGCATCGAGCAGCGAACGATCACCGAGAATCACCATCTGCCGCGCATTGCGCTCCAGCGCGCCCAGCAGTTCGGCCAGCCGCCGGCTCGCCTGGGTCGACTGCACGGCCTGCTGCACCGCGAGCTGGCTGCGGTTGGCGAACTGGTTGATCGACACCGCGTTGTTGATCAGCGCCAGGATCAGCGGCAAGGCCACCATCGCGAAACCGATGACCAGCAGCCGCGGAAAGGAATTGGGTTGCAGGAAACGCATGCCAATGCGCGACCCGTGCCGGGCCGCCTCCGCTTTTACGTGCCCTGCCGGTTCTTGTCCTGCAGCACCTTGATCAGGCCGTCGATGCCCGAACGCCCGATCTCCGTATTGAACTGCCCGCGGTAGCTGATCACCAGGCTCGCATTTTCGGCGACGATGTCAGTGACCTTCCACTGCTTGTCGGTCAGTGTCATCCGGTAATCGATGGAAATCGGCTGGCGCCCCGGCTCCCTCACCAGAGTACGCACCGTGGTGTAGTCATCGCCCGGCTTCATCTGCAGCGGACGGACCTCGATCCTGCGGTCCACGCCGGACACTTCGGACAGCGCCGCAGTGTAGGTGCGCACCAGCAGCGTGCGGAAGGCATTCTCCAGCGCCGTGCGCTGCGTCGGCGTCGCATCGCGCCAGGAACGGCCCATCGCGAGCTGGGTCATCGAGCGGAAATCGAAGTGGGGCAGCACCTTCTTCTCGGCCAGATCCTCCAGCACCCGCCGGTCGCTGTTCTGCTTCAGAAGGGCCAGCACTTCCTCGACCGTGTTCCTGACCAGCACGTCGGGCGCGGTCTGCGCGCGGACCGCCGTCAGCGGCAGCAGGAACACCAGGGCAAGCACCGCGGCAATGGTCTTTTTCATGTTGTTGTCATCCCTGTTCTTTGTTGATGTGACGATACCCGCGTTAGGCCGCGCAATGGCGTTAATGTTCCGCTTTTGCCGGAACAAATCCCGCCAAATCAGGGGAAAAATCACAAATCGCCTCCGAAACAGCCGCTTGTCCCCAACTGCCGCGCCGGAAACTCCGCGCACCGTCGCCGGACGGAGACAGTGCCGCGCTTTGTTATGATCAACGGCCGATGAACCCACAGGATGACCTGCCGTGAAACTGCTGCGCTACAGTCTCAAAAACGAACCCCGCGCGCTGGCCCGCCTCGGCGTGATGATCGCGCCGGACCGCATCGCCGACCTGCGCGCCGGTTATGCGCTGCACCTGACGAAACGCGCCGGCAACGCCAAGGGACGCGAGCTGGCGGCGATCTGGATGCCGCCGTACATCACCGAGTTCCTGCATCTCGGCGAACAGGGATGGATCGCGCTCGCCGATGCCTACACCTTTCTTGCCGACCTCGCCGCCAGTGCTCCCGATGCCGCGGGGCTGAACGGCGAGGCGCTGTTCCTGCCGCTCGCCGACTGCCGTGTCTACGCGCCGCTGCGGCCGTCGAAACTGATCGCCGTCGGCCGCAACTATCCGGGTTACACGCAGTTTCCGGGCAAGGCTCCGGGAAAAATACCGACCGGTTTCATCAAGACCACCTCGGCAATCACCGGCCCGGGGCGTGACATCATCAAGCCGCGCATCACGCAGGCGCTGGACTGCGAAACCGAACTCGCGGTGGTCATCGGCAAACGCTGCAAGGACGTGCCGGAGGAAAAAGCCTGGGACGTCATCGCCGGCTACACCATCCTCAACGACGTCACCGCGCGCGACCTCGGCGCGCTGGAGAAACAGGGCGGGCACATGTTCCTCGCCAAGACCTTCGACAGCTTCGCGCCGCTGGGGCCGTGGATGATCACCCGCGATGCGATTCCCGATCCGATGCACCTGCGCCTCCAGACCCGGGTCAACGGCGAAACGCGCCAGGACGGCAACACCCGCGACATGCTGTTCAGCATCCCGCAGCTGGTCGCCCATTTTTCGCAGATCACGCTGATGCCGGGCGACATCATCGCCACCGGCTCGCCCGGCGGCGGCGCGCTGGCCAATCCCGACTGGTACCTCAACGCGGGCGACGTCGTCGAGTCCGAAGTCGAGGGCATCGGCATCCTGACCAACGGCGTGGTCGACGAACCGCTGCCGGCCTGAACACGGAAAGTCAGCGCACTACCGGGTTATTCCTGCCTGCACTTGATGACATAGGATCCGTGGGACACCACATATCGCCCCTGCTGTCCGGGATCAAGCGGCACTCGCTCGAAGTTCAAGGCAAGGTTGCGCTCTTTCCAGTCCGATATATAGCGATAGGCGGGTAACACGCCCTCCCATCGAAAATCCGCAACACTGCCCAGCACCGGATTTATCCCCATCCGCTCATCATTTCCGGGCCGGTCAACCCTCATGCGCAGGACTTGGCCCTTTTTTACCGGCAAATCTGCAGGGAGATAGGCATAACTTCCCCACGTGTAATCGGTGCCCAGACCGCAAGCCACTCGCAGCAATCTTCCGTCCGCGATGTCCTTGGCCGAATAGCCTTCTTTTTCAAAAAGATCTGCCACACGCCGGTTGAAATCCCGCTTCAGCTCGGCAGGGGTGTAAAGGTCAACAACACTCACCCAAATGACTTCAGGCGGCTTTGGCGAACTGGCGCAACCCGCAAGCCCCATGACCAGGCCGAGAATGCCGATCGAATACCGATACGCCATGGCGGTCGTCATTAAAATCAGCGCGCGATCTTCGCGATCTTCAGTTCGCCGGCCAGCTGGTCGAGCGCCGCGAGCAGCGCCTCCGGCATCGGCACGCCCATTTTTTCGTTGTCGGCGCGCGTGACATGCGAACCCTCGCCCGGCAGGCGGATGCGGTCGACGCCGGGCAGGCGCTGCGAATTGCGGATGTCGCGGATCAGCGTATCCATGCCCTGCCTGAATTCCTTCAGGTCCTGGAAGGCCTCGATGTTGATGGCGACGATGGTGTGGCCGGTGTTGGTTACAGTGCTGTCGTCGTTGTTGAAATCGACGACATCCCTGCCCATCGCGGCAGCATTCAGGTTGCCGGCAAGCAGGCCCATCACCAGCGCAAGGCCGTAACCCTTGTAGCCGCCGATCGGCAGCAGGAATCCTTCGTTCGCCCGTTTCGGATCGGTCAGCGGATTGCCCTGGCGATCCATCATCCAGCCTTCGGGCATCATCTCCCCGCGCTGCGCCTTGGTCTTGACCTTGCCGTACGCCGCCACCGTGGTGGCCATATCGAGCACGATGGCCGGTTCTTCACCGGCGGGTACCGCGACCGCAATCGGATTGGTCGACAGCAGCATGTCGAGCCCGCCCCAGGGCGGCAGGTGGTTGGCGCTGCCGACGGCCATGTAGAGGCCGATCATGTTGTGCGCCAGCGGCATCGTCGCGTAGAGCGAGGCCGGTCCGGCATGGTTGCTCCAGCGCGCGCCGACCCAGGCCACGCCCGCGGTTTTCGCCTTCTCGATCGCCTTCTCGGTGGCGAACTTCATCACCAGGTGGCCCATGCCGTTGTCGCCGTTGACCAGCGCCATGCCGGCCATTTCGCGCTCGACGCGGATCGCCGGCTTCACATTGACCGCGCCGCCCTTGATGCGGCGGATGTACTGCGGCAGGCGGAACACACCGTGGCCTTCCGAACCGTTGATGTCGGCCTGCGCCATCAGTTGCGCAATCGCCCTGGCGTCTTCGCGCGGCACATCCACCGCCTCGAAGGCACTGGCGATGAAGGCGCGGAGCCTGTCGCCGGAAATACGCTGTTTCTGTTCAGCCATGACTGTTGTCCTGATTGTTTTCTTCCAGTTCGACCAGCGCGCCGAGGAAATCCTTCGGGTGAACGAAGGCGATGCGCTCGCCGTGCACATTGAGTTGCAGCTTGCCGGCGCCGAGCACCTGCACGCCGGCGGCGCCGAGTTCCTGCGTGGTTTGCGCGACGTCATCGACGCCGAGGCAGAAATGGTGGATGCCGCCCTTCGGATTGCGCTCGAGGAATTTCGCCACCGGCGAGTCCGGCCGCGACGGTTCCATCAGTTCGATCTTCGCATTGCCCAGATCGATATAGGTCATGCGCACGCCCTGCTCTTCGTTGACCTTGATTGCGCCGGCACTGAGCCCGTACGTCGCCTCCAGCCTGCGCAACGCCGCCGCAAGATCGGGCACAACGATGGAAACATGGCTGAGGCCGGTAATCATATATATAAGTATTTGATTTTAAACAACTTTTTCTTTTCTCAGCTCGGCAATGCGGGCGTCGCTGAAACCCAGCTCCTCGCGCAACACCGCTTCGGTGTGCTGGCCCAGCAGCGGCGGCGCGCGGCGGATGCTCGCCGGCGTGTCGCTGAAACGGAAAGGGATGCCGAGCATTTTCACCTTGCCCGCGGTCGGATGTTCGACTTCGGTGACCATGTCGCGTGCGAGGGCATGCGGCGCGGCCAGCGCCTGCGCCACGCTGTTGATGCGGCCGCAGGGTATGCCGGCCGCCATCAGTTTTTCGATCCACTGTTCCGCACCTTCGCGTTTCAGTTCGGCAGTGATCAATGCATCAAGCGCCTCGCGGCTGCCGATGCGGTCCGGATTTTTGCTGAAGCGCGGATCGGCCGCCCACTCCTCATGGCCCAGCAAGGCGGCGAACTTGGCGAACTGGCCGTCGTTGCCGACCGCCACCGCAATCATGTCGTCCCGTGTCGGATAGGCAGTGTAGGGCACGATGTTCGGGTGGCCGTTGCCGAAACGCCCGGCATTTTTCCCGGAAATCAGGTGGTTCGACGCGACGTTGGCGAGCATCGCCAGCCCCGAATCGAACAGCGAGACCTCGACATGCTGGCCGCGGCCCGTCGTGTGACGCGCGTTGAGCGCGGCGAGCACGGAATTGCAGGCGAGCATGCCGGTGCAGATGTCGACGATCGCGACGCCGTACTTCATCGGTGTGCCCTCCGGCTCGCCGGTGATGCTCATCAGGCCCGACTCCGCCTGCAGGATGAAGTCGTAGCCGGGCAGTCCAGCTTTTGGACCGACGGAACCGTAGCCGGTGATCGAGCAGCGCACCAGCCGCGGCGCATTCGCCTGCAGCCAGTCGTTGCCGAAGCCCCATTTCTCCAGCGTGCCGACCTTGAAGTTCTCGACCAGCACGTCGGATTTTTTGATCAGCCCGGCCAGCACCTCCTGCCCGGACTTCATCGCCATGTTCAGCGTGATCGAACGCTTGTTGCGGTTGACGCCGAGGTAATAGGCCGATTCACCCTCGGCAAAAGGCGGCCCCCAGCTGCGGGTGTCATCACCCGCGCCCGGCGGCTCGACCTTGATCACGTCGGCGCCCATGTCGCCGAGCATCATCGTGCACAGCGGACCGGCGAGGATGCGGGTCAGGTCAAGGACACGGACGCCCGCGAGGGCGCCCTGGGGTTCTGCTTGAGGCATGGGTCCGGGTGGTAATGGGTGAATGGAGATTCGTGGCTAGTGGGCGCTGGTGACGGCCGACTTATCTGTGACCGCCACCAATTACGACTTACCAATCACCAATTACCGCTTTTTCCGCATCGAAGGCGGTGCATTGAGGTTGCGCTCGCAGCCGTCAACGTATTTCTCCAGTTCCTTCTTCGCCTTCATCCGGAACTGCTGGAAGTTCGGCTTGCGGCCGGCGAGGAAGGCGTCCATGCCTTCGTTGGCCTCGGGCGAGCCCCAGACATGGGCCAGCAGTTCCATGCCGTGCTGCCAGGACGAATACAGGTTGTCGGATTCGAAGTTCAGCGACTTCTTGGTCATGCGCAGCGTCAGCGCGCTGTGGCCCTTCATGGTTTCACACCACTTGAGCGTTTCCTTCAACAGGTCCTTCTGCGGCACGCACTTGTTGATCAGGCCGACTTCGACGGCTTCCTTCGCCGGGAAACGGCGGGCGCAGAAAATCATCTCGCGCGCCAGGCGCTCGCCGATGATGCGCGGCAGGTACTGGGTCGCACCGACGGTCGGACAGGCGCCGACTTTTGCGCCGGTCTGGCCGAGCACCGCGTTTTCGGAAGCGATCACCAGGTCGCACCACAGCGCGAGTTCATGGCCCCCGCCCATGCACCAGCCGTTGACCATCGCGATCACCGGGATCGGCAGGCCGCGGATGGTCATCGCCAGGCCGAGCATGCGGTCGTTCCACATGTAGGCATTGGTGAAGTTCAGGCGCTTCATCGCGTAGAAGTCGCCGCCGGCGGAGAAGGAGCGGTTGCCCTTGCCGGTGATGACGGCGCAGACGATCGACGGGTCTTCGCGGGTCGATTTCAGCGCGTCGATCATTTCGTCCAGCGACTGCTCGCGGAAGGCGTTGAGCACTTTCTCGCGGTTGATGGTGATCCAGGCGACCTGGTCCTTCACCTCGTAAATGATGTCGGTGTACTTGCGGCTTTTGGACTTCCGGGCTTTTGCGGCCATGTTTCTCCCCACGGGTCGGTTATTCTGGAAAGCGGAGATTTTAGCAGAAGGCCCCTCGGTAATTGACAGCCTCAGGAACCCTCCCTATCGTGGATTTGCGGCAACCGGCAACAGTTCACAACATGGCCTTCACGCAATGTGCAGCGGTGCATTGCTGAAGGACCTGACGCAAAAAAGCGGCCGGCTTATTTGGAAACAGGCTGAAGAAATGACGGGGTACATGATTTTCGAGCTTCGGCGCTGCCAGGATTGCGGACAACCCGTCGGCGCCAGGGACAAGTTCTGTGCACGGTGCGGGGCAAAGCTGCCGCGCGAGCCCAAGGCGACCCGGTTTGAATGACGCAAACCAAAGGCACCAGCGTCGGATCAGACGTATTCCGAAACCTCCACCAGATTCAAATCCGGATCCCTGAAATAAACCGAGCGGATCTCCCCCATCGCCCCGGTCTTGATGCAGGGTCCTTCAATGATCGCGACCCGGTGTTTCTCCAGACTCGCAATCACCTGCTCCAGCGGCACTGATGCGATGAAACAGAAATCCAGCGTGCCGATACCCGGCGCGTGCGCTTTGGGGTCGTATTCCCCGCCCTTCACGTGGATATTGATCTTCGAACGGCCGAACTTGAGCGCCATCCGCCGGCCGTTGCGGAAGGTTTCGAGCGTCATGCCCAGCACTTCGGTGTAGAAGCGGATGATTTCATCCGGCTGCGCAGTCGTGAGAACGAAGTGGTCGAGGCGGTCGATCATGTTTCACTTCCATTCCTTTGCCGTCATTCCGGCGAAAGCCGGAATCCAGGGGTTTGCTGCGGTCCGTTGCCGGATTCCGGATCGTGCTGCGCACGTCCGGAATGACGATTAATCATAGGTTTTTGTTTTTATTGATATTTTCAGATCACGCCCTTCGCCCGCAAATCGGCGATGGTTTCGGGTTTGAGACCCGCCTGCTCCAACACGGCGACAGTGTCTTCACCCAGCCGCGGCGCGCTGCTGCGGATGCGGCCGGGCGTGGCCGAAAGTTTGGGCACGATGCCGGGCACATCGACGGTGTAGCCGTCGCGGGTCTCGATGTTGAGGATCATGTCGCGCGCCCTGTACTGCGCATCGGCGGCGATGTCGGCCACCGAGTAGATCGCACCCGAGGGCACGTCATGCTCCGCCAGCACTGTCAGGGCTGCAGCCTTGTCCCGTGTTTTTGTCCAGGCGGTGATCGCGCCGTCAATGTCGGCAACACGTTTGACGCGGCCGTCGTTGCTTCCCATCTCCGGCGACGCGGCATAGTCGTCACGGCCGATGGCTTTCATCAATCGTTTGAAAATGCCGTCACCGTTGCCGCCGATCAGGATCCAGCCATCCCTGCAGGGGTAGGCGTTGGAAGGCACGATGCCGGGCAGCGCACTGCCGGCCGCTTCACGGACGACGCCGAAGGCGCTGTATTCGGGCAGCAGGCTTTCCATGCAGTTGAACACGCTCTCGTAGAGCGCGATGTCGATCACCTGGCCTTCGCCGCCTGCTGTTTTGCCGTCCCGGTCGCGGTGATACAACGCCATCAGGATGCCGATCACGCCGTGCAGCGCGGCCAGCGTGTCACCGATCGACACACCGACACGCACCGGCACGCGCCCCGGCTCGCCGCTGAGGTAACGCAGGCCGCCCATCGACTCGGCAATGATGCCGAAACCGGGGCGGTCGCGGTAAGGGCCGTCCTGGCCATAACCGGAGATGCGTGCCATCACCAGTTTCGGGTTTATTTTTTTCAGGTCTTCGTAACCGAGGCCCCATTCCTCCATCTTGCCGGGGCGGAAATTCTCGATCAGCACGTCGGCCTCTTTCACCAGCGCGCGCAGCAGATCCTGGCCCTCGGGCTGCGTCAGGTCGAGCGTCACCGACTGCTTGTTGCGCGACTGCACTTCCCACCACACCGAGTTGCCGTTTTTCAGCAGCCGCCACTTGCGCAGCGGATCACCCTTGCCCGGCGGCTCGATCTTGATGACCTCGGCGCCGAAGTCGGCGAGGGTCTTGCCGCAGAAGGGGCCGGCAATCAGCTGGCCGAGTTCGATGACACGCACGCCGGCCAGCGGGCCGGCGGCGGATGGGGATGGTGTGGCCATGGCGCGGTGTCCTCCGGTGAACCCGAAGGATACCGCGGGGCGGAAGTTACTTGGCCTTCTGCAGCTCGGCCGCGTGTTTCACCGCCTTGACGATGTTCAGGTAACCCGTGCAGCGGCAGAGGTTGCCTTCAAGGCCGTGGACGATCTGCTCATCCGTGGGCTGCGGATGCTGCTTGATCAGCGCCGCGGTGGTCATGATCATGCCGGGGGTGCAGAAGCCGCACTGCAACGCATGGCATTCGGTGAAAGCGGCCTGGGCCGGGTGCAGCTTGCCGTTTTTGGCGAGGCCTTCAATGGTGACCACTTCGCAGCCCTCGGCCTGGGCCGCGAGCATGGTGCAGGATTTCACCGCGCGGCCGTCGACGTGGACGGTGCAGGCGCCGCACTGGCTGGTGTCGCAGCCGACATGGGTGCCGGTGAGTTTCAGTTCGTCACGCAGGAAGTTCGCCAGCAGCGTGCGGTCTTCGACCTCGGCGCTGCGTTTTTCGCCGTTGACGGTCAATGTGATCTTGGCCATGTTATTTCTTCCCCGAAAGTGCGGCCGCGGCGCGCGTCGCCATGACCTTGACCAGCTGCGCGCGGTATTCGCGCGTGCCGTGGATGTCCTCGTTGATGTCGTCGGCGGCGAGCGTGAGTTTTTCGATCGCTTCGGCGCTGATGCCCCTGGCCAGAGCCTGCTCGGCTTCCGTCCAGCGGAACACGCCGGAAGCACCGGCACCGGTCACCGCCACACGCACGCCGTCACCGGTCTGGGCAATGAACACGCCGGCCATCGCGTAACCCGAGGCCGGATGCGGGAACTTGCAGTAGGCCGCGGCCTTCGGCAGCGGGAAGGCGATTTTGACGATCAGCTCGCCCGGCTCCAGCGCGGTGGTGAACATGCCCTGGAAAAAGTCGGCGGCGGCGATCTCGCGTTTGTTGGTGACCACCTTCGCGTTCAGCGCCAGCACCGCCGCGGGGTAATCCGCCGCCGGATCATTGTTGGCGACCGAGCCGCCCAGCGTGCCGCGGTTGCGGACCTGCGGGTCGCCGATGCCGGCGGCCAGGCAGGCCAGTGCCGGAATCGCGTCCTGCACGACCTTTGATCCGGCGACATCCGCATGGCGGGTCGCCGCACCGATGGTCAGCACGCCGTTCTTGTTGTCGATGCCGGCGAGTTCGGGCAGGCCGGCGATGTCGACCAGCTGTGTCGGCTGTGCCAGGCGCTGCTTCAGCGTCGGGATCAGGGTCATGCCGCCGGACAGCGGCTTGGCTTCGTCGTCCTTCGCCAGCACTTCACCGGCTTCGGCCAGCGATTTCGCCTTGCGATACTGGAATGAGTACATGGTTATTTGCCTTTCTTCGCGGCGGTGATCGCCTGCCAGACCTTGTGCGCGGTCAGCGGCATGTCGAGCGGCGGCACGCCCAGCGGGCGCAGCGCGTTCATCATGGCGTTGGTCAGTGCGGCGAGCGATGCGGTGCAGCCCGACTCGCCCATGCCCTTGACGCCCAGCGGGCTGATGGTGCCGAAGGTGGTGTGTTCGGCGATGGTGATGTCCTTGATCCAGCCGGCCTTGGGCATCGTGTAATCCATGAAGCTGCCGGTCAGCATCTGCCCGGTTTCGGGGTCGTAGACGATGTTCTCGCCGAAAATCTGCCCCCAGCCCTGGGCCACCGCGCCGTGCATCTGGCCTTCGACGATGGTGTGGTTGATCACCGTGCCGCAGTCATCGACGGTGACATAGGAGACGACCTCGGTGACGCCGGTCTGCGGATCGATCTCGAGCTCTGCGACATGGCAGCCATTGGGGAAGGTCGAGCCGAACTTGCCCTCGCCGGTGACCACCAGAGGTTTTTTCGCGGCCAGATCACCCAGCGAGATTTTTTTGTTTGACGCGGTCGACTTGAACTCGCCGTGGTCGTAGGCCACCTGCGAGGGTTCAACACCGAGCTGCTCCGCCGCCAGCGGCGTGGCGACCTCGATCAGCTTTTTCGCCGCGATGTGGCAGACCGTGCCGGCACCGACAATGGTGCGCGAGCCGCCGGTGTGATTGCCGATCAGGCCCTGCTCGCCGATGCCCTGGCGCAGCCTGATGCGCTCGGCCGGAATGCCGAGACCGTCGCCGATGATCTGGGCAAAGGTGGTTTCATGACCCTGGCCCTGGGAATGCGACACCGAGTAGGCGGTGATGCTGCCGTCGGCATGCACTTCCAGCCGCACTTCATCCTTCGGGAACATGCCGGCGCCGGAATTCTCGATTACCGTCGAGAAACCGAGGCCGCGGATCATGCCGCGTTTTTCGGCTTCGGCGCGGCGCTTGGGGAAACCGGCGACGTCGGCGAGTTTCATCGCCTTGTCGAGCACGCCGTGGAAATCGGCGATGTCGTAGACCGAACCGGTCGGTGTCTTGTAGGGGAAGGCATCGGCCGGGATGAAGTTGCGGCGGCGGATTTCCGCCGGATCGATCTTCATCTGCGCGGCGGCCTCGTCGACCAGGCGCTCGATGGCGAAGGCGATTTCGGGGCGCGCGGCGCCGCGGTAGGCCGAGACCGGTGCAGTGTTGGTCAGCGCGACGCGCCAGCGGCCGTACAGGGCCTGGGTCTTGTAGACGCCGTTGAGGCAGGTCACCGGATTGCGCATCGGGCTCACCGGGCCGGCGGGATGCAGATAGGCACCGAGGTCGGCGATCCAGTCGATGCGCATGCCGAGGAAAGTACCGTCCTTGTCGAGCGCGAGTTCGCCGTCAATATAGTTGGCGCGGCCGTGGGAATCGGAGAGGAAACCCTCGCTGCGCGAGGACACCCATTTCACCGGGCGGCCCAGCGTCTTCGCGCCGAGCATCAGCGCGACGTATTCGGGGTAGCCGATGCTGCGCTGGCCGAAACCGCCGCCGACATCGCGGGCAATGACCTCGATCTTGTCGTCAGCCACGCCGGTGTAGGCCGCCAGCTGCATGCGCATCATGTTGATACCCTGCACCGGCGAATGCACCGTGAATTTGCCGCTGGCGGCGTCGAAGGCCACCGCACAGGCACGCGGCTCCATCGGGTTCGGCGCGACGCGGGTGACGTCGAGGCGCAGTTTGGTGACGTGCGCAGCCTTTGCAAACGCGGCCTCCACCGCCGCCGCGTCGCCGGCCTCCTGCTCGAAGCAGAGGTTGCCGGGCACGTTGTCATGCAGCTGCGGCGCGCCGGGCTCCAGCGTGGCCCTTGGCGACACCACCGCCGGCAGGTCCTCATAGTCAACTTCGATCAGTTCGGTGGCGTCCTGCGCCTGCAGCGCGGTTTCGGCAATCACCAGCGCCACCAGGTCGCCGACGAAACGCACGCGGCCGTGGGCCAGCACCGGGCGCTCGGGAATGGTGGCCTTCCTGCCATCCTTGCCGGCAAAGGTCAGCATGCTCAGCGGCTTGATGTAGCCAGCCCTGACGGCATCCTCGCCGGTCAGCACCGCGAGTACGCCCTTCGCCTTGCGCGCGGCATCCGTGTTCACCGACAGGATCTTCGCGTGGGCGCGATCGGAGCGCAGGAAGGCGCCATGCGCCTGGTTGGGCAGGCTCCAGTCCGCGGCATAACGGCCCTCGCCCTTGATCAGGCGCAGGTCCTCGAGGCGGGCGAGCTTCGCGCCGCCGACTTCAAACAGATGTGAATGATGTGTGTCCATGACTGTCCCGGGCACCGCATGCTGGACGCCAGCAGCGGCGCTCTCGCTCCTCGTTTGGAATAGCGGCTAGGATAACGCAAATGCGG
>JALHND010000017.1 GCA_022843705.1 Burkholderiales bacterium
ATTTTCACCGCCGGCAGGTTGTTGAAGCGGTCCAGCGTGTCCGGTCCGGAGGAGTAATCCACGCTTGCCAGCGAGGACAGCGGCACCATTGAGCCCTTGTCGGAACGCACGTAGACGGCGCCGACGTCGTCCGGCTTCTTGCGAAAGCCCGGCTCGGCCGACATCAGCACCTGCCAGGTGCGGCCGTACTTGTTGAAGTCGTTGACATAGTAGGTGCCCAGCGTTGCGGCGAGCGAGCTGTAGAGTTCATCCACCGGCACGCCCAGCGTTTTTGCCTTTTCGCGGTCGGTCTGGACGTAGAGCTGGGGCACATTGGCGCGCCACAGCGTGTTGACCTGGACGAACATCGGATCCTGCGCCACCGCGCCGAGGAACTGCTGGGTGACTTCGGCGAGCCGTTTCGGCCCGCCTTCACCGCGGTTCTGCAGGTAGAACTCGAAACCGCCGGCGTTGCCGAGGCCGAAGATCGGCGGCGGATTGAAGCCGAGCACCAGCGCTTCCTTGATGTGCCCGGTCTTCATGAAAAATTCGCCGACCAGCTGCGGCGTGGTCATCTTGCGTTCGTCCCAGTGTTTCTGGGTGACAAAAATCGTCGCCGCGTTGTTGCGGAAGCCGCCGCCGAGGAAGTCGAAGCCGGTGAAGGCGATGGCGTAGTCGTTGGCGGGATTGGACTTGATCGCGTCGATGACTTCGCTGACGACCTTGTCGGTCCTCTCAAGGGTCGCGCCATCGGGCAACAGCACCGCGGCGATGTAGTAACCCTGGTCTTCGTCCGGCACCAGCGAACCCGGCGTGGCACGCCAGAGGCCGGCGGTGATCGCCACCATGCCGATGAACAGCAGCAACGCGATGCCGCCGCGGCGCAGCATCCAGGTCACGCCGTCGACGTAACGGCCGGTCATGCGGCGGAACCAGTTGTTGAACCAGCGGAAGAAGCGGCCGGGCTCGCCGTGGGTACGCGACAGCATGAAGGCGCACAGGGCGGGTGACAGCGTCAGCGCAACGATGGCCGAGAACAGCACGGCGATGGAGATGGTCACCGCGAACTGCCGGTAGAGCTCGCCGGTCAGCCCGCCGAGGAAGGCGATCGGCACGAACACGGCACACATGGTCAGCGTCATCGCGATGATCGGGCCGGTGACTTCCTTCATCGCCTTGATGGCGGCGTCACGCGCCTCCAGCTTTTCCTCGCGCATGATGCGCTCGACGTTTTCCAGCACGACGATGGCATCATCGACGACGATGCCGATGGCCAGCACCATGCCGAACAGCGTCAGCGTGTTGATCGAATAACCGAGCATCAGCAGGCCGGCGAAAGTGCCGATCAGGGACACCGGCACCGCGGCGAAGGGGATCAGCGTGGCGCGCCAGTTCTGCAGGAATATGAACACCACCAGGAACACCAGCAGCATGGCTTCGGCCAGGGTTTTGGCGACCTCGCGGATCGAGACTGCGACAAAGCGGGTGGTGTCGTAGACGGCGGCGTGTTCAAAGCCCTGCGGGAAGCGCTGCTTCAGCCGGTCCATCTCGGCGGTGACGAGGTCGGCGGTGGCCAGCGCGTTGGCGCCCGGCTGCAGGAAAATGCCGACCAGCGTCGCCGATTTGCCGTTGACACGGCCGATGAACTCGTAATCCTTGGAGCCGAGTTCGACGCGGGCGACATCCTTCAGCCGCAGCAGCGAGCCGTCAGGATTGGCGCGGACGACGATGTTCTCGAATTCCGCGGGCTCCGACAGCCGGCCCTGGGTGGTGATGGTGTAGACCAGTTCCTGCGGGCCGCCGGTCGGCGACTGGCCGATCTTGCCGGCCGCGAACTGCGCGTTCTGTTCGTTCAGCGCGCGCAGCAGGTCACCGGGCGTGACTTTCAGCTGGGCCATGCGGTCCGGACGCGTCCAGATGCGCATCGCATAGTCCTTGGCGCCGAAAATCTGCACGTTGGTGGTGCCCGGGATGCGTTTCAGCGCGTCGAGCACGTTCAGCGTCACGTAGTTCGAAATGAACAGGTCGTCGTAACGGCCGTCGGGCGAGGTGAAGGCAATCACCTGCAGGAAGGACGAGGAGCCTTTTTCAACGGTCACGCCCTGGCGCCGCACTTCCTGCGGCAGCCGCGGCTCGACCTGCTTGACGCGGTTGTTGACGTTGAGGGCAGCCGTGTCGACATCGGCGCCGATCTCGAAGGTGACCTGGATCTCGACCACGCCCTGGGCGGTGGAGGTCGAGCTCATGTAGAGCATCTTCTCGACGCCGTTGATCTGGTTTTCCAGCGGCGCGGCGACGGTCTGTTCCAGCACCTGGGCCGATGCGCCCGGGTATACCGCGCGCACGGTGACCACCGGCGGGGCGATTTCGGGATATTGCGCAATCGGCAGCGCGCGCATCGAGGCGAGGCCGGCGATGACGATGAAGATCGACAGCACCGCGGCGAAGATCGGGCGGTCGATGAAGAAGCGTGAAATCATGATTCAGTCCGTTTCTCGTTGAGCGCGGCTCAGGACTGCTTTTGCGGCGTGTCCGCCGGTTTTTTTGCGGCCGGTTTGGCTCCGGTCTTGCCCGGCGGCTGCGGAGCGTCCTTCTGCGCCGCCGGATCGACGATACTCACCGGGGTGCCGGGCGCGAAGATCTTGGCCATGCCGTCGATGATCACGCGTTCGCCGGCCTTGAGACCGGAGTTGATGATCCAGCCGTCGGCCGTCCAGGCGCCGACCTCCACCGGGCGCGGCTCCGCCTTCGATTCCGCATTGGCGATATAGACAAACTTGCCGGTTGGTCCTTCGAGCACTGCACGCTGCGGCACGACGATCACATTGGGCCGCACGGCGCCGGAGAGGGTGATGCGCACGAATTCTCCGGCACGCAGCAGGTTGCCCGGATTGGGAAACTCGGCGCGTGTCTCGGTGGTGCCGGTCTGGGTATTGACGCGGGCGTCGACGAAATTGACCACGCCGGGCCGTGAATATTCGCTGCCGTCGGAGAGTTTGACCGTCGCCTTCAGCCTGCCGTCGCCCGGCAGTTTGATGCGGCCGGCTTCGGCATCACGCCGCAGGGCCAGCGTGTCGCGGTCGGAAACGCCGAAGATCACGTACATCGGATCGGTCTGGGTCACGGTGGTCAGCAGCACGCCGGGGCCCGAAACCAGCGATCCTTCGGAGACCGCGGCGCGGCCGGTGACACCGGCGATCGGCGACTCGACGCGTGTCCATTCGAGGTTCAGCTGCGCTTCGTTGACGCGGGCGCGCACGCTGGCGACCTGGGCCGCGGCGATGCGCTCGGCCGAGGTGGCATCGTCGAATTCCTTCTGGCTCACCGCCCTTGATTCGTACACCGGTTTCAGCCGCGCCAGTTCGCGCTGGGCCTGCTGCAGCTGGGCTTCGGCGACGCCGAGGTCCGCCTTTGCGCGCTCCAGCGCCAGCTGGAAGGGGGCGGGATCGATGGTGAACAGCGATTCGCCCTGCCTGACGCTGCTGCCCTCGCGGAAATTGCGCTTGATCAGGATGCCGCTGACGCGGGCGCGGATTTCGGTTTCGCGGTAACCCGCGGTCTGCGCGGTGTACTCGAGATTCACCGGCAGGTCGCGCGCCTCGGTGATCATGACGCTGACCGGTGGCGGCGGAAATCCGCCGGCCGGCGGACCGCCTGCGGGACCGCAGGCGGCGAGCAGCAGGGAGGCCGCAGTCGCGGCGATGAGGGGGAGCAGACGGGGCGCGGATGTATTCATTTTTTTGGGTTCCCTGATGGCGGCCGGGAGGATATGCCGGCAGCATGTATGAGCGCGACAGTTTACATACAGGCATGAATGTATGTAAAGTACCGTTTTATGACAAAGGCCGCCAACGGCCCGCAGCAACCGGAGGAACATGGTCAGACGCACCAGGGACGAGGCGGTCGAGACCCGCAACCAGATTCTTGACGCGGCGGAGAGGGTATTCAGCGCACGCGGCGTGTCGCGCACCTCGCTGTCGGACATCGCGGATGCGGCATCGGTGACCCGCGGCGCCATTTACTGGCATTTCAAGGACAAGGCCGACCTGTTCTGCGAAATGGTGGCGCGGGTCACGATGCCGATGGAGGACGCGCCCTGCCAGATCAGTCCGGCGCAGGAAGCCGATCCGCTGGCGGGCGTGCGCGCGATGCTGACCGGCATCCTCGAGCGCACCTCGGGCGATGCCCAGGCGCGCCGGGTTTTTCACATCGTGTTCAACAAATGCGAGTACGTCGACGAGATGGAGCCCGTATGGCAGCGGTTCCGCGTAATGCAGGCGGGCTGCCTCGATCGCCTGCAGCAGGGGCTGGCCGCCGCCATCATTCGCGGCCAGCTTCCGGCGACACTCGATGCACGCGCCACCGCGGTGGGCCTGCATGCGCTGGTCAACGGCATGATCAGCAAGCTGGTGATGGATCCTGACCACCTGCCGGCAAAAACCGATGCGGCGGGCATCATTGAAGTGTTCATCGACGGCATCCGCAGCGCGCCGGTGAGGTCCGTGGCCGCCGGCAAGGCAGTGAAGCGCCCGCCGCCGAAGCCGCGCGCGCACCGCAAGAAGGCGGTCCGGTCCGCGCCACGCCGGCGTCGCGCCTGAACTGAAAGCCGGTTTCAGGCGTCCCAGGGCGCCATGGCCGTGGCCGCAATGCCGTAACGTTTTATGGCATCCGCGACCGTTTCACGGCTGATGCCGCCGTCGTCGGCCAGCGCCGCCAGCGCGGCAATCGCGATGTGGTGGCGATCCATCTCGAAAAAACGGCGCAGCTTCTCGCGGGTGTCGCTGCGGCCGTAACCGTCGGTGCCGAGCGCGACATAACGCCGCGGCACCCAGGTCCGGATCAGGTCGGGTACTGCACTGACATGGTCGGAGGCGGCGATGACCGGCCCCGCGTGCGCGGCGAGCGATGTTTCGACATGGGATATCCGTGGCGTCGTTCCGGGATTGATCCGGTTGTGGCGGGCGCAGGCCATGCCGTCGCGGCGCAGCTCGCTCCAGCTGGTGACGCTCCAGACATTCGCGGCAATGCCGAAGTCCTGCTGCAGCAGTTCCGCCGCGGCGATCGATTCGCGCAGGATGGTGCCGCTGCCGAGCAGCTGCACGGCAGCATCGGGTTTCCACTGCAACAGGTACATGCCCTTGAGGATGCCGTCGCGCGCGCCTTCCGGCATCGCCGGCTGCGCGTAGTTTTCGTTCATCACGGTGATGTAATAGAACACGTCCTCCTGCGCTTCGAGCATGCGCCGGGTGCCGTCCTCGATGATCGTCGCCAGCTCGTAGCCATAGGCCGGATCCCAGGCGCGGCAGTTGGGCACCGTGGATGCGATCAGCTGCGAGGAGCCGTCCTGGTGCTGCAGGCCTTCGCCGGAGAGCGTGGTGCGGCCGGCGGTGGCACCTATCAGGAAACCCCTGGAGCGGCAGTCTCCGGCCTGCCAGATCAGGTCGCCGACGCGCTGGAAACCGAACATCGAATAGAAAATGTAGAAGGGCAGCATCGGCGTGCCGTGCACGCTGTAACTGGTGGCGGCGGCTATCCACGACGACATCGCGCCGGCCTCGTTGATGCCTTCCTCGAGGATCTGCCCGTCCTGCGCCTCCTTGTAATAGAGCAGCTCGTCGCGGTCCTCGGGCTCGTAGAGCTGGCCGAACGGCGAATAGATCGCGACCTGGCGGAACAGCGACTGCATGCCGAAGGTGCGCGCCTCGTCGGCGACGATGGGCACGATGTTCTTTCCGATCGCCGGATCCTTCAGCATCTGTGCCAGCAACTTGACGAAGCTCATGGTCGTCGATTCCTCGCGTCCGTTGGAGCCCTCGGTGATGCGGGAATAAGCCCCGGCCTTCGGTACTGCCGGCGTTTGTGTGGTGGTGACACGTGCCGGCAGGTAGCCGCCGAGGGTTTTGCGCCGGGCATGCAGGTAGCGCATCTCCGGGCTGTCGTCGGCGGGTTTCCAGAATTTCAGCGCCCTGACATCGGCATCGGGAATCGGCAGCGCGAATCGGTCGCGGAAGGCGAGCAGGGCGTCGTCTTCCATTTTTTTCTGCTGGTGCGCGCCCATCTTGCCCTGGCCCCAGTGGCCCATGCCGTACCCCTTCTTGGTCTGGGCGAGGATCACCGTCGGCCGGCCGCGATGGTTCATTGCGGCGTGGTAGGCGGCATGGATCTTCACCGGATCGTGGCCGCCGCGGCGCAGGCGGTCGATGTCCTCGTCCGACAGGTGCGACACCAGCGCCTGCAGCTCGGGATCCTTGTTGAAGAAATGTTCGCGGTTGAAGCGGCCGTCGGTGGCGGCGTATTTCTGGAATTCGCCGTCCACCGTTTCGTGCAGCCGCTTGAGGATCACGTTGTCGGCGTCGCGCGCGAACAGGGGATCCCACTCCGAGCCCCACAGCAGCTTGATCACATGCCAGCCGGCGCCGGAGAACAGGCCTTCGAGTTCCTGGATCAGCGAGCCGTTGCCGCGCACCGGGCCGTCGAGCCGCTGCAGGTTGCAGTTGACGACGAAGATCAGGTTGTCGAGGCCTTCGCGCGAGGCCAGCGACAGGCCGGCCAGCGATTCCGGCTCGTCCATTTCGCCGTCACCGACAAAGGCCCAGACCTTGCGCCCCGCGGTTTTCTGGATGCCGCGATGCTCGAGGTAACGCATGAATCGAGCCTGGTAGATTGCGTTGACGGGCCCCAGGCCCATCGAGGCGTTGGGGAACTGCCAGAAGTCCGGCATCAGCCAGGGATGGCAGTACGAGGAAAGGCCGCTGCCGGGGCCGCCGGTCTCGCGGCGGTAGTTGTCGAGCTGCGCCTCGGTGAGCCGGCCCTCCAGCCAGGCGCGGGCATAGATGCCGGGCGCGGCGTGAGGCTGGAAAAACACCGCATCGCCGTTCTGGCCGGCGCGGAAGAAATGGTTGAAGCCGACTTCGAACAGGTCGGCAATCGAGGCGTAGGTCGCGATATGTCCGCCGAGTTCGGCGGCGCCTCGGTTGGCGCGCACCACCATCGCCAGCGCATTCCAGCGCACCAGCGCCGAGATGCGTGCCTCGATGTCGAGGTTGCCCGGGAACTGCGGCTGTTCCGCGAGCGCGATGGAATTGCAGTACGGCGTGTTCAGCACCGGTGGCATCGGCACGCGTTTCGCACGCGCCTCGTCGAGCAGCTTGCGCAACAGGTAGGTCGCGCGTTCGCGGCCGCCGGATTCGATCAGCGAATTGAAGGCGTCGAGCCATTCACGGGTTTCGACGGGATCGGGATCGGCGGGCATCACGCGCCAGAAGGCGGCGGCCAGTTCGGACAAATCGGTCATCGGGGTTTTCCTCCGCGCGCGGGCTCGCGCGCCACACCCGGGATGCTACGCGCAGGGGTGCGGCATGGGGTTTCGTATATGCTTGTTTTTAAACATTAATTAAGCATATAATGCTGAAAAGCAATATTTATGAGGCATATAATGCCGAAAATACAGATCGGATCGATTGATCTGGATGCAACAGACTGGAAAATCCTCGCCCGGCTGCAGGAGGATGCCCGGCTGAGCAACGTCGAACTGGCGCGTGCGGTGAACCTGTCGCCGTCGCCCTGCCTGGCACGGGTGCGGCGGTTGGAGGAGGGCGGACTGATCGGCAGTTATGTGACGCTGCTCGATCCGCTGAGACTGGGGCTGACGGTATCGGTGTTCATCCAGGTGCGGCTTGAGCGCCAGGTGGAGAAGGCGCTGGAAACCTTCGAGGCGGCGATCGCGGAGCGGCCGGAAGTCATGGAGTGTTACCTGATGACCGGCGACTCGGATTACATGCTGAGGGTGATGGTGGCCGACGTGCAGGCGCTGGAGCGCTTCATCGTCGATTTCCTGGCAAAGATACCCGGGGTGGGCAACCTGAAATCGAGCTTCGCGCTGAAACAGGTCAAATACAAGACGGCCCTGCCGCTGCCCGGCCTGGGCCCGGCGCAGAAAACCCCGCGCCGCAGGCCTGCGCGCTGAGGCGCGCGGCGCTTCAGCGCTTGCGGAAGAAGTTGCCGGGACGCGCTGCCGGAGGGCCGGCGCGTTCATCCTTGTGGCGGAAACTGATGCGGCCCTTGTTCAGGTCATAGGGCGAGATTTCGATGGTCACCTTGTCGCCGGCCAGGATGCGGATGCGGTGCTTGCGCATCTTCCCCGAGGCATAGGCGGTCAGCGTGTGGCCGTTGACGAGCGTGACCCTGAACATCGTGTTGGGCAGCACCTCTTCGATGACGCCTTCGTACTCGACCATTTCTTCCTTGGACATTCTGATTCTCCCTGTCGTGTGCTCCAAAAGGAAAAGCCGCGTGCACTTGGGACGCACGCGGCTCGCGCTGCGGGCGGGATTCCCGCCCGCGCGGTGATCAGGCGGCCTGCAGGTTCACCGCCGACGAGCGGCCGTCAGAACCGCGCTCGAGGTCGAAGGACACCTGCTGGTTTTCGGTCAGCGTGCTCATGCCGGCGCGCTCAACGGCGGAAATGTGCACGAACACGTCTTTCGACTGGTCCTGCGGCTGGATGAAACCGAAACCCTTGGTGGGGTTGAAAAATTTGACTGTGCCGGTGATGTTGGCCATGGTGATCTCCTGGTAGTTGCTGATCCGCATCCCGAGCGGGTGGGGCATCAGAGAAACAACGGATGGAGAAGGCCGAACAGAGGTACCGACAGCGGAAACAGGCACGAAGGGCAGACAAAATCCAAACGCCGGCGCGAAGTATGGGCGCATGACCCTGCATTTGCAAGGACTATCGCCTTGGGGCAGCATTCGGAGACCGCTTCAATTTCCAGGAGAAATGTCGTGAAACTTTATTATTCCCCCGGTTCCTGCGCCCTTGCGCCGCATATCGTGCTGCTGGAGGCCGGATATGCCTTCGAGCTCGAGAAGGTCGACATTCCGAACAAGAAAACCGCGTCCGGCGCCGACTACTGGCAGATCAATCCCAAGGGTTATGTGCCGGCGCTGCAACTGGACAATGGTGAAGTGCTGACCGAGGTCAGCACCATATTGCAGTACCTGGCCGACCAGAAGCCGGCTGCAGGCCTGGCGCCGGCCACCGGGACCATGGCGCGTTACCGGCTGATGGAAGCGCTCAACTTCGTCGCCACCGAAGTGCACAAATCCGTGGGTGCCCTGTTCAACCCGCAGATGACGCCGGAGATGAAGGAGGTGCAGAAGGGCTACATCGTGCGGCGCCTGAAGGCGCTGGACGGGATGCTCGCCGGAAAACCCTGGATGACCGGCGACAACTTCAGCGTCGCCGATGCCTACCTGTTCAACGTGCTGCGCTGGTGCGGGTACCACAAGATCGACCTCGCCCCGTGGCCGGAGATCCAGGCGTTTTTCGCGCGCGCCGGCGAACGGCCGCAGGTGCAGGCGGCCATGCGCGCGGAAGGACTGCTTAAATCCTGAGGTGATGGCGCCTTACTGCTGCAGTTCGAGTTTCAGTTCGGCGATCAGTTTCTGCCAGCGTGCCATGCCGTCGCGGATCAGTCCCGCCACATAGTCCGGCGTGCTGCCGCGGGATTCGAAGCCTGCGGCCTGCAGGCGTTCGCTGGCCGCGGGTTGCTTGAGGATCGTCGTGACTTCGCCATTGAGCCGCGAAATGATGGCCTTCGGCGTTTTTGCCGGTGCCAGCATCGCGGTCCACTGGTAGACGTCGAATCCCTTCAGGCCGGATTCATCCAGCGTCGGCACTTCCGGCAGTGCTGCCGACCGGTTCTTGGAAGTTACCGCCAGGATCCGCACGCGGCCGGTTTTGGTCTGCGGGATCACCGTCGACGAGCCGAGCACCGCGGCGGGAACCTGTCCGCCGCTGAGGTCGACGATGGCCTGCCCGCCGCCCTTGTAGGGGATGTGAACCATGTCGATGCCGGTCATTTTCTTGATCAGTTCCCCCGACAGGTGCTGCGAGGTGCCGGTGCCCGAGGTGCCGAAGGACAGCGATTTTGATTTCGCCAGCGCAATGAATTCCTTGACGCTTTTTGCGGGGGTTGCTGCGTGCACTGCGAGCACCAGCGGCTGGGTCGACATCAGCGAGACCGGCGTGAAACTGCTGCGCGGATCGAACTTCAGGTTTTTGTATGCCGAGGGCAGCAGGGTCAGCGAATCCGCGCTGGTGATCAGCGTGTAGCCGTCGGCTGCGGATTCGGCGACGCCGGTGAAGGCGATGGTGCCGGTGGCGCCGGGGCGGTTGTCGACGACCACCTGTTGCCCCAGTCTGGTGCCCAGTTGCTCCGCGATGATGCGCGATACGAGATCCGTGGCGCCGCCGGGTACATAGGGTACGACCAGCCGTACAGGACGGACAGGCCAGGACTGGGTCTGGGATTGCGCGGCGGCGTTTGCCGTGAGGCCGGCACAGGATGCAGTCAGCAGGAGGAGCGGGATGCGGATATTCATGGTTTTTCCTTTGTGTTGTCTTGTCCGGCTGCGGCAGCCGGGACCCTGGTTTTGCCATTCTGTCATTTTAGAAGTAGCATAAGCAACTACTATGCCATCGAATCCCGTCAAGGCTGTCGCCTCCGCGGCTGCGGCACCACCTCTGGCCGCGGCACTGCGCGGACTCGGTTTTACCGATTACGAGGCCCGTGCCTACGCGGCGCTGGCGGCGAGGCAGCCCGCCACGGCCTATGAAATCGCCAAGCAGGCGGGTTTGCCCCGCGCCAACGTCTATTCGGCGCTGCGTGCGCTGGAGGCAAAAGGGGCGATCCAGCCGGTGACCGAAAGTCCGGTGCGTTATGTGCCGGTGAATCCCGAACAGTTCTTCCGCGGCATCCAGCGCAGCACTGCGGGCCTGTGCGAGGATGTGATGCGCGAGATGAAACGCGCGTCGCAAGACGACGGCAGCGCCTATGTCTCGGTGCTGCGCGGCGAGGCCGAGGTGCGGCTGCGGCTCAAGGAAATGATCGACGGTGCGCGCGAGCATGTCTGGCTGAAGGCCACGGTGGCACTGATCGAGCCGCATGTGCGTGAATTGACGGCCGCGGCGCGCCGCGGTGTCGCGGTGCGCCTGATCGTGTTCGGCCAGGCGGTGCCCGGGCTGAAGCCGCACCGCCATATCCAGGTGATTCCGCACGAGGGCGACGGCGAACTGCATGGTCCGCCTTCGGATACGCTGCTGACCGCGACGGTGGACGGCAGCGGCATGCTGATCGCCTCGTTCCGGGGTGCTGTCAGGGCCTCGTTCGCGCGCGATTACCCGGTCATCTATGTGATCGAGACCCTGCTGCTGCACGAAATCTACCTTGCCGAAATCCACGCCGCTTTCGGGCCGCAGCTTGATGCAAGATTCGGCAGGCAGCTGGGCCGGTTGCGCCGCAAATACCGGCCCCGCGGCCGGGGGCGTCCGGTGATCGAGGGCAGCGAGCCCGGAATTGATGAATGATTGACTGTTGCGGCGGTGCCGCACTTTTCCTGAAGGAGCATTGAAATGGCAGCGACCCGGTCGGATAAATCTCCCAACATCGTGCTGATCCTCGCCGACAACCTCGGCTGGGGCGAACCCGGCTGTTACGGTGGCGGCGCCCTGCGCGGGGCGCCGACGCCGCGCATTGATGCGCTGGCGGCGGCCGGACTGCAATTGCTCAACTTCAACGTCGAAAGTGATTGCGTGCCGACGCGTTCGGCACTGATGACCGGGCGCCATCCGATCCGCACCGGCGCCCAGCAGTCGGTGCCGGCGGGTCTGCCGCAGGGGCTCATTCCCTGGGAAGTCACGCTGGCGCAGCTGCTGAAGGACCGCGGTTATGCCACGGCGATACACGGCAAATGGCACCTTGGAGACCGTCCGGGCCGTTTCCCGACCGACCGCGGCTTCGACGAGTGGTACGGCATCCCGCGCACCACCAACGAGAGCATGTTCACCAGCGCGCCGGGTTATGACCCGAAAGTCACGCCTTTGCCGTACGTGCTCGAAGCGAAGGCGGGCGAGATACCGCGGGAAGCGGCGATTTACGATCTCGAGATGCGCCGCCGCATCGACGGTGACCTGGTGGCGAAATCGCGGGAGTTCATCACCCGGCAGCACAAGGCCGGCAAGCCGTTCTTCGCCTATGTGCCGCTGACCCAGCTGCATTACCCGACGATCCCGCACCACGATTTTGCCGGCAGGACCGGTGCCGGTGATTTCGCCGACGCCATGGTGGAGATGGATCACCGCGTCGGCGAACTGGTCGACACCGTTGCGCAGCTGGGCATTGAAAAGGACACGCTGTTCATTTTTGCCAGCGACAATGGTCCGGAATTCCGCCGGCCCTGGCGCGGTTCGGCGGGCATGTGGCAGGGCACCTATCACACGGCGATGGAAGGCGGTCTGCGCGCGCCCTGCATCCTGCACTGGCCCGGACAGATTGCCGCCGGCGGCGTGTCGAACGAAATCGTGCACGTCACCGATTTCTACGCCACGCTGGCGCGGGTCGCCGGTGCGACGGTACCGGCCGATCGTCCGGTCGATGGCGTCGACCAGCTTGATTTCCTGACCGGCAGGAACGCCAAGTCGGCGCGCGAGGGTTTCCTGTTCTACATCAAGTCCGAACTGCGCGCGGCGAAATGGCGGGACTGGAAAATGCACCTGGCCTGGGAGACCGAACCCAATGCCGGCGTCAACCATCTCGAGTCGCCGCTGCTGTTCAACCTGATCCAGGATCCGAAGGAGGAAACCGACGTCAACACCACGGCCGGCTGGGTGCGCACGCCGATCCGCCGCATGATGCACGACTTCCAGGAGGGGCTGAAACGCAATCCGCCGGTTCCGTCCGGAGCCCCCGATGATTTTGTGCCGCCGCCGTACCGGAGGTGACCACCCGTCCTGGACAGGTGACCCTGCTGCTGCCGGAATAATCCGTCATTCAGGGCTGTGTCTTGCCAAGTTCGGCCGCTTTGTCCTAGTCTCTGCGCGCCGCACTTTCCGAACCACTGCTCCGGAGACATCCCATGAATGACATGCTGCGTGAAGACCTGCTCGCCCTGGTATCCAACCGCACCACAGTATCCCGCCGTGAATTTGTCGCCGGCTCGCTGGCTGCCGGCTTTGCGCTGGCGGTGCAGCCGGTGGCGGCGCAGACCATGATCACCACCGACACCGCCGGGCTGACCGCGGGCGAAGTGAAGATACCCACCGCCAATGGCGACATCCCCGCCTACCGCGCGATGCCGGCAAACGGCAAAAACCTGGCGACCATCCTCGTTGTGCAGGAAATTTTCGGCGTGCACGAACACATCAAGGATGTCTGCCGCCGTTTCGCCAAGGCGGGTTACCTCGCGATTGCGCCAGAAATGTTTTTCCGCCAGGGCGACGTGTCGCAGCTGAAGGACAACAAGGAAATCTTTGCCAAGGTGGTCAACTTCGTGCCTGACGCGCAGGTGATGAGCGATCTTGATGCCGCGGTGGCCTGGGCGAACAGGAACGGCGCCGACGGCAAGCGCCTCGGCATCACCGGTTTCTGCTGGGGCGGCCGCATCACCTGGCTCTACACCGCGCACAACAAGAACGTGAAGGCCGGCGTCGCCTGGTACGGCCGGCTGGTCGGCCAGGCTTCGGAGATGACGCCGAAGCACCCGCTTGACGTCGTCGACCAGATCAATGCGCCGGTGCTGGGCCTCTACGGCGGCGCCGATGCCGGGATACCGAACGACACGGTCGAGAAAATGAACGCCGCGCTGAGGGAGAAGGGCAAGCCGTCGATGATCCATCTGTATCCGGACACGCCGCATGCCTTCCATGCCGATTACCGGCCGAGTTACCGCAAGGAGCAGGCGGCGGACGGCTGGAAACGCGCCACCGAGTGGTTCAGGAAACACGGCGTCTGACGCGGGATTTTCAGCGAGGCATTACGGGGCCCGCGGGCCCCGTTTTTTTGCCGCTCAGCCGGCAGCGCGCAGCAGCAGCGAAATCCCGCTCAGCACCAGCAGCCCGCCCATCACCCGGATCACCGTGTCGCGCGACAGGTTGAGATGCAGGTGGTGGCCGGTCCATATGCCCAGCGCCATCACCGGCATCAGCGCCAGTGCGGCGACCAGCGCGGCCGTGGAATAGAGCCCGGCGACAATGAACAACAGGATGCGCGCGACGGTGGTGAACATGAAAATCATCGGCATCGTCGCGCGGATCTGATCCGGGGCGGCGTTGCGCCCGGCGAGGAAGAACACGTAAATCGGGCCGCCGATGCCGAACATGGCCGAGGTTGCGCCGCCGAAGGCGCCGATCGGCGCCGCGGCCCAGCGCGGCAGCGGAAAACCCCGGCCGCGTTTGACGATGTAGGACAGGCCGAAAAAAAGCACGAACAGCCCGAGGCCGCCGATCAGCACTTCCGCCCTGACCTGGACCAGCAGGTAAACCCCGGCGAGCACGCCGAGCGCCATGAACGGCAGCAGCAGCAGGAGTTCGCTGCGCATCACGTCCGCGCGCAGGCGCAGCCCCATGTTGATGGCGCCGACGCAGTCGAGGATCACAAAAAACGGCACCACGAATTTCAGCGGAAAAATATGCGCCAGCAGCGGCACCGCGATCAGCGTCGAGCCGAAACCGGAGATGCCGAACACCACATAGGCCGCGAACACGATCAGCGGCGCGAGGATCAGGATGTGGGGCTGCAGCAGGTCGGCAACGGTCATGGCCGCAGTATAACGGCAGCCTCCGCAATGGACGGTAGAATCCCGGAAGCGAGAGGTCAGGGTTTGGCCTGCGTTCATCATTCATCATTCATCGTTCATCGCTGCAATCCACATGACCCGACTGATCCTGATCCGCCACGGCGAAACGCTGTGGAACACCGAGCGCCGCATGCAGGGCCAGCTCGACAGCCCGCTCACCGAACGCGGCATCTGGCAGGCCTGCCGCCTCGGCGAACGCATGGCGACGATGGCCTTCACCACGCTCTATTCCAGCGACCTGCCGCGCGCGCGGCTGACCGCGCAGCGAATCGCCGATCTCACCGGCCACGACATCGTTGCCGACGAACGCCTGCGCGAGCGCCATTTCGGCATGTTCGAAGGCATGACGCGCCCCGAGATGGAGTTGCTCGATTCGCAGGTCTATGCCCGCTTCATGTCGCGCGATCCGCAGTACGCGGTGCCCGGCGGTGAAAGTCCCGCCGGATTTTTTGCGCGCTGCCGTGACGCGCTCGAGGATCTTGCCGCGCGCCACCGTGGTCAAACCATCGCAGTGGTCACCCACGGCCTGGTGCTGGATTCGGCATACCGCGCGGCGACCGGTCTTCCGCTCGAAGCGCAGCGCCCGGTGCCGCTGGTCAACGCCAGCCTCAACTGCTTCGTCTGCAACGACGGCGCCTGGCAGGTCGAACGCTGGGGTGATGCCGACCACCTTGGCGCCGACGGTGTCACCATTTTTGGTGACGGCAGTGTCTGAGATGAAAAAAATATCAATAAAATCAAATACTTATAATAAATCACCACCGGTGATCGAATGAACGCGGCAGAACCGGTCATCGTCATCCACGGCCTGTGGATGCAGGGGCTGGTGATGGGCCTGCTGGCACGGCGCATCCGCGATGCAGGTTTTGCCGCGCAGACCTGGTCCTATCCGACGCTGCGCCGCTCGCTCGGTGAAAACGCCGAGCGCCTGGCGCGCCACTGCATCGCGCTGGCCGTGCCGCGTGTGCACATCGTCGCGCACAGCATGGGCGGGCTGGTGGCGCTGCGCATGCTGGAACGCCATCACGAACTGAGCTGCGGCAGGCTGGTGCTGGTCGGCACGCCCTACGGCGACAGCTTTTCGGCGCGCCGGCTGGCGCGTTTCCCCGGCGGATCGACGCTGCTCGGCCGCAGCATCCGCGAATGGCTTGACGGCCCGCGGCCGCTGCCGCGCGGCGATACGGCAATCGGCATCATCGCCGGCACCCGCGGCTTCGGCCTCGGCCGGCTGGTCGCGCCCGACCTGCCGCGGCCCAACGACGGCGTGGTGACGCTGCAGGAAACCATCGTGCCCGGCGTGGCCGAGCGCGTCGAACTCGCGGTCGGCCATACCGAGATGCTGCTGTCCCGCGCGGTGGCGCGGCAGTGCTGTGCCTTCCTCCGCCACGGACATTTTGCCGCATGAGGCGCGCCTGCATCGCCGGCCTTGCCGCGCTGCTGCTGTCCGGCTGCGGCAACCTGGGCTACTACCTGCAGTCGGTGCAGGGTCAGCTGGGCATCTGGCAGCGCGAGGTGCCGGTCGAACGCCTGCTCGAGGATCCCGCGCTTGATCCGCAGCTGAAAGCCCAGGTCGAGCGCGCGCTGCGCATCCGCGACTACGCCAGCCGCGAACTCGGGCTGCCCGACAACCGCAGCTACCGTTCCTATGCCGACCTCGCGCGGCCCTTCGTGGTCTGGAACGTGTTTGCCGCAGCGGAGTTCTCGGTCGAACCGAAGCAGTGGTGTTTCCCCTTTGCCGGCTGCGTCAATTACAAGGGTTATTTTTCCGAGGCCGAGGCGCGCCGGCATGCGCATCAGCTGGCGGCGGAAGGGCATGATGTCTACGTCGGCGGCGTGCCGGCCTATTCCACCATCGGCTGGTTTGCCGATCCGCTGCTCAACACCTTCATCCGTTACCCCGAACCGGAACTCGCGCGCCTGCTGTTTCACGAACTCGCGCACCAGGTGGTCTACGTGAAGGACGACACCGTGTTCAATGAATCCTTCGCCACCGTGGTCGAGCAGGCCGGCCTCGCGCGCTGGCTGGCCGACCACGGCAGCGAGGCCGACCGTGCGCGGGTCGCGCAACTGCAGCGTTTCCGCGCCGATTTCCGCCGGCTGGTGGTCGAGGCGCGCAGCGCGCTGGCGAAGCTGTACGCGGGCGGAAGCGATGCCGAAGAGAAACGCCGGCGCAAGGCGGAGATTTTCGCCGGACTGCGGCGGACGTACGAAGCGCAACGCCTGGAGTGGGGCGGTTTTGCCGGTTACGACCGCTGGTTCGCGCAGCCGCTGGGCAATGCACACCTGGCTTCGGTGGCGATCTACACGCAGCAGGTGCCGGCTTTCCAGGCCCTGCTTGCCGAGCAGGACAACAACCTGCCGCGTTTCTACGCGGCCGTGCGCGAACTGGCGGCGCTGCCGGTGGATACGCGGAAGGCGCGGCTCGCCGCGCTGGCCGCGCGCTGAACAGCCCGGATTATCGCGTCAGGCCTTCCGCCAGTGTCATCGCCGGGAAGGACTGCTGGCGGAATTCGCGCGCATACCGGCTGTCTGCCGGGGCGATGTGTTCGGTCACCCGCGTGACTTCCGCAACGGGACCGGTGGCGAATTCGGGCAGCGGGGCGACGGTCAGTTGCACCACGTCGCCCGGACGCACGACCATGCCTTCGGGGTTTTTCGCGAGTTCATTGCGCGGCTTGCCGCCCGGTTTCTGGCGCACACGAACGTCGCTCCAGGTTTCCGCCGGCGCCTTGTCGCGCAGCAGCCGGGTCTCGATGAAGACTCCCGGAGCCACACGCACATAAACGGCTTCGACGGCGCCCAGCGGTACGGCATCGGCGGCCCTGGACTGCTGCGCCGTCACACCGACGGCGACGATGCCCAGTGCGCAGGCGAGCAGGGCGTGAATGACGGTTTTCATGATCATTTCCTTCAAAGGGGTGCTGCCTCGTGCTGCGGGGCCGCGCGGATGCGGCGCGGATTCTTGAGACAAGCGGTATAACGGCGGCGCAGGCCGTTCCTTGAGCCGGGAAGGGAAAGCGGGAGGAGGCTTTGTTATACTGAAAATGCCGAAAAACCCGTAGGAAAAAGGACGACATTCGCATGAAACTGACCAGCAGCAGCTTCGGCGACGGCCAGCCCATCCCCGCCGAATTCGCCTTCTGCGCCCCCGATGCCAAGACCCATTGCACGCTGGGCGCCAACCGCAACCCGCAACTCGCCTGGAGTGATCTGCCCGCCGGCACGAAATCGCTGGTCCTGATCTGCCACGACCCCGACGTGCCGTCGAAGCCCGATGACGTCAACCAGGAAGGCCGCGAGATTCCGTCCTCGCTGCCGCGTGTCGATTTCTTCCATTGGGTGCTGGTTGACCTCGATCCGGCATCCGGCGCGATCGCCGCCGGCGAGTTCTCCGATACCGTCACTCCCCGCGGCAAGGCCGGTCCCGCCGGTCCGCGCGGCAGCCGTCAGGGCGTCAATGACTACAGCGCCTGGTTCGCCGGCGACAAGGACATGAACGGCGACTACCACGGTTATGACGGTCCCTGCCCGCCGTGGAACGACAGCATCAAGCACCATTACGTGTTCACGCTCTACGCGCTGGATGTCGCGAAATGCCCGGTTGAAGGCAGGTTCGGCGGTGCCGACGTGCGCAAGGCGATTGCCGGACACGTGCTGGGGGAGGCGAAGATTACCGGGCTCTACTCACTGAATCCGCGAGTGAAACTCTGATCCCCGATCAAATGCCCTGGACAAAACAAAAAAGCCCGCAATTGCGGGCTTTTTTGATCCTGCCGGAGATTATTTGGTGCGGAAATTGTCGTGGCAGGCGCCGCAACTCTTGCTCATTGCGCTGAACTGGCCGCGGACCTGGTCGACTGAGCCGGCGGTCTTGGCAACCTGGGCCAGTTTGGTCGCTTCGGCCTGAAAGCCGTCCATCACTTTTTTGAAGCCTGCGGCATCGGACCAGATTTCCGGCCGGGCGCGGGTGGGTGCGCCCTTGTCGGAGCCGGGCGCGAAGGCATGCGGGGCCACGGTGCTCATCATGGCCACGATTTCCGCGTTGCGGGCGAATTCGGCCTGATCGTAGGGAATCTGGCCCTTGACCATGCCGCCCATGGTGCGTACATGCCAGCCGACGACCTGGTAGACGCCCTGGCGGAACTTGATGACATCTTCCGGTTTGGCCTGGGCCGAGGCTGCTCCGCTGGCGAGCAGGGTGGAGGTGCCGATGATTGCAGCAAGCAGTGCCTTCTTCATTGAGGGTTCTCCCGTGGGTTGAGCGAATGATCCGCCGGTAAACGCGTGCACGGGAGCTTTTATTCCCGCAGGCGGCGAATTGTAGCAGCCAGTGATCCCGGCATGACGCTGTCCGGACCTTGCAGTCCATGGATGACCGGTCCTGATCCGGGGAATATCAGGATATTCCGATGTTCCAGTTCAATCCACCGGCGGACCGCCGCGCTCGCGCTTGCGCTGCCCGGTGCGACGCTTGTCCTCGAGCCGCCGTTCCCGGGATGCCCGTGTTGGCCGCGTCGCACGGCGCGCCTTGGGCGGCGTTGCCGCAGCCCGGATCAGCGCGGCCAGGCGCTCGCGTGCATCGGCACGGTTGCGTGCCTGGCTGCGGAAACGCTGCGCGCTGATCACCAGCACGCCGTCGCCGGACAGGCGCCTGCCGGCCAATGCAACCAGACGGGCCTTCACGCTGTCAGACAATGCACTGGAGTGCCGCAGGTCGAAACGCAGTTCGACCGCAGTGGCGACCTTGTTCACATTCTGGCCGCCTGGACCGGAAGCATGGACAAAGCGCTCAACCAATTCGGTCTCGTCGATGACGATGCTGCGCGTGACTCTCATGTTGGATTAAGTATAAAGTAGCGCGCCGGAAACACGCGTGCTGGCCCGCATAATCGACCTTCAGGAGTCTGCCATGTCCCGCAAAATCGCACTGCTGCTGACCCTCTTTGCTGCCGCCGGATTACCCGCCCATGCCCATCACGGCTGGAGCGAATACGACAACAGCAGGGAACTGAAACTCACCGGCACCGTCGTCGAGTCCGGTTACGAGCACCCGCATGGCCACATACGCCTCGCGGCGCCGGACAAGACCTGGCATGCCGTGCTGGCGCCGCCGTCGCGGATGACCGCGCGCGGCCTGCCGCCGGACGCCATCAAGAAGGGCGCGACGGTGACCGTGATCGGTTACCCGAACCGCAGGAAACCCGACGAGATGCGCGCCGAGCGCATCATCGCCGGCGGCAAGACGGTCGAGCTGCGGTAGGGCAAAAGCAAAACCCGGCCACGGAGTTCACAGGTCAAAACATGAAGCGATTTAACAGGATGAACAGGATATTCAGGATAAAACCGGAGCATTGCTGCGTTTCATCCCGCTTTTATCATGTTCATCCTGTACATCCTGTCAATTGATCTTGTGATTTTCGGTGCTCCCCGTGGCTGAAGGTTTTTTCAATTGATCTCCGACCCCGCATCACCGCTGGCCGCGATCGAGCAGCTGCCGCTGGCGGTCGCGATGCGCCACGACCTGTGGCTGTATCCGGTTGTCGAGATCGTCCACATCATCGGTTTCGTGACGCTGGTCGGCAGCATCATCGTCCTCGATCTGCGGCTGCTGGGCCTGACCAAGGCGCTGCCGGTGCAACTGCTGGCGCGGCATGTGCTGCCGTGGAGCATCGGTGCGCTGCTGCTGATCGTGCCCAGCGGGCTGCTGATGTTCATCGCCCATGCCGGCGACCTCATTGCCAACACCGCGTTCATCATCAAGATGGTGCTGCTGCTCTGCGCCGGCGCCAATGCGGCGGCATTCCATGCCGGCGTGTTTCGTGGGGTCGCCGATTGGGACATGGCCGCGGAGGTTCCGGGTGCCGCGAAGCTGCATGCGCTGGCCTCGCTGCTGATCTGGGCGGGCGTGCTGGCCTGCGGCCGCCTGCTGGCTTACGTATAGGGTTATTGATGAATACACGTTATGGATACGTTGCCGGTGCCGCGATCTGCGCGGGCCTGCTGGCTTTCGGTTTGTACCTGCAGCATGTCGACGGGCAGGAACCCTGCCCGCTGTGCATTTTCCAGCGTGTCGCTTTCATCGCGCTGGGCGCGGTGTTCCTGGCCGCCGCCATTCACGGTCCCGGCAGGACCGGCGCCATTGTTTATGCCGTGATCGGCGGCATCGCTGCGGCCACCGGGGCCGGTCTGGCGGCGCGCCACGTCTGGCTGCAGAGCCTGCCCGCTGACCAGGTGCCGGCCTGCGGGCCGGGGCTCGCCTACATGATGGAGCAGTTCCCGCTGATGCGGATGCTGCAGAGCGTGTTGTCGGGGTCCGGCGAATGCGCGGAAGCGGACTGGCGCTTCCTCGGCCTGACCATTGCCGGCTGGTCGCTGCTGTGGTTCGTCGTGCTCGGTGTTTTCGTGATCTGGCTGGCGTGGCGGGGCGCACGCCGCGCGGCGGCCTAGGCGCGGATATCCGGCGTCAACTGCCGTTCCAGCATCGAGATCTGGTCCTTGACCAGCAGCTTGCGCTTTTTCAGCCTTTGCAGCTGCAGCTGGTCGACGACCTGGGTCTGCATCAAGCGCAGGATCACGTCATCGAGGTCGCGATGTTCGAGCTTGAGCTCGGCGATGCGCGCTTCGATGGCTTCGATTTCGGTGCGTTCAGTCATGCGCTGCGGGTGACGGAGGCAAGGGAGGGGAAGTATAGGCCCGGTGGCCGCCTGCGGCAAGCCGGATTAATCATAAACTGTTGATTTTAATAAATATTCCAATATGTCTCTGATGCTGCATGTCAACGGAAAGGCGCGCGAGGTGCAGGCCGACGCGGAAACGCCGCTGCTTTATGCCCTGCGCAATGATCTCGGCCTGGTCGGCACGCGTTATGGCTGCGGCCTCGGCCAGTGTGGCGCCTGCACGGTGATCATCGACGGCAAGGCCGTCCAGTCCTGTGATGTGCCGCTGTCGGCTGTCGTCGGCAAACAGATCAGCACCGTCGAGGCGCTGGCTGCCGATGCTGCGCTGCATCCGCTGCAGAAAGCCTTCATCGCCGAACAGGCCGCGCAGTGCGGCTACTGCGCGAGCGGCATCCTGATGGCGGCCAAGGCGCTGCTCGACGTCAACCGCAATCCCTCGGATGCCGACATCCGCAATGCGCTGGAGCGCAACCTCTGCCGCTGCGGCACGCACAGCCGCATCCTGCGCGCGATCAAACGCGCGGCAAAAGAGCTCCGGGGGGAACGGTAATGGCACAGGCGAACAGCAGCACGCCGGCGCGCAAGCTCCCGGGCAGCCTTGAAACCAACCGCCGGCTTGATCGCTGGTTGTCGGTCAATGCCGACGGCACCGTGACACTGGTCACCGGCAAGGTCGAGATCGGCCAGGGCATCCTCACCGCGCTGATCCAGATGACCGCGGAAGAGCTCGACATCGATGTTTCGCGCATCCGACTCAAGGCGGCCTCCACGGCCTTCAGTCCGGACGAGGGCATCACTTCCGGCAGCCGCTCGATCCAGGAGAGCGGGCTTGCGCTGCGCCATGCCGCGGCCGAGGCGCGCGATCTGCTGCTGGCGCGCGCCGCGCAGAAACTCGGCGTCACGCTGGAAAGCCTGACGGTGAAAGACGGCGTCATCAGTGCCCGCGGCGGCGGCTCGGTGACCTACTGGGAACTGGCCGCGCCGGACCTGCTGGCGCGCGAGGCCAGCTTCGACGTCAGCGAAAAACTGCCGCAGGAGCATGTCCTTGTCGGCACTTCGCTGGCGCGTGTCGACATTCCGGGCAAGATCACGGGCAGGCCGTCCTTCGTGCAGGACATGAATCTGCCGGGCACACTGCATGGCCGTGTCTGCCGTCCGGCCGGACCGAAGGCGACACTCAAGTCCATCGACGTCAAAGAAGTCGGGCAGATGCCCGGTGTTGTCGCCGTCGTGCGTGACGGCAGTTTCCTCGGCGTGGTGGCCGAGCGCGAAGAGCAGGCGATCCGCGCCGAGCGGCGGCTGGCGCGCCTGGCGCAGTGGACGCCGGGACCGGAACTGCCGGCCAACGATCCGCGCCAGCTGCTGGCGCTGCAGGCTGAAGCCGAAACCGAAGTCATCAGCACGAAGGGTGATCCCGCGACCGTTGGTGCCCGGCAGTTCTCCGCCGAATACACCAAACCCTACATCGCCCACGCCTCGCTGGCGCCGTCCTGTTCGATCGCGCATTGGGAGGGCGGCAAGGTCCGTATCTGGACCCACAGCCAGGGCATTTACCCGCTGCGCGGTGACATGGCGCAGGTGCTGGGCCTGCCGGAGCAGGACATCGTCATCACCCATGTCGAGGGCGCGGGCTGTTACGGCCACAACGCCGCCGACGACGTCACGCTCGATGCGGTGCTGCTGGCACGCGCGGTGCCGGGCCGGCCGGTGCGCGTGCAGTGGATGCGCGAGGACGAATTCTGCTGGGAGCCTTTCAGTTCGCCGATGGTCATGAGGCTGAATGCGGCGCTGGATGACAAAGGCAACATCATCAACTGGGGCCACGAACTGTGGAGCCATGCGCACAGCACGCGGCCCGGCAGCAAGGGCGGCGTCAACCTGCTCGCGGCCTGGGACCTGGAAAAGCCGCTGCCTGCGGCCAAACCCGGCAATCCGCCGCTGCCCGGCGGCGGCAGCCACCGCAACGCGATTCCGCTCTACGACTTTCCCAACCAGAAAGTCACCAACCACCTGATCCGCCGTTCGCCGCTGCGCACCTCCGCATTGCGCGCGCTGGGCGGCTTCGCCAACGCCTTTGCCATCGAGTGTTTCATCGACGAACTGGCCGAAGCCGCCGGCGCCGATCCGGTCGAATACCGCCTGCGCCACCTGAAGGACGCGCGGGCGAAAGCGGTGATCGAGAAAGTCGCGCAGATGGCGGGCTGGAAGCCGAACGAAAAAGGCGACGGCGAACGCGGCCGCGGCATCGGTTTCGCGCGTTACAAGAACCTCGCGGCCTGGATCGCGGTGATTGCCGAGGTGCGGGTCGAGGAGGAAGCGCGCGTGACGAAGCTGTGGGGTGCGGTCGACGTCGGTCAGGCGATCAACCCCGACGGCGTGATCAACCAGATCGAGGGCGGCATGATCCAGAGTGCGAGCATGGCTCTGAAGGAGCGCGTCGACTTCGACAAGTCGGCCGTGACCACGCGCACCTGGGACGAATACCCGATCCTGCGTTTCACCGAGGTGCCGGAAATCGAGGTCGCCCTGATCAACCGTCCCGAGGCGCCGCCGGTGGGCGCGGGCGAAGGCACCCAGGGGCCCGTTGCCGCGGCGATCGGCAACGCCATTTGCAACGCGCTGGGTGCCCGGCTGCGCGACATGCCCTTCACCCGTGACCGCATCGTCGCCGCGCTGAGCGCCTGATTCCGCATTTGCGGACGGGCGCGTCGTTGGCGCGTCCGCCGCGGTTTGTTTGTTATATTCCAAGGGAATAACGCACCGTTTCGAGTGCGCGACCAACGGCTGGCAGTGCAGGGGGTGCACGTGGACCGGGAATGGCATTCTCAGGACCTGGTATGGATGCTGGGGAGTCTGTGCCAGGTCCATCGCGTTCCCTTTGATCCGGCGCTGGTCGCCCAGCAGCATCCGCCGCCGCATTCCGACAGCACGTTCATCGAGGCCGCCGCCGCCCTCGGTTTCCGGGTCGGGCGCTGCGATACCGCCGCACATCCTGTTTCCGGCCTGAGTTTTCCCATGGTGGCCTCGCTGCGCGGCTCAGGCGATGCCGTGGACGGTGCGGCGCCGGCAGACCTGGCGCTGGTGGTCAGGGCCGACGGCGACCGCCTGCTGTACTTCCGCGCCCGGTCAGCCACCGGCGAGACGCTGCCGCTTGCTGATTTTGCGCGGCATTTCGAGCCGATGGTCCTGCTGGTGAGCCGGGAAGACCCTGCGGATGTGCCGGACGAGGACGCGCCGCGGCATGATGCCGGCCGCTTCGGTTTCCGCTGGTTTGTGCCGGAGCTGCTGCGCCACAGATCCGTCTGGCGCGACGTGCTGCTGGCCTCGCTGGTGCTGCAACTGGTGGGTCTGGCGACGCCGCTGTTCACTCAGGTGGTGATCGACAAGGTGATCGTCCACCAGACGCAGAGCACGCTGATCGCGATCGCCGCCGCGTTGCTGCTGTTCCTGCTGTTCAGCGCGTTTTTCACCTGGCTGCGGCAGTATTTCATCCTGCATGCCGGCAACCGCATCGATGCGGTGCTGGGCAGCCAGGTCTTCCGCCACCTGCTGCGCCTGCACCTGCGTTATTTCGAGCAGCGGCCCACCGGCACGCTGATCGCGCGCCTGCATGGCGTCGAAACCATCCGCCAGTTCATCAGCGGCGCGGCGGTCACGCTGTTCCTCGACCTGCCTTTCCTGTTCGTGTTCCTGGCGGTGATGTTCTGGTACAGCTGGCAGCTGTCGCTGATCGCGGTGGCCACGGTGCTGCTGCTGGCCGTGCTCAGCATCGTCATCACCCCGCTGCTGCGCGAACGGGTCAACGAGCAGTTCCTGAAGGGGGCCCGCAACCAGGCCTTCCTCACCGAATACGTGTCCGGCATCGAGACCGTCAAGTCGCTGCAGATGGAACCCCATCTCGAAAAACGCTACGACGGGCTGCTCGCCGATTACCTGCATGCCGGCTTCCGCGCCCGCCAGCTGTCGAACACCACCAACACCCTGGCCCAGGCCATCGAGCAGGCACAGACGCTGGCCATCCTCTGTGCCGGCGCGCTGCTGGTGATGCGCAACGACGGCTTCACCATCGGCATGCTGGTGGCCTTCCAGATGTTCGCCAGTCGCATGGCGCAGCCGATGCTGAGGCTGGCCTCCTTGTGGCAGGAATTCCAGCAGGCCGACATCGCCGTGCGCCGCCTGGGCGACCTGATGGACGCGCCGGCCGAGCCCCATGCGCTGCTGCCTTCGCGCGCGCCGGACGGCGCCGGGCGGGTCGGCATCTCCGGGCTGTCGTTCCGTTACAGCAGCGCGCATCCGTACCTGTACCGCGATTTTTCAATGACCCTGGAACCGGGGCGCCTGACCGTGCTGAGCGGTCCTTCCGGATCCGGCAAAAGCACCATCGCCCGGCTGCTGCAGGGTTTTTATCCGCCGGAAGAAGGCCGCATCGAGATCGACGGCCGCGACATCCGCGGCCTGTCCGCCAACGAACTGCGCCAGCACTACGGCGTGGTGCCGCAGGACACGGTGCTGTTTGCCGGCACCGTATATGAAAACCTGGCAATGGCCAGCCCGCATGCCAATTTCGGGGATGTGGTCACCGCCTGCCGCATGGCCGGAATCCACGAGGTGATCGAGAAACTGCCGCAGGGTTACCAGACTGTGCTCGGCGAACACGGCGTCGGCCTCTCGGGCGGACAGCGGCAGCGGCTGGCGATTGCACGCGCCCTGCTGAAACGGCCGAAAGTGCTGATTTTCGACGAGGCGACCAGCGGGCTGGATCCGGACACCGCGGAACAGTTCGCGCAGACCGTCAACCTGCTGAAGGGCAGGGTCACCCTGCTGTTCATTGCACATCATCTGCCGCGAGGACTGCAGGTCGATGCGATGATCGACCTTGGCCGGATGTCGCCGCACGCGGCGGACAGCGCGGCATAGGACGCAAGGCCGCGGCGGCGGCAATCTGGTTTAGCATACGCGCTTTGCTGCGCCTCTCCCTGCAACGCCGTTGAAACCCCGCACCCCCGAAGAACTCGAACACCGCCTGCGCAACCTGCCGCGGCCGGAGTATCCCGAAGACCTGCCCGTGGTTGCACGGCGCGGGGACATCGCGCGCGCGATCCGCGAACACCCGGTCGTCATCGTCTGCGGCGAGACCGGTTCGGGCAAGACCACGCAGCTGCCCAAGATCTGCCTCGAGCTGCAGCGCGGCGTGCATGGCCTCATCGGCCACACCCAGCCGCGGCGCATCGCCGCGCGCACCGTCGCCACGCGCATCGCCCAGGAGCTGAAAAGCCCGCTGGGCCATGCGGTCGGCTACAAGGTGCGCTTCTCCGACAAGCTGTCGCAGAACAGCTACATCAAGCTGATGACCGACGGCATCCTGCTCGCCGAGACCCAGGGCGACCGCGACCTGCGGGCCTACGACACGCTGATCATCGACGAGGCACACGAGCGCAGCCTCAACATCGACTTCCTGCTGGGTTACCTCAAACGGCTGATGGGGCGCCGTCCGGACCTGAAGATCATCGTGACTTCGGCGACCATCGATGCCGGACGGTTCGCGAACCATTTCGCCATCGACGGCAAGCCGGCGCCGGTAATCGAGGTGTCGGGGCGCACTTATCCGGTCGAACTGCGTTACCGGCCGCCCGGATTTGCCCTCACCCCCGGCCCCTCTCCCGCCGATGAATCGGCGGGAGAGGGGAGGTATCAGGCTGCCCGTCCCGGCCGGGCCGGCCCGGACAGCGATGAGGAATTGACGGATGCAGTCGTCGAGGCCGTGGCTGAACTCGCGCGCGAACGCACGGACGGCGACATCCTGGTGTTCCTGCCCGGTGAACGCGAGATCCGCGAGACTGCGGAGGCGCTGCGCAAACACCACCCGAAGGGCGCGGAAATCCTGCCGCTCTACGCCCGGCTGTCCTTCGAGGAGCAGGAGCGGATATTCAGGCCGCATGGCGCGCGGCGGATCGTGCTGTCGACCAACGTCGCCGAAACCTCGCTGACGGTGCCCGGCATCCGTTATGTCGTCGACACCGGACTGGCGCGGATCAACCGTTACAGCTACCGCAACAAGGTCGAGCAGCTGCAGGTCGAGAAGATTTCCCGCGCCTCGGCCAACCAGCGCGCTGGCCGCTGCGGCCGTGTCGCCGCCGGCGTTGCGATCCGGCTCTATGCCGAGGACGACTACAATGCGCGGCCGCAGTACACCGATCCCGAAATCCTGCGCTCGTCGCTGGCGCATGTGATCCTGCGCATGAAGGCGCTGAAGATCGGTGACGTCGAGGATTTTCCCTTCCTCGAGGCACCGACGCCGCGCATGATCGCCGACGGTTACCAGCTGCTGGCCGAACTCGGCGCGGTTGATGCACGGAAGGAACTGACGCCGGTCGGCTGGCAACTGGCCAAGTTTCCGATCGACCCGCGCATCGCGCGCATGATCATTGCCGCGAAACAGCAGAACTGCCTGCGCGAGGTGCTGATCATTGCCGCCGCGCTGTCGGTGCAGGATCCGCGCGAGCGGCCTTTCGAGAAATCCGAGGCTGCCGACCGCGCGCATGCGAAGTTCGCCGACGACAAGTCGGATTTCATGGCGTACCTGAAGCTGTGGGACCATTTCGACGAGTCGATCAAACACAAGCAGTCCAACCGCAAACTGGCGCAGCAGCTGGCGGAGGAATTCCTGTCGCAGCGCCGGCTGCGCGAATGGCGCGACATCCACGGCCAGTTGGCCGCGCTGGTCGGCGAGCTGGGCATGCACCCCAACGAAACGCCGGCGACACACGAGCAGATCCACCGCGCGCTGCTCGCGGGCCTGCTCGGCAACATCGGATTCAAAAACGAGGAGGGCGAGTACCTCGGCGCGCGAGGCATCAAGTTCAACATCTTCCCCGGCTCTGGCCTGCGCAAGGCGCAGCCGAAGTGGGTGATGGCCGGCGAACTGGTCGACACCGCGCGGCTTTATGCGCGCAGCGTCGCACGCATCGAACCGGAATGGATCGAACCGCTGGCGCAGGACCTGGTCGAGCGCCATTACTTCGATCCGCACTGGGAGCGCGAACGCGCGATGGTCACCGCCTTCGAGCGGGTGACGCTGTACGGCCTCACCATCGTGCCCAAACGCCGCGTGCACTACGGCGCGATCAATCCGGTGGCGTCGCGCGAGATTTTCATCCGCCAGGCGCTGGTCGCCGGAGATTACGCCACGCAGGCAAAATTTATTCAATATAATCAACAACTTATAAAAGAAGTGCAGACGCTGGAGCACAAGGCGCGCAAACGCGACGTGCTGGTCAGCGACGAGGCGATCTTTGCCTTCTACGACGAGCGCATCCCGCAGGGCATCGTCAACGGCGCCGGCTTCGAGAAATGGCGGCGCGAGGCCGAGCAGAAAAACGCCGATGAGTTGCGGCTGACGCGCGAGTACCTGATGCGCCACGCCGCCGAGGACATTACCGAAGCGCAGTTTCCGGACGCACTGCATGCTGGCGAGATCGAAGTGAAGCTGAAGTACCGCTTCGATCCCGGCCATCCGCTGGACGGCATCACCGCGACGGTGCCGCTGGCGCTGCTCAACAAGCTTGAGCCCGCGGATTTCGACTGGCTGGTACCGGGGATGATCCGCGACAAGGTGGCCTTTGCTTTCAAAGCGCTGCCGAAGAACTGGCGCCGTCACCTGACGCCGCCGACGGAACATGTCACCAAATTCCTGCAGGCCGAAGGCGCGGCGCAGGGCGCCTTTGCCGACGCGGTGGCGCGTTATGCGACACGCGCCGCCGGCGCGCCGCTGACCAAGGAGGAGGCGGCCGCGATCGACTATCCGCCGCACCTGCGCTGCAACTATTGCGTGATTGACGAATCCGGCCGTGAACTCGCGACGGGCCGCGACCTCGCAGCACTGAAATCGCAGCTGGGCGAAGCCGCACAGCTGACTTTCAGGGAGACCGGCAGCGGCATCGAGCGCGAGGGCATCAAGCTCTGGGATTTCGGCGACCTGCCGCAGACCCTCACCTTCACCCGTGCCGGGCGCAAGGTCACCGGTTACCCGGCGCTGGCCGATGACGGCGACAGCGTGTCGATCCGGCTGTTCGACGTCGAACAGGCGGCGCAGGCCTCGATGCGCGCCGGCGTGGTGCGCCTGATGCGGTTCGTGCTGAAGGAGCAGTTGCGCCAGCTCGACAAGAACCTGAAGGGTTTCGACCAGGCGGCGCTGCAGCTGCGCGGCATTGCCGGCCCCGACGAACTGCGCGCAGACCTCGTCGGCGCGATCTGCGACCGCGCCTTCATCGGCGAGGATGAATTGCCCCGGGGACTGAAGGCCTTCGAAGACCAGGTCAAACGCGCGCGCGCACGGCTGCCGGCGGTCAGCGAGGCCGCCTGCCGGCTGTTCACGACCATCGCCGCCGAGCAGCACCAGCTGGCGCTGGCCCTGGGCGCGGCAAAAGGCAATGTCGCGCGCGCCGCCAATGACATCCGCGCGCAGAACCAGCGCCTGCTTTACAAGGGATTTTTTGCGGCTACGCCCTGGCCGCAGCTCGCCCATCTGCCGCGTTACCTGAAGGCGGCACTGCTGCGCCTGCAGAAGTATCCGGCGAACGCGGAACGCGACGGCAAACACGCCGCCAGCATTGCTGCGCTGTGGGGGCGTTACGAAATGCGCCTCGACCAGCAGCAAAAGGCCGGCACGGTGGACCCGCGGCTGCTCGAGTTCCGCTGGCAGATCGAGGAGTTGCGGGTGTCGCTGTACGCGCAGGAACTGAAGACGCCGTACCCGGTGTCGTACAAACGACTCGATAAATTGTGGACTGCGATGGGGTAAGCAGGCGCCGCCTTGGTTACACTTGTGCGCAATCCAGAATGGCCGATGACCCGATGACCGAAACCCAGTCCGACCTGCCGCTGCTGTTCCAGCCGATCCCGCTGCGCGGCATCACCGCGCGCAACCGCATCGTCAGCTCGCCGATGTGCCAGTACGCCTCTGACGACGGCGGACCCTCCGAATGGCAGTTGGTCAATTTCGGCCGTTTTGCGATGGGCGGCTGCGGCATCGTGTTCACCGAGGAAACCGCGGTCGATGCCCGCGGCCGCAAGACCCATGAATGCGCCGGCATCTACCATGACCATCACGTGCCGGCCTACCGCCGCATCACCGATTTCATCAGGTCGCTGGGCGCGGTGCCGGCGATCCAGCTCGGCCACTGCGGCCGCCGCGCGTCCCAGCACGGTCCGCTGAAGGACCGCGCGCACCTGACCGAAGCCGATGCCGCGGCCAACCGCAAACCCTGGCAGGGCCTGTCCTCCAGCGCGCTGCCGGCCACACCCGGCGGTCCGCTGCCGAAGGCGATGGACCTTGATGACATTCGCGACTGCCTCGCGGCCTGGCGCCTGGCTGCGCAACGCGCGCTCGACGCCGGCTACGAGCTTTGCGAAATCCACGGTGCCCACGGCTACCTGATCCACCAGTTCCTGTCGCCGCTGTCGAACCTGCGCACCGATGCCTATGGCGGCAGCCTCGAGGGCCGCATGCGTTTCGCGCTTGAAGTCGCCGAAACCGTGCGCGCGGTGTGGCCCGCCGACCGCCCGCTGTGGTTCCGTGTCTCCGCCGTCGAAGGTCCGGGCGGCGTCTGGGGCATCGACGAGACGCTGGCACTGGCGCGCGCGCTGAAAGAGCGGGGCGTCGATGCGATTGACTGTTCCTCCGGCGGTGTCGGCGGCGACGGGCCGCTGCTGCCGGTGCCGCGCGTGCCCGGTTTCCAGGCGGGTTATTCCAGCGAGTTGCGGCGCGAGACCGGACTGCCGACCGTTGCCGTCGGCATGATCCGGGAGGCGCGGCACGCAGAGGCGCTGCTGCAGGAAGGCCATGCCGATTTCATCGCGCTGGCCCGCGGCCTGATGGACGATCCCAACTGGCCGCTGCACGCGGCGCGCGAGCTGGGCATCGCCGATCCGCTGGCGCTGCTGCATCCGCGCGAAACCCAGCGCCTGCGCCAGCTTGAACAGCACGCGCGCGAGTATCCCGCCGGCAGCAGCATCGGCATTCCCTTCGGCCCTGCGGAGCAGGTGTCTTACTCATGGGGCGAGGGCATCGCCCGGCGTCGCTGACCGCCGGTTCCTGCCACATCGAATTGACGCTCCCAAGTCGTGGACTTTCCCCGCTGGAATGGAGAGGTCGGGACATACAATTCCCCGCGACCGGGGGGCCGGCATGTACACTGCTTTTTCGCCTTGGGGCTTTTCCATGTTGACCGGCCCGGCGGCGTCAAGCCGGCATCAATGGCCCGCGCACAAACACCATATTCAAACGAGAGAGGTGACCGAGATGCAGATTCAAATACGTCGCGCCGCAGGCGCGCTGGCCGTCGCAATGGGCCTGACCGCCGGCACTGCCGTCCACGCGGCTGATGCCGCGAAGGACTACCCGAACAAGCCGGTGCGTTTCATTTCGCCGTTCACGCCCGGCGCCGGCACCGATTCCACCGCGCGCGCGCTGGCCGCACACATGAGCGGCCTGTGGGGACAGCAGTTCGTCGTCGACAACCGCACCGGCGCCGCCGGCTCGATCGGCGTCGAACTGACCGCGCTGGCGCCGCCCGACGGCTACACGATCTGCCTGATCTCCGCCTCGCACAGCGTCAACTCCGGCACCAATCCGAAGATGCCCTACGATCTCGGCAAGGACCTGCAGGGCATTTCGCAGGCCACCTCGCTGTTCTACGCGGTATACCTGAACCCGAAAGTTCCGGCGAACAGCATCAAGGAGCTGATCGCCTATGCCAAGGCCAATCCCGGCAAGATCCTGTTCAGTTCCTCCGGCACCGGCGGCCTGCAGCATTTCGCCGGCGAGATGTTCAAGTACATGGCCAAGGTCGACATGACCCACGTGCCGTACAAGGGCACGGCGGCCGGTGTCATCGCCAACCTGTCCGGCGATGTGCAGCTCGGTTTCGGCACTTTCTTCGGCGTGCGTTCGCACTGGCAGGCGGGCCGCCTGCGGGTGCTGGCGATCACCGCCGCCAAGCGTTCGCCGGCGGTGCCCGACGTGCCGACGGTCGCCGAGTCCGGTGTTCCCGGCTACGAGGTCGACCAGTGGTATGGCGTGATCACCGGCGCCAAGGTGCCCAAGCCGGTCGTCGACAAGATCCGCAATGGCATCGTCGATGCGCTGAAGCAGCCCGACACCGCGAAACGCCTGGCGGCTGAAGGTTCGACCCCGGTGGGCTCGACGCCGGAACAGTTCACCGCGCACATCCGTTCCGAGATGGCGAAATGGAACAAGCTGGCGAAGGCGGCGAAGCTGGATCTGAAGTGATGCGCTGATATCCGCGTTTCAGGAAAAGCCCGCGCAACGCGGGCTTTTTTGCGTGCAGCATCCGCGTTCCGGCGCACCGCCGTGCATCGTGACCTGCGCCGATGCCCCAAAGCAGTGCTGCGGCCGGCGGCTGTTTTGCCGCAGATGCTCCGCGGCAAGCTGCTGTTTCCTTGAGGGAATTGCCGGAATTCCGGTTCCTGGTCCGGCGTGGTACGCCTCTTGCATCCTGCCTTGTATACCGCATGGGATGCGGGCTGACCTGAAAGGAACCATCCACCATGAACCGCCGCCAACTCCTCAAATCCGCAGGCGCGCTGGCTGCCGGCGCCTCGCTGCTGCCTTTCCTCAAAACCAATGCCTGGGCACAAAGCGGCAGCACCGCCGTGGTGCTGATCGGCAACACCATCAACAGCCTCGACATCCACCGGCCCGGCACCAACCGTCCGAGTTACCAGGTCGCGGTCAATGTCTACGACCGGCTGGTGACCTTCGGCACCAGGAAACTCGCCGACGGCTCGCTGTCCTACGATTACGACAAGGTCGAACCCGAACTCGCCGAAAGCTGGACCTTCTCGCCCGACCGCAAGTCGATCACCTTCAAGCTGAAGCCGAACGCCACCTTCTGGGACGGCACACCCGTCACCGCCGATGACGTCAAATGGTCCTTCGACCGCGCGCTGGCGCTGGGCGGCTTTCCGAAAGTGCAGATGGGCGCCGGCGGTTTTGTCGAGCCCGGCCAGTTCGTCGTTGTCGATGCCAGGACCATCCGCATCGATCTCAAGCGGCCGTCGAAACTCGCGCTGCCCAACCTTGGCGTGCCGGTCGCGGTGATCATCAACTCCAAAGTCGCGAAAGCCAATGCCACAGCCGCCGATCCCTGGGCCGCCGAATACCTGCACCGCAACCCCGCCGGCAGCGGCGCCTTCAAGGTCGAGCGCTGGGATGCCGGCCAGCAGTTGATCTATGTGCGCAACGACAAATGGACGGGCGGGCCGCTGCCCGGCGTGCAACGCGTGATCATCCGCGAAGTGCCGGCGACCGCCACCCGGCGCGCGCTGGTCGAGCGCGGCGACGCTCACCTGTCGTTCCAGATTCCCAACAAGGATGCGCAGGAACTGGCCGCGGCGAAGAAGGTCAAGGTCACCGGCTCGCCGATCGACAACTGTCTGTATGTCGCCTGCCTCAACCAGAATTTCGAACCCTTCCGCGATGCCAGGGTGCGCCAGGCCGTGGCTTTCGCCATTCCCTACGACCAGATTTTCAAGCAGGCCGCCTACGGCCGCGGTGTGAAGATGTGGGGCGCCAAGTCGGCCAAGCCGGCGACCGCCGCCTGGCCGCAGCCTTTCCCCTATGACACCGACCTCAAGAAGGCGAAGGCGCTGCTCGACCAGACGCCGTACAAGGGCGGCTTCGAAGTGCCGCTGTCCTACGACCTCGGCGAAGCCGACTGGGGTGAACCCGCGGCGCTGCTGATCCAGGAAAGCCTGGGCAAGATCGGCATCAAGGTCACGCTCGACAAGGTGCCGGGCGCCAACTGGCGCACCGTCGCGCTGGTCGAGAAGAAACTGCCCTTCCTGCTCGAGAACTTCGGCGGCTGGCTCAACACCGCCGACTATTACTTCTACTGGGCCTACATCAAGGGCAACCTGTTCAATGCCTCCAACTACGACGATGCCACCGTCAAGCAGCTGGTCGAGGAGACGCTGCACATGGAGAAATCCGACAAGTCCTACGACGGCAAGATCAGGCAGATGATCCAGAAGGCTTTCGACGACCTGCCGCGTATTCCCCTGTGGCAGCCGACGCTGGAATCGGCGATGACGCCCAAGCTGCAGGGTTACGAGTTCTGGTTCCACCGCCAGGTCGATGCCCGCAAATACAAACTTGGGTAAGAGGGCGGCATGAACCAGCTGGCGATCATCCTCGCGCGTGTGCTGCAGGCGATCCCGACGATTTTCGGGATCGTCGTGGTCACCTTCCTGCTGACGCGCGCGCTGCCCGGCGATCCGGCGGCCTATTTCGCCGGCGCCTCGGCGACGCCGGAATCGATCGCCGAGATCCGCGGCAAACTCGGGCTCGACCAGCCGTTGCCGCTGCAGTTCGTGGCCTACGTCAAGGATCTGGCCACCGGCAATCTCGGGCAGTCGATATCCACCGGCCAGCCGGTGGCGACCGAGTTGCTGCGGCGGCTGCCGGCCTCGCTGGAGCTGACGCTGTTCGCGCTGCTGCTGTCGGTCGGTGTCGCGGTGCCGCTGGGCGTGCTCGCCGCGGTGCGCCAGGACAGCTGGGTCGACCAGCTTTGCCGCTTTGTGGTCACCGCCGGCGTCAGCCTGCCGACCTTCTTCACCGGGCTGCTGCTGGTCTATGTGTTCTATTTCCTGCTCGGCTGGGCGCCGGCGCCGCTGGGCCGGCTCGACATGCTGCACATCCCGCCGCCGCAGGTCACCGGTTTTCTGGTGATCGACGGCCTGATCGCGCGCGAGTGGGGCAGCGCCTGGTCGGCGTTCAAGCAGTTGCTGCTGCCCGGCATCACGCTGGCGCTGTTCACGCTGGCGCCGATCGCGCGCATGACCCGCGCTTCGATGCTGCAGGCGCTGTCCTCCGAGTACCTGCGCACCGCGCGCGCCGCCGGACTCTCCAGCGGCCGCGTGCTGATGGTCTACGCCTTCCGCAACGCGCTGCTGCCGGTGGTGACCACGCTGGGCATGGTGTTCTCCTTCACGCTGGGCGCCAATGTGCTGGTGGAGAAGGTTTTTGCCTGGCCCGGCATCGGCTCCTTCGCGATCGAGGCGCTGGTGGTCTCCGACTATGCGGCGGTGCAGGGATTTGTGCTGTCGATGGCGGTGCTGTTCGTGCTGCTCAACCTGACCATCGACACGCTCTACACGCTGATCGACCCCCGCGTGCGGATTGAAGGCTGAAAGCGGAGGACTGACGACATGACCGATGCCACCTATATCCCGCAGCCCGCCGCCGGCACGAAACGCAGCTCCGCCTGGAGCCGCGGTCTTGCCCATTTCCGCTATGTGATGACCTCCAACCCGGTGACTTTCCTAGCCTTCGTGCTGCTCGCCGGCATGATCGTCATCGCGCTGTTCGGGCCCATGCTGGTGCCCCACGATCCGCTGGCGACGATTTCCGACAAGGCGCTGAAGCCACCGAGCGCCGAACACTGGTTCGGCACCGACCAGCTCGGCCGCGACGTGTTTTCGCGCGTCATTGTCGCCACCCGGCTTGACCTGCTGATCTCGGTGTCGGCGGTGGCGCTGTCCTTTTTTGTTGGCGCCGCGATGGGTGCCTGCGCCGGTTACTGGGGCGGCTGGTTCGACAAGCTCTCCGGACGTTTTCTCGACACCATCATGGCCTTCCCGCTGTTCGTGCTGGCGATGGGCATCGTTGCCGCCGCCGGCAACACCATCCAGAACATTGTCATTGCCACCGCGATCATCAACCTGCCGTTCTACGCGCGTGTGGCTCGCGCCGAGGTGTCGATCCGCCGCAACGCCGGTTATGTGCAGGCGGCGCGGCTTTCGGGGAATTCCGAGCTGCGCATCCTGATCTGGAAAATCATGCCCAACACGCTGCCGCCGATGATGGTGCAGCTGTCGCTGAACATGGGCTGGGCGATCCTCAACGCCGCCGGCCTGTCCTTCATCGGGCTCGGCGTGCGGCCGCCGACGGCGGAGTGGGGGATCATGGTTGCCGAGGGCGCCAACTACATTGTCTCCGGCGAATGGTGGCTCGCGCTGTTCCCGGGCGCCGCGCTGATGCTCGCGGTGTTCACCTTCAACCTGCTCGGCGACGGCCTGCGCGACCTCGTCGATCCGCAGAGGCGCACATGAGCCCCCAGTTGACCACGCATCTGCACAATCCGCCGCTGCTCGCGGTCCATGACCTCTGCGTCGAGTTCGCGACCCGCAAGGGCACCGTCACCGCGGTGCGTTCGGTCAACCTGCAGGTGGCCAAGGGCGAGACCCTGGGCATCGTCGGCGAATCCGGCTCCGGCAAATCGGTGACCTCTTATGCCGTGATGCGCATCCTTGACCGCGCCGGACGCATTGCCTCCGGTGCCATCGAATTCGGCGGCATGCAGCTGCACGATGCCGACGAGGCGATGATGAGCGACCTGCGCGGCCGCGAGATCTCGATGATTTTCCAGAATCCGCGCGCGGCGCTGAACCCGATCCGCCCGGTGGGCAAACAGATCGAGGACGTGCTGATCCGCCACGCCCAGACCACCCGCGACCAGGCGAAGCAGAAGGCGATCGAGGCGCTGGCGAAAGTGCGCATCCGCGACCCGGAAGCGCGTTACCACGCCTATCCCTTCGAACTCTCCGGCGGCATGTGCCAGCGCGTGGTGATCGCCATTGCGCTCGCCTGCCGGCCGCAGCTGCTGATCGCCGATGAGCCGACCACCGGGCTGGATGTCACCACCCAGCGTGCGGTGATGGAGCTGGTGCGCGAGCTGACACGCTCCGAAGGCATGTCGACGCTGCTGATCACCCACGACCTCGGGCTCGCCGGCGAATACTGCGACCGCATCATCGTCATGGAAAAGGGCGAAGTGGTCGAACAGCAGGACACCGCCGGACTGTTTGCCGCGCCGGCCCATCCCTACACCCGGCGGCTGATCCGCTCGACGCCGCATGCCGCGCGGAGCATCCGCGACCTGCTGCCGGAGGACCTGCGCCTGCCGCCGCCGCCCCTGCTGCAGGTGGATGACGAGCCGTTGCTTGAAGTGAAGGACCTGGTCCGCGAATACGCGGCACCCGGCGGCCTGCTGCAGCGCATGCGCGGCAAGGGCGGCGCCAAACCCTTCCGTGCCGTTGACGGCATCAGCTTCAGCATTGCCCGCGGCGAAAGCGTCGGCCTGGTCGGTGAATCCGGCTGCGGCAAATCGACCACCTCTGCGATGGTGATGCGCCTGCTCGATTCCACCTCCGGCAGCATCTGTTTCAAGGGGCAGGAGCTGACCACCGTGCCGGCCGGGCAGTTCGCGCATTCGCCGCTGCGCCGCGAACTGCAGATGGTGTTTCAGGATCCGCACGAAAGCCTCAATCCGCGCTCGACCGCGGCGCAATCGATTGCCGATCCGCTGCGGCGCCTTGAAGGCATGACCGACGGCGCCGCGATCCGCGACCGCGTCGAAGCGCTGGCCGCGCAGGTCGGCCTGCCGCCGGAACTGCTCGACCGCCTGCCGCACCAGCTCTCCGGCGGACAGAAGGCGCGTGTCGGCATCGCCCGCGCGATTGCCACAAAACCCGAACTGCTGATCCTTGACGAGCCGACCGCCGCGCTCGACGTCTCGGTGCAGGCCGTCGTGCTCAACCTGCTGGCCGACCTCAAGGCCGAGTTCGGCATGAGTTATCTCTTTGTCAGCCACGACCTCGAAGTCGTGCGCCTGCTCTGCGACCGCGTGATCGTCATGCGTGCCGGGCGCATTGTCGAGGAGGGCCCTTCGGCGCGGGTGTTGTCCGATCCGCAGGCGGAATACACCCGGGAACTGCTGGCGGCGATTCCGCGGCCGGCGCATCTCTCCGGCCATGGCGGG
>JALHND010000018.1 GCA_022843705.1 Burkholderiales bacterium
GGCGTGGTGGAGGCGGTGGGGCCGAAGGTCAGGGAGTTCAAGGTCGGCGATCGCGTTGCCTATGCCCAGCCCATCGGCGCCTACGCCGAGGTGCTGATCCGGCCCGTTGCGCGGCTGGTGAAAATTCCAGCGGGGATCAAGGACGAAACCGCGGCGGCGATGATGCTCAAGGGCATGACCGCCTGGTACCTCTGCCGCCGCACCTATCGCGTGAAGAAGGGTGACACCATTGTGGTCCATGCCGCAGCCGGCGGCGTTGGCCAGATTCTCTGCCAGTGGGCCAAACATCTTGGCGCCACGGTGATCGGCACGGTCGGCAGCGACGAGAAGGTTGCGCTGGCGAAAAAAGTCGGCTGCAAGCACGTGGTGGTGATGTCTCGGGAGAATCTGCCGGAGCGCGTGAAGGCAATCACCAAAGGCAAGGGCGTGCCCGTGGTCTACGATGGTGTGGGCAAGGACACTTTCATGGCCTCGCTGGACTGCCTCTCGCCGCTGGGCCTGATGGCGAGTTTCGGCAATGCCTCCGGCGCGGTGTCCCCGGTCAACATCGGCATCCTCGCGCAGAAGGGTTCGCTGTTTCTGACCCGGCCGACGCTGGTGAACTACACCTCCGCCCGCGAAGATCTGCTCACCGCGGCGCGTGAACTGTTCGCGGTGGTTAAGAAGGGCGCAGTCAAAATCACCATCAACCAGCGTTATCCGCTGCGCGAGGCGGCACAGGCGCATCGCGATCTGGAAGCACGCAAGACCACCGGTTCCACGGTGCTGCTGCCGTAATTCACGTCTGGACCGGGTGCGGCGTTATCATTGCCGCATGACGGATTCCGCACCCGCTCCTGGACACCAGGTAACGCCCGCGAAGCCTGACGTCGATGGCGATGCCGTCAATCGTCTGGCCTTGCGGCTGATTGCAGCCAATGCCAGGGTCAACGCGATTGCACTGGTGGTCGCAGTCGGGCTGATCCTGCTGGGTGCCTGGGCATATTCCGGCATCCAGCAGTCGCTGCGCGACCTGCGGGCAGCCGGCCTGACAGCAGTGCTTGATGCCGAGGTGCAGGCGCTCAGCCTGTGGATCGAGGACCGCAAGGGTGATGTCCGGCATTGGGCTGCGGAACCGCGGATCCGTGCTGCCGTGCTCAACCTGACCTCCGGCGAGGCACCTGACCAGGCGCGCGCCGCACTCGCTGCGGCGCTTGAATCCGCACTCAAGGAGTCGGGGGCCGTTGCCTACAATCTGATTGACGCCCAGGGAACGGTGATCGCGTCGACGGCGCCGGAATATCTCGGGCGACGCATCAGCCCGGGTGAATATCTGGCAGCGGTGCGCGACGTGCTGGGCGGCGCCACACGTTTCGTACGGCCCTATCGGGAGCATGACCGCATCGAGGGAGAGCCGAGCGCGGCTTACGCGAGGCCGATGGTCTGGTTCAAGACGCCGGTGCTTGATGCAAACGGTCGTGCCGTGGCAGGGCTGGGTTTTGCGCACCATGCCGACAGCCGGTTCACCGGGATACTGGGCGCCGCCAGCCCGGGCGCGACCGGCGAGGTCTATGCGATGACCGCCGATGGCCTGATGCTGTCGGACAGCCGCCATGCCGCAGAGCTGCGCGCGGCCGGCGCCTTGCGGCCGGAGTCCGGAAATGGCGCTTTGCAGGTGCAGATGCGTGATCCCGGCGGTGCGTTTGCCGAGGGCCATCGCTTGCCTGCCGACTGGGAAGCCGCGCCGCTGACACGGCTGGCAGCGCTGGCCGGTGCCGCCCGTGGCCGCAGCGATCCGGCGCAACTGCGCGGCGTGGTCCTCGAACCGTACCGCAACTACCGCGGCACCGAAGTGATCGGCGCCTGGCGATGGCTGGGTGACTACGACTTTGCGGTGGCCGTGGAAATGTCGCGGGATGAAGCCTATGCGCCGCTGCGCTACCTCAATTCCGCGTTCGGCCTGCTCGGTGCCCTGCTCGGCGCCGGAGTGCTCGCCGTGTTGTGGTCGATGTGGAACGTGCGGCGCCTGCGCGATGCCGCAGGCCATGCCCGTACCATCGGGCAGTACCGTCTGGAGCGGCAGATCGGTGAAGGCGCGATGGGTACCGTTTATCTGGCGACACATGCGATGCTCAAGCGGCCGACGGCGATAAAGCTGCTGAAGGCGCACCTGGCGACCGACGAAGTGATTGGCCGCTTCGAGCGCGAGGCGCGGCTCGCCAGCCAGCTGGTGCATCCCAATACCATCAGCATCTACGATTACGGGCGCACGCCGGAGGGCACGCTGTATTACGTGATGGAATACCTCGAGGGGCGGTCGCTGGATGACATTGTCGCCGCCGAAGGTCCGCTTCCGCCGGCACGTGTCATCCACGTGCTGCGCCAGGTCTGCGCCGCCCTGCGCGAGGCCCACGGCCGCGGCCTGGTGCATCGCGACATCAAGCCCCACAATCTGATGCTGTGCCAGCGCGGCGGCGAGCATGACGTGGTCAAGATCCTCGATTTCGGGCTGGTGAAGGACCTGACGACCGCCCAGTCGCGCAACATCACCCAGTTCCAGCGCGTTGTCGGAACCCCGGCGTACATGGCACCGGAGCGCATCCGCAATGCCGCGGATGCCGACAGCCGTTCGGATATCTACTCGGTGGGGGCAACCGCCTTTCACCTGCTCACGGGCCATCCGCCGTACGAGGCTGCCGGCGAGCATGATCTGACCTATCGCATATTCCACGCACCGCTGCCGTCGTTGCAGGCCGTTGCGCCCCGGACACCGGCAAGGCTGGCCGAACTGGTGGCACGTTGCCTGGCGCGCGAGAGAAGCGAACGCCCGCATGACATCGTGGTGCTGCTTGCCGCGCTGGAAGCGCTGGCGGTCGTGCATCCCTGGACCCAGCGCGATGCGGCGGCATGCTGGGTGCGTGACTCTTCGCGTGCCGCATCATGAATCCGCAGCAATCCACCGGCAGTGCATCCCGATGAGTACCCGCATGAAAAAACGATCATGGATTTTTGCAGGACTGCTGCTGGTGGCAGGATTCACACAGGCACAGGCACAGGCACAGGCACAGGCACCGGTCGAGGACCGCAGCCGCACCGTGCAGCAGGGGCAGTACCGTGCCGGTATCGCCCACCGCGAACTCGACCAGGCGCGCCATGACGCGAAACTTGCGGAGCAGGAGGTGCTGAACCTGCGTGATGCGCATGCAGCGGCGCAGCAACAGGCGGACCAGCGCAAGCGGGAACTGGATGCGGCGCAGAAAGCGCTGGCCGCGGCGCGCGCGCGCCTGTCGGCTGCCCGGCAGGCTTACGACAGGGAAGTCAACGCCGTCGATGCGGCGCACCGCGGCGGCAAGGATCCCGGGAAGTAACCGGCGCTTGCGCGTTCAGGCGCGACGGCTGCTGGCGCCGCCGTCGACGGTGATGATGGTGCCGGTGGTATAGCCCGACAGCGGCGAACACAGGAAAGCCACCAGCGCACCGATCTCCTCGACCGTGGCCATGCGACCGAACGGCGATTTGCTGACCAGTTCCTGCCAGCGGTCGGCGTTGCCGAGTTCCTTCGTGGCGCGCTCGCGCAGCCGCTTTACGGCACGATCGGTGGCCGTGCCGCCGGGGTTGATGCCGACGACCCGCACGCCGAATGCCGGGCTTTCGGCACCAAGTGCGCGCGTGAACGCCATCAGCGCGGCATTGCCCATGCTGCCGGCAATGTAACTGGCCACCGGGCGTTCGCCTGCGGCGCCGATCACGTTGACGATCACGCCGCTTTTGCGTTCGCGCATCCGGGCATAGATCTCGCGGGTGATGTCGATGAAGCCGAAGACCTTGAGGTCCCAGGCCCGTTTCCAGGTTTCATCATCCACCGTGTCCAGGGTGCCCTGGGGTATCGAGCCCGCGTTGTTGACCAGGAAATCGACGTCGCGGCAGTCCCGCGCCAGCGCGACGGCATTGCTGGCCACGGAAAGGTCGACAGCGTGGCAAAACACCTTGACGCGTTGTTCCGCGGTGATCTGTGCCTTGGCCGCCTCAAGATCCGCAGCGCTGCGTGCGGCCAGGTGCAGGTCGCAACCCTCCTGTGCCAGCAGCTGCGCGGCGCCAAGGCCGATGCCGCGGGAACCCCCGGTGATCAGTGCGCTTTTTCCCTTCAGTCCAAGCTCCATGGTCTTCCCTCCGGTGTCGTGAATTGGCGACGGCTGGCGATGTTAACACCGCCAGCCGCCCGTACGGTCAACCGCGGCAGTGGGCCAGCGTTACTGGCATACGACCCGAAATGTTCGGGTTGCATCGCGATCAAGCGAACCGATGTTGGTAATACATGGAGGAATCATGACCAAACTGCTGACCACGCTGCTTGCTGCCGGCTTCGCCGCAGCGACCTTCAACGTTGCCGCCCAGACCGCGCCGGCTCCGGCCAAGGCCGATCCGGCAAAAGCCACGCCGGCAACACCGGCGGCACCGGCGAAAGCCGATGCCGCAAAGGCGACGCCTGCGACCCCGGCAACGCCGCCTTCCGCCGAAACCAAGGCTGACAAGCCGAAAAAGGCCAAGGCATCGGGCAAGAAAAAAGCCAAGGCGAAGAGCACCAAGAAGAAGGCTGGCTGAGCACCCGCCGTACAGGGCGTCGCCGTCACCGGCGGCGCGCTACAATCGGGAAGGCAGGCGCGATGCGCCTGCCTTCTTTTTTATGGCGAAAATTAAAAAATATCAATATAATCAATGAGTTATATAGACTCTTCTAGTGGCTTGCTGCATCCCACGGACACTGCGCGCTGGTGCGGCGACTCCGGTGCCTATCTGAATCTGGCGGCCGGCAGGGGCATGACCCGCGATGCGATCAACAAGGACCTGCATTCGGTGTGGCGTTATGCGCAGGCCATTGATGTCGATGCCAGGGCTGCGGTATCGCTGGGAGAAGGCGGCACACCGCTGCTGGAGCGCAGCTGGAACGGCGTGCCGGTGCAGTTCAAGCTTGAATTCATGATGCCGACCGGTTCGTTCAAGGATCGCGGCATGACGGTGATGGTCAGTTACCTCAAGAGCCGGGGGATTGATCATGTGCTGGAGGATTCATCCGGCAATGCCGGCGCGTCGCTGTCTGCGTATGCGGCGGCGGCCGGCATGCGCTGCCGCATCCTCGTCCCGGAGACTGCGTCCTATCCGAAAATCGCGCAGATCGCGGCCTGCGGCGCGGACGTCGTCACCGTGCGCGGCTCGCGGCAGGATGTCGCGGATGCGGCGCTGCGCATGAGCAGCGAGATTTTCTACGCCAGCCACAACTGGCAGCCTTTTTTCATCGAAGGCACCAAGACACTGGCTTATGAACTCTGGGAGTCACTGGGTTTCCGCGCCCCGGACAACGTGGTGACTCCGCTCGGTTACGGCAGCAACGTGCTGGGTCTGGATCGCGGGTTCGACGAGCTGCTGCGCAACGGCGAAATCACCCGGCGGCCGCGCATATTCGGCGTGCAGGCCGCGAATTGCGCACCCTGCCATGCGGCATGGCAATCGGGCGGCGAAACGCCGGTCGCGGTGACGGTCAAGCCGACGGTGGCCGAAGGCATCGCGTCATCACAGCCGACACGGCTGCGCGAGGTGCTGCGTGCGGTGCGCGGCTCCGGCGGTGCGATCGCCGCGGTCAGCGAGGACGAAATCGTTGCGGCGCTGGGGGCGCTTGCGCGCATGGGGTTGTATGTCGAGCCGACCTGTGCGGCGGCTGCGGCGGGGCTGACACAATGGCTCGCATCCGGCGTGATCCGGCGGGACGAGACCACCGTCGTTGTGCTGACCGGCAGCGGCCTGAAGAGTTCGGAGCGCATCGGGCAGTTGCTGAACCTGCAGCCGCGCACGATGTGAACGATTGCGGAACACTTTTTCGCATGATGGACCGCGGGACGCGTTTCTTGACACGGCTCGCGGGCGGCGCCTAGATTCCTCACCTTCCGTTGAGCACCCTGTCCAGAATACAAAGGTCTTACCCATGAAAGTCACCGCCGTCAAAAGCTACGCCGTGCATCCGGGCTGGCGCAAGAACCTCATTTTCGTCAAGGTCGAAACCGATGCCGGCATCCACGGCTGGGGCGAGGCCTATTCGCAGTACGACCGCGATACCGCGGTGATGGCGCAGCTCAATGCGCTGGGCCCTTACATGGTCGGCCGCAGCCCCTTCGACATCAAGCATTTCACGCAATTCGCTTTTGACGACTATGCCGCGCGCCGCGGCTCGGTGGAACTGTTCTGCGCGATCAGCGGCATCGAACAGGCGCTGTGGGATATCGTTGGCAAGGCGACAAAGCAGCCGGTCTACAACCTGCTCGGCGGCAAGTACCGCGAGAAGATCCGCGTCTATGCCAACGGCTGGAGCTACGGCATGAAGGAGCCGGACGATTACGCCCGTGCCGCCGAGAAGGTGGTCAAGATGGGTTTTACCGCGATGAAATTCGATCCGCTGCCGTCGCCGTGGCGCACCTACATTCCGAAGGAACACGAGAAACGCGCGATCCGCATCGTCAAGGCGATCCGCGACGCCGTCGGCCCCGATGTCGATCTGCTGCTGGAGCAGCACCGGCGTCTCGCGCCGATGCATGCCATCCGCCTCGACAAACAGCTCGCAGAGTTTGACCTCTACTGGATGGAAGAGTCCTGCCAGGCGGAGTTTCCCGACGAACTTGCCCAGATCCGCCGCGAAATCGGCATTCCGATGGTCATCGGCGAGGCGACCTACACCAAGACCGGGTTCCGCCCGCTGCTCGAGAAGCGTTCAGCCGACATCCTCAATCCCGATGTCGCCTGCGTCGGCGGCATTCTTGAGTTGAAGGAGATTGCCGCGATGGCGGAGCCCTTCCTGGTGGCCGTTTCACCGCACAACTACAACTCGACCCTGGTGGCGCTGGCGTCCACGGTGCATGCTTCGGCGACGATGCCCAACTTCATCATTACCGAATACTTCCTGCCGTTTGTCGAGTTCTGCGACACCATTTCGCCGAACCAGCTGAAGCCGAAAAACGGCTATATCGAGTTGCCCACGGCACCGGGCCTGGGCGTGGATGTGCTGGAGGAAGAGCTGAAAAAGCACCCGGCGAAGGTGTACCCGGCGCGCAAGCTGCGGCATCCCGGGGACGAACCCGGCGGCATCTGACCGGGTCAGTCTGCGGCGCAGAACACTACTGCGTTGCCCCGGACCTCAAGGCGGGTGTTGAAAGAGGCGCTGCGTTTGCGCAGCGCCTCCAGCCCCGCCTGTTCCGCGCTGATGTCACAGATCACCGTTTCGTTGCGCTCGTTGTGGCGCACGAATTCGAATGCGGCTTCGGCCGTTTTGCCGTCATCGACCGTCACCCGCGCGATCATGCCCAGCCAGTCCCCGTGTTTGCGTCCGCCATGCCCGGTGTGGAAGGAAAAGCTGCCCAGCCCGTAATACACCGGCTTGCCCCGGTAGATTTCGACCGGCAGCGCGTAATGCGGGCCGTGGCCGATGACAATGTCGGCCCCGGCGTCAACCGCCGCATGGGCGATTTCCGTCATGTATTCCAGCACGTCTTCCTTGAACCCCCAGTGCTGTGACGCGACCAGCACATCGACCTGTTTGCGCAGTGCGCTGATTTCGGCGGTGTATTCAGCCAGGTATTTCGGATCGGCCCAGGTCACGATCACCGGCGGGACGCCGGGCCGGTTGGCCGGCGGGATGTCCGGACTCAGCCGGTGCAAGGGCAGCTGGTAGGCGGTGTGGCCGCGCAGCGCCGCGACACCGGGGCTCATTTCGCCGGCTTCGTGGTTGGTTGGCCAGTAGACGGACGTTCGCTGCAAAAAACCGTAACGCAGGCCGTCGCGCTCGATGATCACCGGCAGGCGCGCCTGTTTCCGGTTGAGTCCGGCGCCGGTCGACGGAATGCCCAGCTTGCCGAGTTCGGCGAGGGAGGAGCGGATCGCTTCCGCACCGTAATTGACGTTGTTGGCATTGCCGATGACATCGAAACCGGCGATCTGCAGTGCCCGGCCGGCGGCCGGCGCGGCATAAAACCCCTCGTCAGTCGCGGATCGTGCGGCCTGTGGCTCGTAAAAGCAGCATTCCAGATTGCCGAAACGCAGGTCGGCATCGCGCAGGGCATCAAGAACCCGGTTGAAGGGCAGTTGCGGGTCGGTGACATGCATCAGATTGATGTCGCCGGTGAACAGCAGTTTGCGGGTCAAGACGGAGACTCCTGCGCCGGGAGCGCGACGGTGGACAAACGCGTCATTCTTCATTACCGGCAGTGTTTCGGGGGTGCCAAATCCGCGTTGTGGAGCCGACCGGCGTGATGCAGTTCACGGTCAGCGCATCAAGTGGGGTTTCGGTTTAATATTTCTCATCATTCCGGCAAAAAAGTATATATTGCGGAGCAGCAAAATTACTTGACTCAGCGGCGTGTACTGGCAGAATGGGAACCGTGTTGGGTGTCTTCTACAGGCATCGGCACATATCCTCCAAAACCTCCTCCTTTGGTGGAACTTCAGCGCAACCCCCCGGGGTTGCGCTTTTTTTTGCCCTGATGATGTTGCGGGGCAACATATTAGCAGGTACGAATTTCGGCTGCCTGTTTTTCAATCAATCGAATGGATCAACTTCCGGGGATGCCCTTGCCTCTGCAGTCGCCGTTTCGCGGCAGCCAGCGGGTTTGATGGTCGTCGGCTGGCGCGCCCGGCCCGTGGAGCCCGTTTGATATACTCGCAAGCAGTAACTTCTGGTGGTTCGCCACGGTCAGCAGTACCCGTTGTCCGAACGGGAACTGCGCGGCGCAAATCCCGGGTTCGCCTGATGCCCTGGCGTGCCGGAATCGCGTTTTACCCAATCGTGAGTTTATTGACTGCGGTCAAGGCTGCCGCGAAGTTCGCTGTAATAGATTGGCGTCCCTGCAGTGCCCGGTGACGCTGTACACCCATCACGCGGAACTACACATGAAAATCCACGAATATCAGGCAAAAGAAATCCTGCGCAAGTATGGCGTGACCACGCCGCGCGGCATCCCGTGTTTCACGGTGGATGAAGCGGTCGGCGCGGCGGCCAAACTGGGCGGCAGTGTCTGGGTGGTCAAGGCACAGATCCATGCCGGCGGGCGCGGCAAGGGCGGTGGCGTCAAAGTCGCCAAGTCGTCGGCTGATGTGAAGGCGCATGCATCGGCGATCCTCGGCATGCAACTGAAAACGCACCAGACCGGGCCCGAGGGGCAGAAGGTGCGGCGCCTGCTGGTCGAAGAGGGCGCGGACATCAGGAAGGAACTGTATGTCGGGCTGGTCATCGACCGCGGCAGCCAGCGTGCGGTTCTGATGGCCTCGAGCGAAGGCGGCATGGACATCGAGGAAGTCGCCGCGCACACCCCGGAGAAGATCCACAAGGTTGTCATCGATCCGGTAAAAGGCCTGGCCGATGGCGATGCCGATGATGTTGCCCGCAAGATCGGGGTGCCGGAAGCCTCGGTGCCCCAGGCGCGCGCGATTCTGCAGGCGCTCTACAAGGCCTTTGACGACACCGATGCGTCGCTCGCTGAAATCAACCCGATGATCCTGACCGGCGACGGCAAGGTGGTCGCGCTTGACGCGAAGATCGACTTTGACAACAACGCGCTGTTCCGCCATCCCGAACTGGTCGCGCTGCGTGATCTTGACGAGGAAGATCCGGCTGAAGTCGAGGCTTCGAAACACGATCTCAACTACATCCAGCTCGACGGCGACATCGGCTGCCTGGTCAATGGCGCAGGTCTCGCGATGGCTTCGATGGACATCATTAAGCTTTATGGCGGTGCTCCCGCCAATTTCCTCGACGTCGGCGGCAGCGCGACAGCGGAGAAGGTCACCGAAGCCTTCAAGATCATGCTGCGCAATCCCCAGCTGAAGGCGATCCTGGTCAACATCTTCGGCGGCATCATGAAATGCGACGTTATTGCGCAGGGGGTGGTGGCTGCTGCGCGCCAGGTCAGCCTGAGTGTGCCGCTGGTTGTGCGCCTTGAAGGCACCAACGTCGAACTCGGCAAGAAAATCCTCGCCGAATCGGGGCTGCCGATCATTTCCGCGAACAACATGGCTGACGCTGCGCAGAAAGTGGTTGCTGCGGCGAAGGGGAAAAACTGATGTCCATCCTGATCGACAAGAACTCCCGCGTGATGACCCAGGGCATCACCGGCAAGACCGGCATGTTCCACACCAAGACCGGCAAGGAATACGCCAACGGCAAGAATTGCTACGTTGCAGGCGTGACGCCGAAAAAAGGCGGGCAGAGCTACGAAGGCATTCCGATATTCAACAGCGTGCGCGAGGCGAAAGACGCCACCGGCGCCAACGTGTCCGTGATCTACGTGCCGCCGCCCTTTGCCGCGGCGGCGATCGAGGAGGCGGAGGATGCCGATCTCGATCTGGTGATCTGCATCACCGAGGGCATCCCGGTGCGCGACATGGTGCGCCTCAAGTACAAGATGGAGCAGAACAAAAGCAGGACCATCCTGGTCGGCCCGAATTGTCCCGGCGTGATCACGCCTGACGAGATCAAGATCGGCATCATGCCCGGCCATATCCATAAAAAGGGCCCGATTGGCGTGGTGTCGCGCTCGGGCACGCTGACCTACGAGGCAGTCGGCCAACTGATGGAAATCGGTCTCGGCCAGTCGTCCTGCGTCGGCATCGGCGGCGATCCGGTCAACGGCCTCAAGCACATTGATGTCATGAAAATGTTCAACGATGACCCGCAGACCGAGGCGGTGATCATGGTCGGTGAAATCGGCGGCTCGAACGAGGAAGAGTGCGCGCGCTGGGTCAAGGCCAACATGAAAAAGCCGGTGGTCGGTTTCATCGCCGGCGTCACGGCGCCGCCCGGCAAACGCATGGGCCATGCCGGGGCGATCATCTCCGGCGGCAAGGGCACGGCCGACGAGAAACTCGCGGTGATGGAGGAATGCGGCATCCGTACCACGAAGAATCCGGCGGAAATGGGCAAATTGCTGAAGTCGGTGCTGAAGTAACCGGAAGGACGGCACCCGGGCCGCCGCAGGCAAGGCCGGAGGAGGAATCATTTTGGAAGGTGGCATCGTAAAACGCGGCAAACGTTCCCGTGGCGCCCTCAAGGGGCGGACTGCGGACACGGCTGCCCTTGCAGACATCCAGGCGCTGCTCGACGGCGCTCAGCGCAATACCGGCGTTGATCCGCGTCGCCGCGACCTGCTGATCGAGAACCTGCACCTGATCCAGGACCGTTACGGCCATATTTCCGCCGCGCATGTCGTTGCGCTGGCGCGCGAGATGAGGCTGGCGATGACCGAGGTCTACGAGGTGGCGACTTTCTACCACCACTTCGATGTGGTCAAGGAAGGCGACAAGGCGCCGCCCGCGTTGACGGTGCGTGTCTGCGACTCGCTGTCCTGCGAACTGTCCGGCGCCAGTGACCTGATCCAGGGCCTGAAGAAGGCGCTGGGCGAAGGCGTGCGGGTGATTCCGGCACCCTGCGTCGGTCGTTGCGACCAGGCGCCGGTGGCCGTTGTCGGGCAGAACCCGGTGGCGCAGGCCAGCGTCGATAAAATAAAGCCGCTGGTGGCCGCGAAAAAGACGCAGTGCGCGACCGGCAAATACCTGAACTACGCCGAGTATCGCAAAAGCGGCGGCTACGACCTCGCGATCGAATGCCTCAACGGCACGCGCGATGCCGAGTCCTTGATCAAGACCATGGAGAACTCGGGCCTGCGCGGTCTCGGCGGCGCGGGTTTCCCGGCCGGCCGCAAGTGGCGCATCGTGCGAGGCGAAAAGGGGCCGCGGGTGATGGCGGTCAACATCGACGAGGGCGAGCCCGGCACCTTCAAGGACCGCCACTACCTCGAGCGCGATCCGCACCGTTTCCTTGAAGGCGTGATCGTTGCCGCCTGGACGGTGCAGATTTCCGAGGTCTACATTTACCTGCGCGACGAATACGCCGGCATCCGCGCGATCCTGGAGAAGGAGATCAGGGCGCTGCAGGCTGATCCGCCCTGTCCGCTGCCGCCGATCTTCCTGCGCCGCGGCGCAGGTGCCTACATCTGCGGCGAAGAGTCGGCGATGATCGAATCGATCGAGGGCAAGCGCGGCATGCCGCGGCTGCGCCCGCCGTATGTGGCCCAGGTCGGCCTGTTCGGCCATCCGACGCTTGAGCACAACATGGAGACCTTGTACTGGGTGCGCGACATCATCCAGAAAGGCGCCGATTGGTTTTCCGGCCACGGCCGCAACGGGCGCAAGGGACTGCGCTCGTTTTCGGTGTCGGGTCGCGTGAAAAAGCCCGGCGTGCATCTTGCGCCGGCGGGCATCACGGTGAAGGAACTGATTGACGAATACTGCGGCGGCATGCTGCCGGGCCACCGCTTCTATGGTTATCTTCCCGGCGGCGCCTCGGGCGGCATTCTGCCGGCGTCGATGGGCGACATTCCGCTCGATTTCGACACATTGAATCCCCATGGCTGTTTCATCGGCTCGGCCGCGGTGATCATCCTGTCGGACCGGGATCAGGCCCGCAGGGCTGCCGGTAACGTGATGAAGTTCTTCGCCGAGGAGTCCTGCGGGCAGTGTACGCCCTGCCGCGTCGGCACGGCCAAGGCCCTGCAGCTGATGCAGGCGCCGAAATGGGACCGCGGCCTGCTTGAGGAACTGTCGGGGGCGATGGCCGATGCGTCGATCTGCGGCCTCGGCCAGGCGGCGCCGAATCCGATCCGCACGGTCATGAAATATTTCCCCAGGGAAGTCGAGTAGTGCGGACGCCCTGCCGCACCGCACCGGAGGTACAGCGATGACAGCAATGAGCAAGGACGAACTGGCCGCGATGCCGGTCGAGTTCAAACTGAACGGCAACAGCATTGTCGCCGAAGCCGGTGAAACCATCATCCAGGCCGCCAAGCGCCACGGCGTCGAGATTCCCCACCTTTGCTACAAGGAAGGGCTGCGACCCGACGGCAACTGCCGGGCCTGCGTGGTCGAGGTCAAGGGCGAGCGTGTGCTGGCCGCCTCCTGCTGCCGCAACCCCTCGCCGGGCATGGAAGTCACGACCGACAGCCCGCGCGCGGTCTCGTCGCAGAAGATGGTGATGGAACTGCTGCTCTCCGACATGCCGGAGCAGCGCCACACCCCGAACTCCGAACTTGACCACTGGGCGGGAAAACTCAAGGTCGGCAAGCCGCGTTTCGCGAAACGCCACCAGCCGCAGTCCGACCTGTCGCATTACGGCATCGCCGTCAATCTCGATTCCTGCATCCAGTGCACGCGCTGCGTCCGTGCCTGCCGCGAGGAACAGGTCAACGACGTCATCGGTTACGCCTTCCGCGGCGAACATTCGAAAATCGTGTTCGACCTCGACGATCCGATGGGCGATTCGACCTGCGTCGCCTGCGGTGAATGCGTGCAGGCCTGTCCCACCGGCGCACTGATGCCGGCACGCGAGGCCGGCCTGGTCAAGCCCGACAGGCAGGTGCACTCGGTGTGCCCGTACTGCGGCGTAGGCTGCCAGCTGACCTACAACGTCAAGGACAACAAAATCATCTCGGTCGACGGCCGCGACGGCCCGTCGAACCACGGCCGGCTGTGCGTCAAGGGCCGTTACGGTTTTGATTACGCCCACCATCCACAGCGCCTGACCAAGCCGCTGATCCGCAAGCCCGGCGTGCCCAAACACGCCGATTTCGCGATGGATCCGGCGAATCCGCTGGAATATTTCCGTGAGGCATCCTGGGAAGAGGCGCTGGATCTCGCGGCGGGCAGGCTGAAGGCGATCCGTGACCAGCACGGCAACAAGGCACTGGCCGGTTTCGGCTCCGCCAAGGGCAGCAACGAGGAGGCCTACCTGTTCCAGAAGCTGGTGCGCACCGGCTTCGGCTCCAACAACGTCGACCATTGCACGCGCCTGTGCCACGCCTCGAGTGTTGCCGCGCTGATGGAGGCTGTCAGTTCGGGTGCGGTATCGAACCAGGTCAATGATGTTGCCCGCGCCGAGGTGATTTTCCTGATCGGCGCCAACCCGCTGTCGAACCACCCGGTGGCCGCGACCTGGATCAAGAACGCGGTCAAGAACGGCGCCAAACTGATCTATGCCGATCCTCGCCGCAACGAACTGTCGCGGCATGCCACCTATGCCCTGCAGTTCAAGCCCGACACCGACGTCGCGCTGCTCAACGCGATGATGCACGTCATCGTGCACGAGGGCCTGGTCGACGAAGCCTTCATCAAGTCGCGCACCATCGGCTACGAAGATCTGAAGAAAAACGTCGAGGGTTACAGCCCCGAGGCGATGGCTCCGGTCTGCGGCATACCTGCGCAAACCATCAGGGAAGTCGCGCGCCTGTATGCGACCTCAAAGGGCTCGATGATCCTCTGGGGCATGGGCATTTCGCAGCACATCCACGGCACCGACAATGCGCGCTGCCTGATCGCGCTGTGCCTGATGACCGGCCAGATCGGCAAACCGGGCTCCGGTTTGCATCCGCTGCGCGGCCAGAACAACGTGCAGGGCGCCTCCGACTCGGGCCTGATCCCGATGGTGTTTCCGGACTACCAGCGCGTCGACAATCCGCAGGCGCTGGCACGTTTCGAAAAACTGTGGGGAGCCAAGCTGGATCCCAAACCCGGCCTGACGGTGGTCGAGATCGTGCACGCGATCCTCGACGGCGACATCCGCGGCATGTACGTGATGGGCGAAAATCCGGCGATGTCGGACCCGGATGCAAACCATGCACGCGAGGCGCTGGCGAAACTCGACTGGCTGGTGGTGCAGGAAATCTTCCTGACCGAGACCTGCTACTACGCCGACGTGATCCTGCCGGCGACTGCCTGGCCGGAGAAGGACGGCACCGTTACCAACACCGATCGCATGGTGCAGCTGGGCCGCAAGGCGGTTGATGCCCCCGGCGAGGCCAGGCCCGACCTGTGGATCATCCAGGAACTGGCGCGCCGTCTCGGCCTTGACTGGAACTATGGCGGCCCGCAGGACGTGTTCAACGAGATGCGCAAGGCGATGAACTCGATCGCCGGCATTACCTGGGAGCGCCTGGAGGCCGAGAGTTCCGTCACTTATCCCTGCGAGAATGAAGGCGATCCCGGACAGCCTGTTGTCTTTGTTGATAAATTCCCGACGCCGACAGGGCGCGCGAAATTCGTTCCGGCCGACATCATCCCGGCCGACGAGCGACCCGACCGCGAATTCCCCTTCGTGCTGATCACCGGCCGCCAGCTTGAACACTGGCATACCGGCGCGATGACACGGCGTGCCGGCGTGCTTGATGCGATCGAGCCTGAGCCGACGGCTTCGATGCACCCGCTGGACCTTGATGCGCTGGGCGCCAAAGTCGGCGACGTGCTGACCGTCGAATCCCGCCGCGGCATCATCTCGCTGCACGCGCGCCCCGACGATGGCACGCCGCGCGGTTCGGTGTTCATTCCGTTCTGTTTTTACGAGGCGGCAGCCAACCTGCTGACCAATGCCGCGCTGGATCCGTACGGCAAGATCCCCGAGTTCAAGTACTGCGCGGTCAAGGTGACGAAGGGCGGCGAACTGATGCCGCGCTCCAGCTACGGCGGCGGGCAGGTGTTGGCGAAGGTCGCAAAAGTCTAGAACCAGCCGGTAACCCAATGTGCCCGCGCGGCGGGCGCCGAATCATTCACGTTCAGGAGAGGAGCATCATGGCACTGTCGGACATCGAAATCGCCCAGGCTGCAAAAATGGAGCGTGTCGTCAAGATCGCGCAGAAGCTGGGCATCCCCGAGGAGCATCTCGTGCCTTACGGCCACTACAAGGCCAAGGTATCGCTGGAGTATGTCGACAGCCTGAAGGACAAGAAGGACGGCAAGCTGATCCTGGTGACCGCGATCAACCCGACCCCCGCGGGTGAAGGCAAGACCACCACCACGGTCGGCCTCGGCGACGCGCTGAACCACATCGGCAAGAAGGCGATGATCTGCCTGCGCGAGCCCTCGCTCGGGCCCGTGTTCGGCGTCAAGGGCGGCGCGGCCGGCGGCGGCTACGCCCAGGTGGTGCCGATGGAAGACATCAACCTGCACTTCACCGGCGACTTCGGCGCAATCGCGCTGGCCAACAACCTGCTGTCGGCGATGATCGACAACCACATCTCGCACGGCAACGAGCTCGGCATCGACCCGCGCCGCATCACCTGGAAGCGGGTGATGGACATGAACGACCGTGCGCTGCGCGACATCGTCGTGTCGCTGGGAGGCACCGCCAACGGTTACCCCCGCGAGGACGGCTTCGACATCGTCGTCGCTTCAGAAGTGATGGCGATTTTCTGCCTGGCCACCTCGCTGAAGGACCTGAAGGAACGTCTCGGCAACATCGTCTTCGGCTACACCCGCGACAACAAGCCCCTGCGCGCGCGCGACCTCAAGGCCCACGGCGCAATGACGGTGCTGCTGAAGGACCAACTGGCGCCGAACCTGGTGCAGACGCTGGAGAACAATGCCGCCTTCATCCACGGCGGGCCCTTTGCCAACATCGCCCACGGCTGCAACTCGGTGATCGCGACCAAGACAGCCCTGAAGCTGGTCGACTACGTGGTGACCGAGGCCGGTTTCGGCGCCGACCTCGGTGCCGAGAAGTTCCTCGACATCAAGTGCCGCAAGGCCGGACTGAAACCCGCGGCGGCGGTGATTGTCGCCACCGTGCGCGCGCTGAAACACCATGGCGGCGTCGGCAAGGAGGATCTCAACAAGGAAAACCTGGCCGCCCTCGAAAAAGGCCTGGTAAACCTTGAACGCCATGTCAACAACGTCAAGAATGTTTACGGCATTCCCTGCATTGTCTCGGTGAACCGCTTTACTGCCGACACCAAGGCGGAAATGGACCTGCTCACCGACCGCATCGCCAAGCTCGGTGCAAAAGTTGTTGTTGCCAACCACTGGGCCGAGGGCGGCAAGGGCGCCGCGGAACTGGCGAAGATCGTTGTCGACATGTGCGAGCAGAAGTCGAACCCGACATTCGTCTACGAAGACAGTGATCCGCTGTGGGAGAAAATGAAGAAGATCGCCACCAAGGTCTACGGTGCTTCCGACATCACTGCGGACTCCAAGGTGCGCAACCGCATCAAGGAATTGCAGGAAGGCGGTTACGGGCACTATCCCGTGTGCGTGGCCAAGACCCAGTCTTCGTTTTCGACCGATGCCGGCGTGCGTGGCGCGCCCAGCGGGCATGTGGTGAACGTGCGCGAAGTGCGGCTTGCCGCAGGCGCAGAGTTCGTCGTGATGATCTGCGGCGACATCATGACCATGCCGGGCCTGCCGAAGGTGCCCTCCTCGGAGCGCATCGACCTGACCGATGATGGCAAGGTGGTCGGCCTGTTCTGATTGTTTGTATAATCCGGGGCAGGCGTTGTAGTCCGACCCGGGACTGCAGCGTTGCCCCGGGTCCGGCACGGAATCCGTTCCGGACGGGCTCGGACATAAAAGGGCGGGATACACGCCCGGGGTCAATCTTTTCCAACTGCGTGGACAAATCATATGGAATTCGGATCACCGGCATTCTGGGTTGCGGTACTCCAGATCATTGCCATCGACATCGTTCTCGGCGGGGACAACGCGGTGGTTATCGCCCTCGCTTCGCGGCGCCTGCCGCTGCACCAGCGCAAGCAGGCGATTTTCTGGGGCGTGTTCGGCGCGATCGCATTGCGCGTCGTGCTCATATTCTTTGCCCTGCAACTGCTGCAGATCCCGTACCTGAAGATCGTCGGCGGCATCCTGCTGTTCTGGATCGGCCTCAAGCTGATGATGCCGCAGGACGAAGGCGGGCACGAGATTGATGCCAGCAGCAACCTGATGGGCGCGATCAAGACCATCATCGTGGCCGACGCGGTGATGAGCCTGGACAACGTGATCGCGATTGCCGGCGCGGCCAAGGACAGCATCGGGCTCGTCATTTTCGGCCTGGTGGTCAGCGTGCCCATCATCGTCTGGGGCAGCAAACTGGTGCTGATGCTGATGGATCGTTTCCCGATCGTGATTGTCGGCGGCGCTGCGCTGCTCGGCTGGATCGGAGGCGACATGCTGGTGCATGACATCGTGGTCAAGGACTGGATGATGGCCAATGCCGCCTGGCTCAAGTATGGCGGGCCGATACTTGGTGCGTCCTTCGTGATCGTCGTCGGAAAGATACTGGCTGCCCGCAAGGCTCCGGCGGCTGCGGCCGCGGAGCCGGTTGACCTGGCGGAATCCAAGCCGAAACAGGACTGAGAGGAAAAAATGCCGAAGATACTGGTGGCGGTTGATGGTTCGGAGAACTCCGGCCGCGTGGTCGATTTTCTGGTCAAGAAGAGCGGCTGGTACAGCGAGCCCGTCGAAGTGCAGTTGCTCAACGTGCAGATGCCGATTGCCGGCGTCAACGTGAAGATGTTCATCAGCCAGGAGTCGCTGAAGGAGTATTACCGCGAGGAAGGTGCCGCGGCGCTGAAGCAGGCCCGCGAGAAACTCGATGCGGCAGGCGTGGCTTATGCCCACCATATCGGGGTTGGTGACCCGGCTGAAGTGATCGTCGAATACGCGAAATCCAAGCATTGCGACCAGATTATGATGGGCAGCCGCGGGCTGGGTTCGGTGTCCGGGCTGGTGCTGGGATCCGTAGCCACCAAGGTGCTGCACCTGACCGGGGTTCCGGTGACGCTCGTTCGCTGATGGTTTGCCATGCCCTGCTGTTTGCTGCAGGGAATCGCGTGACCATAAGTTATTGTTTATAAATATTTTTTATCTGCGGCGCAAGCCGATGCCGCAGCTTGGGGAATCACAACAGCGTGTTCGGCAAGGGGACATGGCGAAAGACCTGCCGGCCCTGCAGGCGTGCCGGGCGTTGGCGCCGCAGTCCCTGTCTCTGACCCTGTCCCCGGCGGCAGCGGATATACTCGATTCTTGATTCCGGTCAATTCTTTTGTCATGACAAGACGGAAGAATGAGCCGCTACGACGTTACTAATAAAGTTGGGCTGCGGCCACAGTCGCAGATATAACTCAGCACCCGTCGGTCAATTGATAAGGAGGAGTCACATGGATATCCAAGGCGTACTGTCCCGCGGCCTGCTGCCGCTCGTTGCAGCTTTCGGGCTGGTTGCAGTATCCGCACCAGCTGCAGCATGGGAGCCGACCAAGCCCGTCGAGTTCGTCATTCCCGCCGGCACCGGCGGCGGTGCCGACCAGATGGCCCGCCTGATACAGGGCATTGTTGCCAAACACAACCTGATGAAGCAGCCGCTGATTCCCGTCAACAAATCGGGTGGCGCCGGTGCAGAGGGTTTCCTCGAAGTGAAGGCAGCCAAGGGCGATGCGCACAAGATCATCATCACGCTGTCGAACCTGTTCACGACACCGATGGCAACCGGCGTGCCTTTCAACTGGAAGGATCTGACGCCGGTGGCGATGCTTTCGCTCGACAACTTCGTGTTGTGGGTGAATGCCGAGGATCCGTACAAGACGCCCAAGGAATACCTTGATGCGGTGAAAAAAGGCGGCCCCAATTCGTTCAAGATGGGCGGCACCGGATCGAAGCAGGAAGACCAGATCATTACCGTGGCGATCGAGAAGGCTGCCGGCGTCAAGTTCACCTACATCCCGTTCAAGGGCGGCGGTGCCGTGGCGACTCAGTTGGTCGGCAAGCATATCAACTCCTCGGTCAATAACCCGATCGAGGCGGTGGCCCAGTGGCGTGCGGGCAAGCTGCGCGCGCTGTGCGTATTTGACGACCAGCGCATGCCGTACAAGAACAAGGTCACGGATACCCAGTCCTGGAATGACATCCCGACCTGCAAGGAGGCCGGCATTCCGATGGATTACGTGATGTTGCGAGGTATCTTCATGCCGGCAGGGGTGGCGCCTGATGTCGTGAACTTCTACGTTGACCTGTTCAACAAGGTCCGCGCGACGCCGGAATGGAAGAAATTCATGGAGGACGGCGCATTCAACCAGACCTTCATGACCGGCAAGGCCTATGCCGACTGGGTGGCGAAAGCGGAGACGCTGCATCGCGACCTGATGAAGGAAGCGGGCTTCCTCGCCAAGCCCTGATGTGTTTACCCCGGCCCCGCGCATGACGCGGGGCCGGGGATCTGTAGTACGGGTTCGCGCCCGTCCTTCCGTTCCACCTAAATCCAGGCGAAGTCCATGGAAGAAAAAGACAGTTCCGCTGCTGCCGAACGCCCGTCAGGTCTGTCGACAAGGGCTGCGGAAATCGCGATTGCCCTGTTCATGATGCTGCTCGGGGGGCTGGTCGTCTATGACAGCCTGCGTCTGGGCGTGCGCTGGCTTTCAGACGGACCGCAGGCGGGTTACTTTCCGTTTTACATCGGCTTGTTCATCTGCATTTCCAGCGCAGTGACGCTGGTGCAGGCAATGCTCAACAAGGCTGCCGCAAAAAAGATCTTTGTCGAGTGGGGGCAGCTGAAGCTGGTGCTGATGGTCCTGATCCCGGCGGCACTGTTCGTGCTCGGCATCCAGTTGATCGGCATATACGTCGCATCTGCCGTCTACATCGCAGTGTTCATGATCTGGCTCGGCAAGTACGGCTGGCTCAAAAGCGTGGTCGTCGGCGTCGCGGTAAGCGTGACGGTGTTCGTTGCATTCGAGATCTGGTTCAAGGTCCTGCTTTACAAGGGTTTGTACAACCCCCTGGCCCTGATCGGTTACTGAGCACACACGAGCATAAGGGGACACCCAAGTGGAAGAAATCAATGCTTTGATGCACGGATTTTCCGTGGCATTGACGCCGTTCAACCTGATGCTGATGGCCATCGGCATCATACTTGGCGTGCTGATCGGCGTGCTGCCCGGACTGGGCGGCGCCAACGGCATCGCAATCCTGCTCCCGCTAACCTTCACGATGCCGCCCACCTCGGCGGTCATCATGCTGTCCTGCATCTACTGGGGTGCACTTTTCGGCGGTGCCATCACTTCGATCCTGTTCAACATCCCCGGTGAGCCGTGGTCGGTTGCGACTACCTTTGACGGTTATCCGATGGCGCAGCAGGGCAAGGCGGGAGAGGCGCTGACCACGGCCTTCACATCATCCTTCATCGGCGCCCTGTTTGCCGTGGTGATGATCACCTTTCTGGCACCGCTGGTCGCGAAATTCGCTCTGCAGTTCGGCCCCCCGGAATTTTTCTCGGTGTTTTTCCTGACCTTCTGCAGCTTCATCGGTATGGGCAAGGAGCCGCCGTTCAAGATCATTGCTGCGATGATGCTCGGTTTCGGCCTGGCCGCGGTCGGCATTGATACGGTGACCGGTCAGCTGCGGCTCATATTCGGCTGGCACGAGCTGATGCGCGGCTTTGATTTCCTGATCGCGGTGATCGGCCTGTTCGGCATAGGCGAGATCCTGCTGTCGATGGAAGAGGGGCTGTCTTTCCAGGGACGCAGCGCGAGAATAAACACCCGGATCGTCATCGAAACCTGGAAAAAGCTGCCGAAGTTCTGGGTGACATCGCTGCGCAGCTGTGTGATCGGCTGCTGGATGGGAATCACCCCCGGGGGGGCTACACCCGCCTCGTTCATGAGTTACGGCATCGCCAAACGCATGTCGCCGGATGGCAATAAATTCGGCTCCGGCGTGCCTGAAGGCATCGTGGCGCCGGAAACTGCAGCGCACGCCGCAGGTACTGCTGCGCTGCTGCCGATGCTGTCCCTCGGCATCCCGGGTTCGCCCACCGCGGCAGTGCTGCTCGGCGGCCTGCTGATCTGGGGGCTGCAGCCCGGGCCGTTGCTGTTCGTCGAGCAAAAGGATTTTGTCTGGGGGCTGATTGCCAGCATGTACCTCGGCAACATCGTCGGCCTGATCATCGTGCTGACCTGCGTTCCCCTGTTTGCTGCGATCCTGCGCATTCCCTTCTCTATCGTGGCACCCGTGATCATCGTCATCTGCGCGATAGGTGCCTACACGGTCAACAACGCCATGCTCGACATCTGGTTCATGCTCCTGTTCGGCGTCCTCGGTTACGCGTTCAAGAAGCTGTCCTATCCGCTGGCGCCGCTGGTGCTGGCGCTGGTGCTGGGAGACCAGGCGGAAGACGCCTTCCGCCAGGCGATGCTGATTTCCCAGGGCGATGTGCGGATATTCTTCTCGAACTGGCTGGTCGGCAGCATCATGGGGCTGGGTGTGCTGATGCTGGTCTGGCCGCTGATCGGCCGGGGCATGGCAGCCTTGCGCGGACGCGCAGCCTGAGAATCAGTGGCGCGAAAAAAGCCGCAGCCGGCATCCGGCTGCGGCTTTTTCCGTCTGAAATCCGGACCGGCAGCGGCTGGTGGCTGCCATCTCCCCGGGGCGCACGGGCACAAGCAAAACGGCCGTCCCGCATTTCGCAGGGACGGCCGTAGCCATACTCTTGCCTTGATTTATTTTTTGGCGCTTTTCGGATTGAGGCTGGTGATGCGGCCGCTCTCGGTTCCGGCGGTCTCGTCGATGACGGCATTGATCAGCGTCGGCTTGCGCGAGCGTACCGCTTCCTCCATCGCCTTGCGCAGTTCTGCCGGCGTCGTCGCGTGTACTCCGACGCCGCCAAAGGCTTCCATCAGCTTGTCGTAGCGCGCGCCCTTGACGAACACGGTGGGCGCGACGTCGGGACCGCCGGTCGGATTGACGTCAGTGCCCTTGTAGACGCCGTTGTTGTTGAACACCACGATGCAGACCGGCAGGTTGTAGCGGCAGATGGTTTCGACTTCCATGCCGGAGAAGCCGAAGGCACTGTCCCCTTCGACCGCGATTACCGGCAGGCCGGTTTCCACGGCGGCGGCAACGGCAAAACCCATGCCGATGCCCATCACGCCCCAGGTGCCGACGTCGATGCGTTTGCGCGGCTTGTACATGTCGACAATGCTGCGGGTGAAGTCGAGCGCATTGGCCCCTTCGTTGACCAGCATCGCGTCGGGGTTGGCCTTGATGATGTCGCGCACCACGTTCAGCGCGCTGTGGAAATTCATCGGCACCGGGTTCTTGGCCAGGGTTTCGGCCATCTTGGCGATGTTCTTGCTCTTGCGGTCCGCGATGGCGCCCAGCCAGTCGGCCGAGGGTTGCGGCCAGCCCGAGCCGGCGGCGCTGATGCCGTTTAGCAAAGCCGAGACGCAGGAGCCGATGTCGCCGACCACCGGGGCGTCGATCGGCACATTGCTGTCGGCTTCCTGCGGGGAAATGTCGATCTGGATGAATTTCTGTCCGCCCCAGGCCTTGGCGTCCTTGCCGCCCCAGGTCTTGCCCTTGCCGTGCGACAGCAGCCAGTTGAGCCTGGCGCCGATCATCACGACGACATCGGCCTCGGGCAGCACGTAGGAGCGCGCCGCCGCCGCCGACTGTTCGTGGGTGTCGGGCAGCAGGCCCTTGGCCATCGACATCGGCAGGTAGGGGATTTTGGTTTTTTCGATCAGGGTGCGGATCTCGGTGTCGGCCTGGGCGTAGGCGGCACCCTTGCCGAGGATGATCAGCGGACGTTTGGCGCCGGCGAGCAGCTGCAGCGCGCGCTGCACGGCGTCCGGCGCCGGGATCTGGCGCGGGGCCGGATCGACAACCTTGATCAGCGACTTGCGGCCCGTTTCCGCGTCCATCGTCTGCGCGAAAACCTTGGCCGGCAGGTCGAGGTAGACGCCGCCCGGGCGTCCGGACACCGCGGCGCGGATGGCGCGCGCGACACCGACGCCGATGTCTTCGGCATGCAGCACGCGGAAAGCGGCCTTGCACAGCGGTTTGGCTATCGCGAGCTGGTCCATTTCCTCGTAATCACCCTGTTGCAGATCGACAACCTCGCGTTCGCTCGATCCACTGACCAGGATCATCGGGAAGCAGTTGGTCGTCGCATTCGCCAGCGCGGTCAGGCCGTTGAGGAAACCGGGGGCCGATACCGTCAGGCAGATGCCCGGTTTCTGGGTCAGGAAGCCGGCGATGGCCGCGGCGTTGCCGGCATTCTGCTCGTGACGGAAGGAAATCATGCGCATGCCGGCGGCCTGCGCACGGCGGGTCAGATCGGTGATCGGGATGCCCGGCAGGCCGTAGAAGTTGGTGATGCCGTTGAGTTTGAGCGCGTCGATCAGCAGATCCGCACCGTCGCTCAGTGCCTGCGCTTGTGTTTCAGTCGTCATGTCTGGATGCCTCGCGTTCTTGCGTCTGTGTGACAGGGGTTGTGTGGGTTGAGTGGGGCCTGGGATTGAACCCGCGCCGGCATCGACAGGGAACGGAGTCCCGCGATCGCGGCTGATTCAAACGCCTGGAAATGGCTGCTTTCGGGTGGAAAGCATCATAGGGGGAGGGGGGCTTTTTGCTCTTGACCCCGGTCAATTTTGCAGCAGTACGATGAGGCTGCGAACGTGGATTCTCTGCGGCCTGGCGGCCGGTGCTGCGTTGCATCAAACGACCTCGGGTGCCGCCTGCGGGCGCTCAGATTTTGCCGCGGCGCTTCAGCCGGCTGAGTGTTTCCGGGGACAGGTTGAGGTAGGACGCCAGTTCCTTCTTCGGCAGCCGGTTGCCGATCTCCGCGTTCTTGCGCATGAATCGCTGAACGCGGCCGGGCGCATCGAGCAGGTGCAGGGTGATGGTATGCGCCATGACCTCGCTCATCAGGCGCATGACTTCCAGCTCGAATTCCCCCTTGATTTTCGGGTGCCGTTCGAGGAACGCGGCCCATTGCAGCATCGACAGCTTGGCGGCGCGCACCTTGGTCACCGCGCGGATCGAGTAGGGCATCGGTGTTTTCAGGCGCCATGCCGCGTAACTGGTGTCGATGTCGCTTTCCGCCGCGAAGCGCAGGATCATTTCCTTGCCCTGCGAGTTTGACACCGTGCGCTTGAGGATGCCGTCGATGATGAAGTACTGCTCCATCGAGTGTGTGCCCTGGTGCTCGAGGGTTTCCCCCTTGGCGTAATCGGAAATTTCGAGCAGTGTTTCAAACTCGTTCCATTGCGCAGCGGTCAGGTTTTTCAGCACCAGATTCTGCCGCAGTTGCACGCGGATGATTCTGGATTGGGCGTGGAGTGCGAGCTGGGTCATGGGTGTCGATTGTAATGCTTTTATAACTGTTTGTTTATTCAGCAATATTTTGGAGGCGCGGAATCTTGACTGCGGTCAAGGCCACGACAGGGCGCATTTCCTATAGTGGCGCCCTCCCGCCCGGAGGAGCGTGCCTCGGACAGGCGGCGTCATGGCCGCGACTGCAGCGGCATAATCAGCGGACAGGCGTTGTTCATCCGCCGCGGAATTATTGGAGATCAGAATGGAAGCATTGAAGGGTGTCCGGATTCTTGACATGACCCACGTGCAGGCGGGCCCGACCTGCTCGCAGCTGCTGGCGTGGATGGGGGCCGACGTGATCAAGTTCGAACCGCCGCAGGGTGATGCCACCCGCGGCCAGCTGCGCGACGTGCCGAACGCGGACAGCCTGTATTTCACGATGCTCAACTGCAACAAGCGCTCGATCACCGTCAACATGAAGAGTGCCGACGGCAAGACGGTGTTTGTCGACCTGCTGAAGAAGTGCGACATCGTCATGGAAAACTTCGGTCCCGGCGTGCTCGACCGCTTCGGTTTCACCTGGGAAAAAATCCGCGAGATCAATCCGAAGATCGTCATGGGTTCGATCAAGGGTTTCGGCTCCAGCGGCCCGTACTCGGATTTCAAGGCCTACGAGAACGTTGCGCAGGCCATGGGCGGCGCGATGAGCACCACCGGCGTGCCGGACGGCCCGCCCTTCGTCACCGGCGCGCAGATTGGCGACTCGGGCACAGGGCTTCACCTTGCCATCGGCCTGCTGGCGGCGCTGCACCAGGCCAACCGCACCGGCAAGGGCCAGTACGTCGAGGTGGCGATGATGGACGGCGTGATGAACCTGTGCCGGGTCAAGTGGCGCGACCACCAGCGGCTGACCCGCGGCGGACTGTCCGAATACTCCGTGCCGACGCACCAGGGGATGGGCGCCACCCCGCGCGCGGGCAATGACTCCGGCGGCGGACAGCTCGGCAACGCCATCCAGTGCAAACCCGGCGGCCCCAACGATTTCATCTATGTCGTGGTGCAGGAGGCGGTGTGGGATGCGCTGGCCAAACGCATCGGCCCCGACCTCGGCATGCCCGACCTGGCCACCGATCCGAAGTTCGCAACCATCGGCGAACGCCGCAAGAACCAGGGCGAGATGTGGGCGCTGATCACCAAATTCGCGTCGAATCACACCAAGCGCGAGTTCATGGCCATCCTCAATCCGCTGGACGTGCCCTGCGGCCCGATCATGTCGACGGAAGACCTCGCCAACGACGAGCACGTGCGCGGCCGCGACATGTATGTCGAGCTTGATCATCCGCAGCGCGGCAAGTGGTACAACGTCGGCATGCCGATCAAGCTCTCGGAGTCGCCCGCGGTGATCCGGCGTTCGCCGCTGCTCGGCGAGCACACCGACGAGGTGCTGAAGGAAGTGCTCGGCTACGATGCCGCACAGATCGAAAAACTGAAGACCGCCGGTGCGTTCAGCGCGCCGCCGAAAAAGAAATAATTCCGGCAGAGGATGCACATGAAAATCGCGATTATCGGGCAGCAGGATTTTGGCAAATCGGTGCTTGAGGCCTTCCTCGAGCGCAAGGAAGAGGTGGCGGGCGTGTTCTGCGCGCCGGAGAAGCCGGGCGCAAAACCCGATCCCCTGCGCATTGCGGCGGAAGAGCGCGGACTGAAGGTGTTCCAGTTTGCCTCGCTGCGGGTGCCGGAGGCGCATGACGCGCTGAAGTCCCTCAATGTCGACATCGGCGTGATGGCCTATGTATTGCAGTTTGCGCCGGACACTTTCGTGCACATTCCGCGGCTGGGCATGATCCAGTACCATCCCTCGCTGCTGCCGAAGTACCGCGGCCCGTCGTCGATCAACTGGCCGATCATCCGTGGCGACAGCAAAACCGGCCTGACCATTTTCCGTCCCAACGAGGGACTCGACGAAGGTCCGGTAATCCTGCAGAAAACCTGCGACATCGGTCCCGACGAAACCATCGGCGAGGTCTATTTCAACAAGCTGTTCCCGATGGGTGTGAAAGCGATGCTGGAAGCCGCCGACCTGGTGTATGCCGGCAAACACAGCGAGACGGTGCAGGATGAATCGCAGGCCAGTTACGAAGGCTGGTGCCGTGCCGGCGAGGCGCATATCCAGTGGGCCAACCATGTCGATTTTGTCTACAACCTGATCCGCGGCACCAATCCGGCACCGGGCGCGTGGACCACGCTCAACGGCAAGAAAGTGCAGATTTTTGACGCGCGCAAACACCTGTTCCGCAAGTTCGGTGACGTGGTCGGCAAGATCGGTGAAGTGGCCGAAGTGACCGAGGGCAGTTTCAAGGTCACGGCACAGGGTGGTTTCATCGAAGTGCTGCGGGCGCGTGGCGAGGACGGCAAAAAACTGTCGGGCGGCGATTTTGCGCGTGCCAATGGCCTGGCAAAGGGCGCCTTGCTCGGCAACTAGAACGGCACGTCTTGTACCCGGAAAAGCCACGCTGTTGCGTGGCTTTTTTGTTTTTTTATAAGTATTTGTTTTTATTGATATTTTTGTAAATTTATCGAAGTTGAAGGCAAAACCCACGGATTTTCCTTGAGGTGGGCAGCGCGCCGGTCGGTGAACAGTGACCGATGGTCGGATGCCCGGATCCGGGCTGTGACGTTTTGCACTAAGTCCTTAAAAAAAAGCAATTTTCAGGAACGGATATCGTAAAATCTGTGAAACACCGTCGTTAAGCCATTCTCTACAAACATAAAAACGGCACGGAACGGGCGCAAAGGGATGAAAAAGCTGGGTTTCTGGAAGGCGGACTGGTTTCTGGGCCTCGTTGTCGCCGTGGTGATGCTGGTTGCGGCTCGCGGCGACCTGATCCAGAGCCTGGAGCGCAAGGCTTACGACCTCGGTGTCCAGGCCACCACGCGTATGCCTTCCGATCGCATCGCCGTCATCGCCATCGACGATGCCAGCATTGCCAACATCGGGCGCTGGCCATGGTCGCGGGACGTGCATGCCCGCATGATCGACCTGCTGGCCGGAGCCCAGGCCAAGGTGATCGCCAACACCACCTTCTTCTTCGAGCCGCAGCGCGATGCCGGACTGGTGTATGTCGAAAAACTGCTGAACCTGCACAATGAGTTGTCGGCGCAGGCCGCTGCCGATCCCAAGGCGGTGGCGGCCAACGAGGGGCTGGCTCGTATCGGCGCGGTGCTGACCGAGGCGGAACAGGCTCTCAATACCGACCGCAGACTGGCCGGCAGCATGAAGGCCGCCGGCAACGTGGTGCTGCCGATGGTGTTCCAGCAGCTGGCCGAGCCGCAGGGCAATCCGGACAAGCCGTTGCCGACCTACGTGCTGGCCAGTGGCATGGCCGGACCGAAGGCTGTGGATGCCTTGCCGCCGCCGGGCGTGTTCCCGCTGTATCCGGTGGCCGAACTCGGCCCGGCGGTTGCGAACATCGGGCACCTCAATGCGGACATTGATGTCGACGGCGCCGTCCGCGCGGAGCCGCTGCTGGTGCGTTACTACGACCAGGTGTTTCCGGCGCTGTCGGTGATGGTGGCGGCGCGCAGCCTGAACCTGGGCGTGGCTGACATCAAGCCGGTCTGGGGTGAGGCCCTGCAGCTCGGCAAGCTGCGTGTGGCCACCGATCCCGAGCTGCGGATGCACACGTTTTTCTACGCTGATCGCGACGGCCGCCCGGCTTTTCCGGTGGATTCGTTCTTCGACGTGATCAGCGGCAAGGTGCCGGTCGCCAAGTACCGCGACAAGATCGTGCTGATCGGCCCCACGGCCGCCGGCCTGGGTTCCGCGCAGGTGACGCCGGTCTCGCCGGCGACGGCGCCGGTGCTGACCCTGGCGCACACCGTGTCGAGCATTCTCGGCGAACACTTTTTCGTCACGCCGTCCTGGGGCATCTGGGTGCAGCTCGGCGTGTTCGTCGCCGTGGCGCTGTACCTGATCCTGGTGCTGCCGCGGCTGAAGGCCGGCATTGCCGCGGTGATCAGCCTGGCCATCGGCGTTGCACTGCTCGGCGCGCACTTCGGCCTGATGGTGAGCCAGTTGATGTGGATACAGCTGATGGGCGCAGCGGCGCTGCTCGCCGTCGGTTACGCCGCGCTGACCACCAAGCGTTTCCTGGTGACGGAACGGGGCAAGGAAAAATCGGATGCCGAATCCGCGGAATCGAACCGGATGCTGGGCATTGCCTACCAGGCCCAGGGCCAGCTGGACCTGGCCTGGGACAAGTTCCGCCAGTGCCCGCTCAATGACCCGGTGATGGAAAATCTCTACAGCCTGGCCCTCGATTTCGAGCGCAAGCGCCAGTTCAACAAGGCCGAGTCGGTGTTCCGCTACATGGCCGAATTCAACCCCAGGTTCCGCGACCTCGAGCAGAGGCTGACGCGCGCCAAGGCGCTGTCGGAAACGGTGATCCTCGGCGGCGCGCAGGGACACCCCGGCGGCACCGTGATGCTCGAGGGCGGCGGCATGGAAAAGCCGATGCTCGGCCGTTACCAGGTGGAGAAGGAACTGGGCAAGGGCGCGATGGGCGTCGTCTACCTCGGCAAGGATCCGAAGATCGGGCGCGTGGTGGCGATCAAGACCATGGCGCTGTCGCAGGAGTTCGAGGGCGACGAACTGGTCGAGGTCAAGGAGCGCTTTTTCCGCGAGGCGGAAACGGCGGGCCGCCTGACCCATCCGAACATCGTCACCATCTACGACGCCGGCGAAGAGCACGACCTGGCCTATATCGCGATGGAATTCCTGAAGGGGCGCGACCTCGTGCCGTACACCAAGCCCGATGCGCTGCTGCCCGTGCCCCAGGTGATGTCGATCATCGCCCGCGTTGCCGAGGCGCTGGGTTATGCCCACCAGCAGAATGTCGTGCATCGTGACATCAAGCCTGCAAACATCATGTACGAGCCGGAAAGCGATACGCCGAAAGTCACGGACTTCGGCATCGCGCGCGTGACTGATTCATCCAAGACCAAGACCGGCATGGTGCTGGGCACGCCCTCCTACATGTCGCCGGAGCAGCTGGCTGGCAAGAAGGTGGAGGGACGTTCCGACCTGTTCTCGCTTGGCGTCACGCTCTACCAGATGCTCAGCGGCAAGCTGCCTTTCCAGGGGGACTCGATGGCGCAGTTGATGTTCAAGATTGCCAATGAGCCGCATGCCGACATCCGCACGCTGAACCCGGCCCTGCCGGCCTGCGTGGCTGCGGTCACCAACAAGGCGCTGGCCAAGGATCCCGACCAGCGTTACCAGAGCGGCGAGCAGATGGCCAAGGCGATCCGGCTGTGCCTGGGCACGCTGGCAGCCAAACCGTCCGCTGCTGCGGCGACGACCTGAGGGCCGGCCATGGATCTTTCAGGCTTCATCGAAATCGCGACCGCCACCCACCCCGGGATGGTGCGTTCGCATAACGAGGACAGCATCGCGGCTGACGCGGCCACGGGCCTGGCGGTACTCGCCGACGGCATGGGCGGCTACAACGCGGGTGAAGTGGCCAGCGGCATCGCGGTGGCGATGATCAGCGCCGAACTGAAAAAGGTACTTGCGGCCCGCAGCGAGGATTTTGACGTCGCGGCTGCCGAGAGGCTGGTTGGTGAGCACGCGGTCCGCGCCAACAACGCGATTTTCCAGGCATCGCAGAATCAGGCGCAGTATGCGGGCATGGGCACCACGCTGGTGGTCATGCTGCTCCATGACAACAGCCTGGTGGTCGGGCACATCGGCGACTCGAGGCTCTACCGCTTCCGCGAAGGCAGGCTGGAACAGGTCACGCGTGATCATTCCCTGCTGCAGGAGCAGATCGACAGCGGCCTGATCACCAGGGAGCAGGCGCGCCATTCGCAGAACAAGAACCTGGTGACCCGGGCGGTGGGTATCGATCCGGAGGTCGAGGCCGAGGTCCACAGCTATCCGGTGCTGCCGGGCGACATCTACCTGCTGTGTTCGGACGGGCTCAATGACATGGTTACCGACGAGGACATGGAGTTGACGCTGGGTTCGCTGCAGGCCAACCTGCCGCTGGCGGCGGAGCAACTGGTGCAGCAGGCCAATGACAATGGCGGTCGTGACAATGTTTCGGTTATTCTGGTGCGCGTGCTGAAGGGCTTTCCGGCCCGCGCGGGGTTGGTTGACCGGTTGAAGTCCTGGTTCAGATAAGCAACGGGGATACTACTATGGCGAAGTTGATACTTTCTCTCGAGGGCTCGATGATCCGCGAGGTTCCGCTGGACAAGGAGCGGATCATGATCGGCCGCAAACCCTCCAACGAGATCCAGATCGAGAACCTGGCCGTCAGCGGCGAACACGCCTGCATCGTGACCATACTCAACGATTCCTTCCTCGAGGACCTGGGTTCGACCAACGGGACCCTGGTCAACGGCAACCCGATCAAGAAGCACATCCTGCAGAACAACGACGTCATCGAGATCGGCAAGTACAAGCTGAAGTACGTGGCGGATGCGCCGGCAGCGGGCCATGCGGCCGGTGAGGATTTCGAGAAGACGATGATCCTGCGCGCGCCGCCGAAGGCGGCAGCAGCGCCCGTGGCAGCCAAACCGGTCAACGAAGCGGCACCGCCGGCCAAACCCTCGATGCCGCCGCCGACGCCGCGGCCGGTTCCGCCGCTGGCGAAACCGGCCGCACCGCCGCCGCCCGCCGCACCCGCGGCCGGCACGGTGCAGCAGGCGCTTGCGGCCGTGCAGATCCTGACCGGCCCCAGCGCCGGAAAGGAACTGGATCTGGTGAAAAACCTGACCACGCTGGGCAAGCCCGGCCTGCAGGTTGCGGTGATCACCCGCCGGCCCCAGGGATATTTCATCACCCATGTGGAGGGTGCCAAGTTTCCGGTCGTCAATGGCAAGATGATTGATGCCCAGGCGCAGCCCCTGCAGGATCACGATGTGATCGAGCTCGCGGGTGTGAAAATGGAATTTTTCATCAAAAAATAAGCACCCACATGTCCGCGGCACCGGCAGCGGGGCGCGCCGCGGACGGCCAGGAGGCTCGCGTATTTTCACGCGTGGCGGTATCCCTGCGATGACAGGGTTGCATTAGGACGACAGGGTGAAAAGAAATCTGACGCGCATTGTGATCGGCATGGCGATTGTCGTCGTGTTCCTCGCGCATGCCGTGCATCTGATGCGCGTCCCCTTCCTCGACAATCTCGAGGCCATCGTCTACGACACCCGGTTGCGGCTGACCATGCCGAACACCCTCGATCCGCGGGTGGTGATTCTCGACATCGACGAAAAAAGCCTGCAGGAGAAGGAAAAGGGCGGCGAGGGCCGCTGGCCGTGGCCGCGTGACCGGCTGGCGCTGCTGCTCGACAAGCTGTTCGACAAGTACGGCATCGCCGTGGTCGGCTTCGACGTGGTGTTTGCCGAGCGCGACGAATCCTCCGGCATTCGTGTGCTCGAGCGCCTGGGGCAGCGTGAACTGAAGGGGGTGCCGCAGTTCCAGTCGGTGCTGGACCAGGTCAGGCCGCAGCTCGAGTACGACGACATTTTCGCCCGCAAGATGAAGGGGCGCGCCGTGGTGCTGGGGCATGTGTTTCTCAGCGACGACCCGGCCAGTGCCAGCAAGAAAGGCATGTTGCCGCCGCCGGTGCTGCCTGCCGGCGCTTTCGGCGAGCGCAGGGTCGGCGTGACCTCGTGGACCGGTTACACCGCCAACCTCGATCGCCTGCAGCGCGCCGCCAGCAGCGCGGGCCACATCAACCCGCTGCCGGACCAGGACGGCATCACCCGGCGCGTCCCCATGCTGGTCGAACACGCCGGCGCCTATTACGAACCCCTGTCGCTGGCGATGGTGCGCGCCGTCACCGGGCAGCCGCCGGTGGTCCCGGTGGTCAGCCAGGACGGTTCCGCCGATTACAGCGGACTGGAATGGGTCAAGGCGGGTCCCTTCGAGATCCCGGTCGATTTCCAGGCGGCGGCGCTGGTGCCCTACCGCGGCGGCAAGGGCAGTTACCGCTATTACTCCCTGGTCGACGTCCTCAACGAGCGGGTACCCGTCGATGAGCTGAAGGGCAAGATCGCACTGGTCGGCACCACCGCGCCGGGGCTGCTCGACTTGCGCGCGACGCCGGTGGACCCGGTGTTTCCGGGGGTGGAAATCCACGCCAACCTGATCGGCGGCATCCTCGACGGCAACATCAAGCAGCGTCCGCCCTACGTGGTCGGCGCGGAGTTTGTGCTGCTGCTGCTGTCCGGCGCGGCGCTGGCCCTGCTGCTGCCGATGCTGGCGCCCTTCAAGTCGATGCTGGTGACGGCGCTGGTGCTGCTGGCGGTGATCGGGACCAATCTGATGGTGTTCCACTCGGGGAACCTGGTGCTGCCGCTGGCCTCGGGCATCCTGCTGATACTGGTGCTGTTCACTTTCAACATGGCTTACGGCTTCCTGGTCGAAGCCCGCGGCAGCCGGCTGATCGCCGGCCTGTTCGGGCAGTACGTGCCGCCGGAACTGGTCGAGGAAATGGCGCGCAACCCGGAGCAGTTCAACATGACGCCGCGGGCCGAGGATCTTTCGGTGCTGTTTTCCGACGTGCGCGGATTCACGACCATTTCCGAAAGCCTGACCCCGGAAGACCTGTCGGTCTACATCAATGACTACCTGACCACGATGAGCCTGGTGATCCGCGAGGGGCATCGCGGCACCCTCGACAAATACATCGGCGATGCGATCATGGCCTTCTGGGGCGCGCCGATGGCCGATCCCAACCATGCCCAGAACGCGGTGCTGGCGGCGCTGGACATGATGAAGCAGGCCAGGGTACTGAACGAAAAATTCCATGCCAGGGGCTGGCCGCCCTTTGCCATCGGCATCGGCGTGAATTCCGGCGTGATGCGGGTCGGCGACATGGGCTCGCAGATCCGCAAGGCCTATACCGTGATGGGCGATGCGGTGAATCTCGGTTCCCGGCTCGAGGGCATCACCAAGCAGTACGGCGCGGATATCCTGATCGGGCAGGAAACCAGGCAGAGAATCACGGGCATCGTGCTGCGCGAGATTGACCTGGTGCAGGTCAAGGGCAAGGATGAACCCATCACCATCTACGAGCCGCTGGGGCTCGAGGGCGAAGTCGAACAGAAGCGCCTGGACGAGATCAGGCTCTGGAACCAGGCGCTGCGCTTCTACCGCGCACAGGACTGGGACAAGGCGGAGCTGCAACTGATCAATCTCCGGAAGGTCGCCGAAAAAACCTACCTCTACGACGTGTTTCTGGAGCGTATTGCCGCCTATCGTGCCAACCCGCCGGAACCGGAGTGGAACGGTGTTCACAAATTCGAAACCAAATGACGGGGCCGCGCATTCCGGGATTGGGTGCGGAGCTGGTGCCTGGCAGGTGCCATACCGGGTTTATTAAAATATCAATAAAATCAATAAGTTACGATATATTATCCCCGGGGCTGTCCTGTCTGACGCGGAAGCTGAACTTGCGGTAGTCTCCAGACAGCAGGCTGCAGAAGTTACAGCGGAACATTTATTTGCACGGCGGCTGAATCCGCCATTTATGTGACAGACTTCAAACTGCGGGGCACAGAAATTATCATCGGCGTCAGAGCGGCCCTTATACCGCGGTGCCGCGTTAGAAGGCCCGAGCAGGGGCAGGTATTCGAATTCTGAGTTGTCCGGCGCGAGGTTTGCGGATTTTGCGCGAGGACGGCAGGCAGCGGAAAGAAAAGGGGTGACCATGAGCACAGTACTCCAGCCCAAACCGGCGGCAGCGGCAGACAATCTGGCTGAGAAGCTGAATTTCCAGCAGAAACTGCAGGCTGTCACCAACAAGATCCACGCGACCAAGAACATCGACGAGATCATCCTCGAGCTGTCGCAGGAACTGTGCAACCTGTTCAACGCCGACCGCCTGACCATCTACCTGCTGAGCGAGGACAAGGGCTCGATCATTTCCAAGGTCAAGACCGGGCTGAATTCCTTCAAGGACATCAAGCTGCCGATCAACGAGCAGTCCGTGGCCGGTTATGTCGCGGCGAGCAAGCGCATCGTCAACATCCGCGATGTCTACGATGATGCCGAGCTCAAATCCCACAGCGGCCAGCTCAACTTCCTGAAGGCTGTCGACGCCAAGACCGGGTACCGCACCAAGCAGATGCTGGTGGCGCCGGTGATCGAGGCGAAGTCCAGGGACCTCATCGGCGTCGTGCAGATCATCAACAACAAGTCCGGCACGCCCTTCCCGGCGATGATGGAGGAGGGGGTGCAGTCGCTGACCGAGACGCTGGCCATCGCCTTCCGCCAGCGCCAGGGTCCGATGATGCAGGTGCGCAGCAAGTATGACGGCCTGGTCACCAACGCGGTCATCTCCGGCGAGGAGCTGGAACTGGCGCAGCGTTCGGCGCGGCGCAAGAACCTCGACGTCGAAACGGTGCTGACCGGCGAGTTCCAGGTCAAGCTGCCGGCGCTGGGTGATGCCCTGGGCAGTTACTTCGGCGTGCCTTACGAGCCGTTCAAGCAGGACCGCATCAAGCCGCCGGACCTGATGAAAAACATGAACCGCGAGTTCTGCCAGACCAACCAGTGGATGCCGCTGGACGACACCAAGGACGGCATCGTCGTGATGACCACCGACCCCGAGCGGGTCAAGGCGTCGCGGATGGTGAACAACGTGTTTCCGAAGAGCAAGATCGTCTTCCGGGTGACCACCAACAGCGAGTTCGTCAGCACCCTGGACCAGATGTTCGGCGCCAGCAGCGGTCTCGAGGATTCCGGCAACATCGAGGACATGCTCGGTACGCTGGATGACGAAGCCGAGGGCGAAGGTGCCGGCGGTGATGATGTGGCCTCCGCCGCGGCCGACAACGAACTGGTCAAACTCGTCAACAAGATCATCATTGATGCCTACCAGATGGGGGCTTCGGACATTCACATCGAACCCTATCCCGGCAAGTCAAAAACCGAAATACGCTTCCGTCGCGACGGTTCCCTGCAGCCCTACATCCAGGTGCCCGCGAGTTACCGCAGCGCGCTTGCCGCGCGCCTGAAGATCATGTGCGACCTCGACATTTCCGAGCGCCGGCGGCCGCAGGACGGCAAGATCAAGTTCAAGAAGTTCGGACCCCTCGACATCGAGCTGCGGGTGGCGACCATCCCCTCCGCCGGCGGCGTCGAGGACATCGTCATGCGGATTCTTGCCGCCGGCGAACCGATACCGCTCGACAAGCTGGGGCTGACCAAATACAACCTGGAAACCCTGAAGGAGGTCGTGTCCAAGCCCTACGGCCTGTTCTTCGTCTGCGGCCCGACCGGTTCCGGCAAAACCACCACGCTGCACTCGGTGCTGGGTTACCTCAACACCCCGGACACCAAGATCTGGACCGCGGAAGACCCGGTCGAGATCACGCAGAAAGGTCTGCGCCAGGTGCAGATGAATCCCAAGGCCGGCATGACCTTCGCGGTGGCGATGAAGGCCTTCCTGAGGGCCGACCCGGACATCATCATGGTCGGCGAGATGCGCGACAAGGAAACCACCGGCACCGGCATTGAAGCCTCGCTGACGGGCCACCTGGTGTTCGCCACGCTGCACACCAACAGCGCGCCGGAGTCGATCATCCGCCTGCTCGACATGGGCATGGATCCCTTCAACTTCGCCGATGCGCTGCTCGGCATCCTGGCGCAGCGCCTGGCGAAACGGCTCTGCGGCAAGTGCAAGAAACCCCACGAGGCGACCCCGGAGGAAGTCCAGTCGCTGCTCACCGAGTTCTCGCTCGAGCTGAAGAACACGGCAAGCTGGAAGAAGGATCCCAAGGCCGCCGAGGAGAAGGTGCTCGAGGATTGGGTCAAGAACTACGGCAATGAAAACGGCAAGCTGGTGATCCACGATCCGGTGGGCTGCGAGGTCTGCGGCGGCAGCGGCTACAAGGGGCGCGTCGGCCTGCACGAACTGCTGGTCGGCACCGACCCGCTGAAGAAGAATATCCAGGAGCACGCGCGGGTCGCGGAAATGGTCGCCACCGCGCTCGATGACGGCATGCGCACCCTGAAGCAGGACGGCATCGAAAAGGTGCTGATGGGCATCACCGACATGAAACAGGTGCGCGCGGTCTGCATCAAGTAAGCCCTGCAGCTGCAGCAGCCATGAATTCCGTCCAAGCCCCGCCAGCCCACGGCGACCTGTCGCACCGGTTGTCCGAACTGCTGCGCATCGGCGCCGCGCTGTCCAAGGAGCGCGACATCAACCGCCTGCTGGAGGCGATCCTGGTGGCGGCCAAGGACATCACCAACGCCGACGGCGGCACGCTCTACCGCATGACGGAAGACCAGCAGGCCCTGCGTTTTGAAATCATGCGCAACGACACGCTGGGCATCGCGATGGGCGGCACCAGCGGCGAGGACATCCCTTTTTATCCGGTCAACCTGTACGACCGGGAGGGTGGTGCGATCCACAGCATGGTTGCCGCCTACGCGGTCCACCACGATTGTTCCGTCAACATCGCCGATGCCTACACCGAGGCCGGGTTCGATTTTTCGGGCACCAAGAATTTCGACAAGAAGACGGGCTACCGCTCGACCTCCTTCCTGACGGTGCCGATGAAGAACCACGAGGACGAGATCATCGGCGT